>NZ_JAVHPH010000351.1:0-2427 GCF_036170495.1 Azonexus sp.
GTCTGCTTGGCTTCCGTGATGTCCTGCCAGATGGCCGATACCTTGATGCCCTCGCCGACCCGGACAGCCGCGGCGGCGATCCGGGCAATCTGGATGCTGCCGTCGCGGCGCCGGTGCCGACGCTCAAAGATGGCGTTGCCGAGGCCGATGATCTCCGCGAGCAAGGCGCGAAGTTCGGTTTCCGTTGTGTCCACCTGCAGGTCGAGCAGATTGATGCCGGCAAATTCGCGGCGGCTATAACCGAGGTTACGAATGACCGCATCGTTGATTTCGATAAAGCCGAGCGTTTCCGGATCGATCAGGCAGATGCCGTCGTTGGCCTGGGTGACGATGCTGCGGAAGATTTCTTCGCGTTCGCGCAGCGCTTGTTCGGCGGCGCGGCGGTCGGTGATGTCGACGATGTAGACGACGATATGCGGCTCGTCATTGACTTCTATTTTGGCGGTGGAAAGACTGATTTGTCGCCGCCGTCCGTCGCGGCCGATACCAACGCTGTGGAAATTGACGACGTAGCCGTCGCGTTGGAGTATCTCGATCATTTGCGCCCGGTCTTCGGCGTGCCAGAGTCCGGTCTCGATGGTGGTTTTGCCGATCAGTTCCTCGCGCGTCGCACTGTATTCACTGAGCAATCGTTCGTTGACATCGATCATTTTGCCGTCGGCAACGCGCGTGATGCAGGCGGCGACCGGTGCTGCACGGAAGGCGATGGCGAGACGTTCCTGCAACTGGGCGATTTGCGCGGCAGCGCGTTTGCGCTCGGAAATGTCGAGGATGAAGGCGAGGATGTAGGGATTGCCGCCGAGGTGCACGATTTCGGCGGAAAGGCTGATTTCGATTGGCGTCCCGTCGCGTTGCTGCCACTCGGTCTGATAGTCCTGGAGCAGGCCCGTTTCCAGCAATTGGTCGCGCCATTTTTTTCGGCCCTCGGGGCTCGGCCATAAATGAAAATCGAGTGCGCTGTGGCCAATCAGCTCGTCCCGTTGCCAGCCGAGAAGCTGCTGGTAGCGCGGGTTGACCTCGAGAAATGTGCCGTTGTCCAGCGTGGTCAGCGAAATGGCCGCCGGGCTGCCGTTGAAGGCGACGGTGAACCGTTCCTGCAATTCGTGGGTTTGGGTCATGTCGCGGCCGATGCCGAGCACGCCAATCAGCTGCCCGGTGCTGTCGTGGATCGGCGCCTTGGTCGTTTCCAGCAGTTCACGATGGCCGTCGCTGGCAAAGGTGACCCACTCGTCGTTGCGGCACGGCCCTTTGGCGAGCAGCGCGGCGAGATCATTGGCGCGGAAGAATTTGGCCAGTTCAGGGTCGACGAAATCGAAGTCGGTTTTGCCGCGAATGCTCGCTTCGTCAGCGCCGAAGAACTGCTCGAAGCGCTTGTTGCAACTGAGATAGACGCCATCAGGGTCCTTTAGCCAGACGAGGTCGGGGATGGTGTCGAACAGGGTACGCAGGTGGCCGCGTTCCCGCTCGATCAGGATTTGGGCCTCTTCGGCGGCAGCGCGGCGCGCCAGGTTCTCGCGCAGCAGCCGGTAAAGCAGCAGCGAGAGGAGGCCGGCCGTGATGGCGATGAAGAACCAGCCCTTCAGCATGCTTGCCGTGATGCGCCGGTCGGCATCGGTGATCAGGTAGGCAAGGAGTTGATCCGAGACGAGAATCCACAGTGCCGCGAGCGCGACGTAGGGCAGGACGACCTGGGCGATGGCCGAGCGTAATTCTTTTTGCTGACTGCGGAGCCGGGGGGCGCTGCGCATCGTCTACTCGGCGTAGGTCTTGGCGATGGTCATGAAAGTGGCGTATTCCTGAATAAAGGCGTCCACGACGTCGGGATCGAAATGCTTGGCTTTGCCTTCGACGATGATGCGGTAGGCTTCGTCAAAGGAGAAGGCTGGCTTGTAGACGCGTTTGCAGGTCAGGGCGTCGAAAACGTCGGCCAGCGCCATGAGGCGGGCGGCAATCGGGATGCGGTCGCCGGCGAGTCCGTCCGGATAGCCGCTGCCGTCCCACTTTTCGTGGTGGGAGCGGGCGATGAGCTTGGCGATGGCGAGAAATTCGACCGGTTTCTCGGCATCGGCCTCGGCTTGGGCAATGGCGTTGCTGCCCAGTTCGGCATGGGTTTTCATGATCTCCCACTCTTCCGGCGTCAGTTTGCCAGGCTTGAGGAGAATGTGGTCGGGGATACCGACCTTGCCAATGTCGTGGAGCGGGGCGGACTGGGCCAGCGCGTTGATCGTCCGTTCGTCGAGGTAGCTGGTGAAGCGCGGGTGGGAGCGCAGCGCCCTGGCCAGTGTCAGGACGTATTCCTGGGTGCGGCGCAGGTGCTTGCCGGTTTCCGGGTCGCGCGTTTCGGCCAGACGGGCCAGGGCATGGATGCTGACTTCCTGGATGAGCTGGTTTTCACCCATGCGGCGCATGACTTCGGCTTCGAGATAG
>NZ_JAVHPH010000351.1:2527-8655 GCF_036170495.1 Azonexus sp.
TTCCTGGATGAGCTGGTTTTCACCCATGCGGCGCATGACTTCGGCTTCGAGATAGCTGTTTTTGTCGCGCAGGATGTCGCGCGCCTCCTTGAGGTCGAGTTGCGTTCGGACGCGGGCGAGGACAATGCTGGGGCGGATCGGCTTGGTGATGTAGTCGACGGCGCCACGGTCGAGGCCGCGTTCTTCGTCTTCGGTGCCGTCCATGGCCGTGACGAAGATGACCGGGATATTGCGTGTGGCCGGGGTCGCCTGTAACTCGGCGAGGACATCGTAGCCGTCCATTTCCGGCATCATGACGTCGAGCAGGATGAGGTCCGGGGTCGGGCTGCCGTGCGCGATCTGCAGCGCGCGTCGGCCGGAGTTGGCGGCGCGGACGTGATACGCGGGTTGCAATAACTCACCGAGAACACTGAGGTTTTCCGGCGTGTCATCGACGATGAGTATGGTCGGCGGGTTGGCGCCCATTTTTTTTGTCTCCTGTCGCCCGATCGTGGCGAATTTCTCAGAATTATCACCTTGTGGCCGGGAAATTGCTATCGCAGCCAGCGGTCATCGGTTGCTACGGACCTGCTGCCCGCTTGTTTTTCAGGCCGGGCCCTGGCTTCCGACGATGCGGTGAAAAATGGCAAAGCGCGTTTTATCAATTTTTTTCCCGTCGACCGCAGCAATCAGGGCGCAATCCGGCTCACGGCTGTGATGGCAGTCGCGGAAGCGACATTGACCGAGGTAAGGGCGAAACTCCGGGAAGGCGTGTTCGATTTCCTGCCGGTCGAGGTGGCCGAGACCGAATTCCTGCAGGCCGGGTGAATCGATCAGATGGCTGTCGGCATCGAGATGGTAGAGCGTGGCGTGGGTGGTCGTGTGCTTGCCGGAGTCGAGGGCCTGCGATATTTCGCGGGTGGCGGCGCGGGCTTCGGGGATCAGCGCATTGACCAGCGTCGATTTGCCCATGCCGGATTGGCCGACGAGGACGCTGGTCTGGTTGGCGAGGTAGGGGCGCAGGTCTTCGGCGTGTTGGCGGGCGGATAGTTCGAGGACGCGGTAGCCGAGGTCAGCGAGTACCGCCAGGCGCTGGCGGGCGGCTGGCAGCTTGTCGGCGAGGTCGCACTTGTTGAGGACGATGAGCGGCGCGATTTCCTCGCTTTCGGCGGCGACCAGGGCGCGGGCGATCAGTTCGTCGGAGAAGGCGGGTTCGGTGGCGACGACGATGACCAGTTGATCGACATTGGCGGCGATCAGTTTCTGGCGGATTTCGTTGGAGCGGTAGAGCAGGCTGCTGCGCGGCTGGATCGCCTCGATGACGCCCTGGTCGTCGGAGGTCTGCTTTATATCGACGCGATCGCCACAGGCGACATCGCTTTTCTTGCCGCGCGGGAAGCAAGGCAGGCGTGAGCCGTCGGCCAGTTCGACAACGTACTGGCGGCCGTGGGCGGCAATGACGCGGCCTTCCATCAGTTTTTGAAGTGGTAGTACTGCTGGTTCAGGTAGGCGGCGACTTCGGCTTCTTCTTCGGGGAACCAGCCGGCCTTGGTCATTGCGTTGCAGGTGGCGACGCGTTGCAGGACATCGAGCTGGGTCGATAGCAAGCGACCGTCGCGAGTGTACATCTTGCTGCCATCGCCGCCGTAGAGGCGGACATGGCAGGTGACGCAGGCTTTGTCGTGATGTTCCTTGCCGATTTTGGGGTCGGCCTTGCCCCACGGTTCGGCGGCGAGTGCCGGCAGGGCGGTCAGGGAGGCGGCAAGCAGTACGCTGACTGTTTTCATGCGGGTTTCTCCTGAATTTGCAGGTGCGCGATGCGCTGCGCGGCCGGCGGGTGGGAATCGTGGAACAGCGAATGCAGGGGGTCGGGGGTCAGGGTCGACGCATTGTCCTGATAGAGCTTGACCAGGGCGCGGATGAGGTCGCTGGCGGCGGCGTGTTGCGCCGCGTAGGCATCGGCCTCGAATTCGTGGCGACGGGATAGCTGGCTCATGAGTGGGCTGAGCGGAAAGGTGAATACCGGCATGACGAGGAAGAACAGGATCAGGGCCAGCGCCGTGTTTTGGGCCGCCACGCCGAGGCCGGCATAGAACCACGGGGCGTCGATCAATTGGCCAAGCAGCCAGAGGAAAGCGAGCGAGCCGGCGAACATCAGGAGCAGGTGCTTGACGACGTGTTTTTTGCGGAAATGGCCGAGTTCGTGGGCCAGCACGGCTTCGACTTCAGATGGTTCGAGGCGGGCGAGCAGGGTGTCGAAGAAGACGATGCGCTTGGTGTTGCCGAAGCCCGTGAAGTAGGCATTGCCGTGGCTGGAGCGCTTCGAGCCGTCCATGACGAAAAGGCCGGAGGAACGGAAGCCGCAGCGGGTGAGCAGGGCTTCGATGCGCGCTTTCATCTCGCCGTCTTCGAGCGGCGAGAACGTGTTGAAGAGCGGCGCGATCCAGGTCGGGTAAACGAACATGATGAGCAGGTTGAAGCCGCACCAGAACAGCCAGACGTAAAGCCACCAGTATTGGCCCATGGCGCCCATCAGCCAGAGGACGGCGGCAATCACCGGGGCGCCGATGGCGATGCCGAGCAGCGTCTGTTTGAGCCGGTCGGCAAAGAACAGGCCGAGGGTCATCCGGTTGAAGCCGTGCCGGGCCTCGATGACGAACTGGCTGTACAGCGAGAGGGGCAGGTCGATCAGGCCGGAAATGACCATCACGCTGAAGATCATGGCCAGGCCGTAGGCGAGGCCGTCCAGGCGGAGCGACCAGAAATCGTGCAGGGCAGCGAGGCCGCCACCGAGGGTGAAAGCGAGCAGCACCACCGCCTCGATTAGCGTGCCGACAATGGCCGTCTTGCTGCGGTCGACCGTGTAATCAGCCGCTTTTTGATGGGCCGGCAAGGCGATGCGTTCGGCAAAATCGGCCGGCACGGCGTGGCGATGGGCAGCGACGAAACGGATGTGGCGCAGTTTGAGCCAGAGGCGGACTGCTACGGTCAACCCGAAAAAAAGCAGAAAAATGAAAGTGAAGTCAGGTGTCACGGATAGGGGACCAAAGCTGTGCGAAAATCGCGGTTTTCAAGGATTCGGGCAATTATATGGCAGGCACTGCAAACAACCTCGTCTGGCTGGACATGGAAATGACCGGTCTGAACCCGGATGGCGACCGGATTATCGAAATGGCCATGGTCGTCACCAATTCGGAGCTCGACATGGTCGCCGAGTCGCCCGCCTGGGTTGTCCATCAGACCGATCAAATTCTCGCCGGTATGGATGATTGGAACCAGAAAACCCACGGTCGTTCCGGCCTGATCGACAAGGTCAAGGCGTCTACGATGAATGAGGCGGCCGTCGAGGCCGAGGCGCTGGAATTTCTGAAGAAATATTCGCTGGCCGGTCATTCGCCGATGTGCGGCAATTCCATCGGTCAGGATCGTCGGTTCATGGCCCGCTACATGCCGACGCTGGAAGCTTTTTTTCATTACCGCAATCTTGATGTCAGCACCCTGAAAGAGCTCTGCAAGCGCTGGCAGCCGGAGATCTACAAAGGCTTCAAGAAAAAGAGCAAGCACACGGCGCTGGCTGACATTTACGAATCAATCGACGAAATGAAGTATTACCGCGCGCATTTCCTGAAAGGGTGATCGCGCCGCAACCGCTGTCGTTAGCGCCGGAATAGCCGGAACGTTTCCTTGCGGTCGCCCGGGCGGTTGCCTTCCCAGACCTTGGCCCACTGGCCATTGGGCGCCGCCAGTTCGCGGCGGGTGTCGCCAACGACCAGCAACCAGTTGCACGCCTGTCCGGCTTTCGACTCTTCCGCCGACGGTTCAATGCCGACGAAATAGGACAGCGAGGCGAGCTGGGTTTCGTTCAGTTTGCGTTCAGCCAGGCAGCCATGATCGGCCGGCAGGGCCTGGGCGATGGCCTGGGCGACCGGGCGATAGGATTTGTTGAAATCGAACCACGGCATGATCAGTGTCGTCGCCAGCAGCCACAGCGTCGTGCAGCCCAGCGTCCAGTGCGTCAGGCTGCGATAGGGAGAGCGCGGGGCGGTGAGAATCAGCCAGATCCACCACGCCGTTGCTGCCAAACCGATGGCCAGCGCGAGTAGATCGAAGTGTGCAGTGAAGCCCGGGCGCAGCACCAGGGCGCGCCTGGCCATCTGCCCCGGCCAGCCGAGAACCATGGCCGACCAGCCTAGCCAGACAATGCCGATAAAGACACTGAAGGTCGACATCGCGAACCAGTCGAAGGCATTGGCCGAACCGCGCCGCAAGGCCAGGGCGCCGGGCGTGGCGAGAAGCGCCAGCGGTGGCAACAGCAGCAGGGCGGGAATTTGCCGTGGACGGTAAGCCCAGGCCAGCAACAACAACGTCATCAGGAAAAAAGCGAGGGGCAGCAATTGCTCCGCTGCCTTGAGATTCTTGCGCCGGATCCACAGGGTCCATCCGGCGAGGGGAATGGCCGGGAAGGCGAACCACGGCAGCATGGCAAGAAAACGGCCGCCGCCAGCAAGCGAAAACGGGGTTTTCAGCGGCGCCAGTTCAGTGGCCAGCCAGCCGTGGAAGCGGCTCGGTTCGAGGTAAAGAAGCAGTAGCGGCCAGGGCAGGATAAGGACGGTGGCGAGGCCCAGGCCTATCAGCAGGGTATGTAGCGCCTTGGGGCGGTCGGGGGACAACCACCAGGCGATGGGGGCAATGGCAAGCAGTGGCAGGGTTGGGGCGATGCCGGTTCCGAGTAGACTGCCAGCCACTGCCAGACCATAGAAAACCCCGGTCAGGCGTGGTTTTCGGCCAATCGTGGCGAGCGCACCCAGGCCGCCCGCGTAGGCGGCCAGTGCGATCAGCATCGGCTGCGCATCGTGGGCGTGGAAAAGTAGCCCGGCACAGCCGGCCAGCAGGAGCGGGCTGGCTGCCGCGCTGTCTTCGCCGTACAGCTCGCGACCGGCGTAGTAGAGCCCCATCAGCGCCAGAGCCACCCAGATGCCACTGGCCAGCCGCATGGCTTCATGTAGCGGCAGCAACCAGCCGAATAGTTTGCCGGTTAGGGCTGCGCTCCAGTAATAGAGCGGGGGTTCGTGGAAAGGACGACCCGCCAGATCGGGCGATAGCCAGTCGCCAAAATTCAGCATGTGCCAGGCGGCGCCAATGTGGATGGCGTCTTCGCCCTTCCATGGGTCGCGGCCGAACAGGCCGGCCAGTACATAGAAGGCCAGGATGGCGGTGAGTATCCAGCCGGCGGGAGGCAGGCGAATACCGCGCCGCAAGGTATCGCGAATCAGGGCGAGAAAAGCAGACATGTCAGCCAGAAATGAAAAAGGCAGCCATCAGGCTGCCTTTTATACCGTGGTTCGTGCCGATCAGGCAGCAGCCTTGCCGCGCATGGCGCCGAATTTCTGGTTGAAGCGCTCGACACGACCGGCGGTGTCGACGATCTTTTGTTTACCCGTGTAGAACGGGTGGCAGAGCGCGCAAACTTCGACGTGAAGGGCTTTCTTCATGGTCGAACGGGTGGTGAATGTGCTGCCACAAGAGCAAGTCACCTGAATTTCGTTGTAATCCGGATGGATGTTGGCTTTCATCTTTAGTCCTTAAGTCAAGCGACCGGCGGATGTGGCCGATCTGGTAAGCCGAAGATTATCGTTGAATAATCACCGGCTTGCAATGTTTTTATTAGCCGCGGCGCATGGCATCAAAAAACTCCTGGTTGCCCTTGGTCGACTTGACCTTGTCGAGCAGGAATTCCATCGCTTCGAGATCGTCCATCGGATAGCAGAGCTTGCGCAGCACCCACATCTTCTGCAGGACGTCTGGCTTCAACAGCAGCTCTTCGCGGCGGGTGCCGGAGCGGTTGACGTTGACCGCCGGGTACATCCGCTTCTCGGCCATGCGGCGATCAAGGTGAATTTCGGAGTTGCCGGTGCCCTTGAATTCTTCGTAGATCACTTCGTCCATGCGCGAGCCGGTGTCGATCAGGGCGGTGGCGAGGATGGTTAGCGAACCGCCTTCCTCGATGTTGCGCGCGGCGCCGAAGAAGCGCTTGGGCTTTTGCAGCGCATTGGCGTCGACGCCGCCGGTCAGCACCTTGCCGGAGGCCGGCTGCACGGTGTTGTAGGCGCGGGCGAGGCGGGTGATCGAGTCGAGCAGGATGACGACAT
>NZ_JAVHPH010000351.1:8755-11412 GCF_036170495.1 Azonexus sp.
ACGGTGTTGTAGGCGCGGGCGAGGCGGGTGATCGAGTCGAGCAGGATGACGACATCCTTCTTGTGCTCGACCAGGCGCTTGGCTTTCTCGATGACCATTTCGGCGACCGCGACGTGACGGGTGGCCGGTTCGTCGAAGGTTGAGGCAACGACTTCACCCTTGACGGTACGGGTCATTTCGGTGACTTCTTCCGGGCGCTCGTCGATGAGCAGGACGATCAGGGTGACTTCCGGATGGTTGGCGGTGATCGCGTGGGCGATGTTCTGCAGCATCACCGTCTTGCCGGTCTTCGGCGGAGCGACGAGCAGGCCGCGCTGGCCGCAGCCGATCGGGGCGATCATGTCGATAACGCGGCTGGTAATGTTTTCTTCGGACTTGATGTCGCGTTCAAGTTTGAGGTGACGCGTCGGATGTAGCGGCGTCAGGTTCTCGAACATGATCTTGTTCTTGTTGGCTTCCGGCGGGAAACCGTTGATACGATCCAGTTTGGTCAGCGCGACGTAGCGTTCGCCATCCTTTGGCGTACGGATTTCACCTTCGACGGTATCGCCGGTACGCAGGTTGAAGCGGCGGACTTGCGACGGGGAGACGTAGATGTCATCCGGGTTGGCGAGGTAGGAGGTGTCGGCCGAGCGGAGAAAGCCGAAGCCGTCCGACAGGACTTCCAGTGTGCCATCGCCGTAAATGGTTTCGCCGTTTTTGGCCTTGGCTTTCAGAATGGAGTAGATCAGCTCCATCTTGCGCATGCGGTTGGCGTTTTCGATGGCCAGTTCGGTGGCCATGTCCAGCAGTTTGCTGACGTGTAGTGTTTTTAGTTCAGAAAGTTGCATGTAGGAGTGTGTGGCGCCAATCAATTATGGGCCGGGCTGCTGCCCGAAACCGGGGGCGCAATAGCTTGAGAGCTTTTGGGTGGGGAGTGATGTCTGGGCACTGGGCCGGTACATCTGCCTGAAGATGCAGGACGCACCTTCAGGCCGGCAGACTACGGAGATTACAGGTTGCTGTCAATAAAGGCAGCGAGTTGGGACTTGGATAGTGCGCCAACCTTGGTTGCTTCGATGTTGCCGTTCTTGAAAATCATCAGCGTCGGAATGCCGCGGATGCCGTACTTGGCGGGGGTTGCCTGATTGTCGTCGATGTTGACTTTGGCTACCTTGAGCTTGCCGGCATACTCGGTGGCGACTTCGTCAAGAATCGGAGCAATCATCTTGCAGGGGCCGCACCATTCGGCCCAGTAGTCGACGAGAACGGGTTGCTGCGATTGCAGCACTTCCGCTTCAAATGTGTCGTCGGTTACGTAATGGATGTGCTCGCTCATGGTTGCCTCATGGGATGGGTAAAACGAATGGGTAAGGTTGCGCCGGAGTGGCGACGTGAATGTTGCGTGATGCTAGCGAAAAAAGAAGCGGTAGGGAAGCATCGGCATTATGGTTTGAGCAGATTGGCTAGTTCAACCGCGGTTTTTACCTGCATTTTGTCGAAAAGATTGGCTCTATGCACCTCGACAGTGCGCATGCTGATGTTCAGTTCGTCGGCGATGACCTTGTTGAATTTGCCGGCCAGTACCAAATCCATGATTTGTCGTTCGCGGGTGGTCAGCGTCGAAATTCGTGCGTTTACCGAGTTGACCGTAGCATTTGCCGCGCGCTGGCGCGCGTCGAGGCCCATTGCTTCTTCGATGCGCGTGGCCAGTTCATTGTCGTTCAGCGGTTTTTCAAAGAAGTCGAAAGCGCCTTTCTTGAGCGTGCTGACGGCGAGCGGGACATCGCCGTGGCCAGTGAGAAAGATGACGGGCAGCGTGGATTTTCTTTCGAGCAATTGATCAAAGCAATCCAGGCCGCTGATGCCGGTCATCCGCATGTCGAGTACTACGCAGCCACTGGTGGTCGGTGTCCAGGCGGCGAGGAAGTTTTCCGCCGAATCATAGGCGGCATAAGGAATACCGCGGGATGTCAGCAGCCAGGCCAAGGCATCGCGAATGGCATCGTCGTCATCAACCAGGTGGGCTTTGGGGGCGCTCATTCGGCTTCCATGGGTAGGGTGAAAATGAATATCGTACCGCTTCCGGTGGGTGATTGCGGGTTGTCTTCAGCCCAAAATCGGCCACGGTGAAATTCGATGATGGAGCGGCAGATCGACAGGCCAATACCCATACCTTCTGGCTTGGTGGTGAAAAATGCGGTAAATAGCTTGTCGCGGATATCCGGCGAGATGCCGCTGCCCCGGTCACTAACGCTGACCTGTTGTTCGCGTCCGACGACTTCGGTAGCAATAAGCAAGACGCGGTCGGCCTCATCGTTGCCGGCCATTGCTTCCATGCCGTTCCTGATCAAGTTGAGGAGGACTTGCTCCAGCATCAGGCGGTCGGCCGGGATCGGCGGTAGCGAGGGAATTTCGCATTCGATCCGGACATGCCGCTTGCGCGCGTCGGCTTCGACGAAACCGAGGCAGTCTTCAATGACTTCGCCGAGCAGGCAGGGGGCGCGTTTGGGCTTACTTTTTCGGACGAAGTCATGGACACGGCGAATGATCTTGCCGGCGCGCTGGGCTTGCACCCCGATTTTTTCAAGAGCCGGCAAAATTTCTTGCGGTGTCGCCTTGCCGCTGCTCAGGAGATTCAGGCAACCGGTGTTGTAGCTGGCGATGGCGGCCAGTGG
>NZ_JAVHPH010000352.1:0-2206 GCF_036170495.1 Azonexus sp.
AAAACGCTATGCCGTCAAATACCTGAAAAAAGACCTTAACTGAACGGCATTACCGCCCAAGAGGGCGACCCTATAGTCCTTGACGGAAATTCGGCAGCTTACTTGCTTGACAGCGCCATCATCAAATCATTGATACGCTTGACGAAACCGGCCGGATCATCCAACTGACCGCCTTCGGCCAGCGTTGCCTGTTCGAACAGCAGCGCTGCCCAGTCATCGAAACGGCTTTCCTCGTACTTCAAACGCATCACCGCCGGATGCTGCGGGTTGATTTCGAGGATCGGTTTTGAGTTTGGCATCGGCTGGCCAGCGGCCTTCATCAGGCGAGCCAGATTGCCAGATGGATCATGCTCCTCAGACACCAGGCAGGACGGCGAATCGGTCAAACGGTAGGTGACGCGAACATCCTTGACCTTCTCGCCGAGCGAGGTCTTCACCTTCTCGAGCAGTTCCTTGTACTCGTCGGCCGCCTTCTCTGCTTCCTGCTTCTCGGATTCATCTTCCAGCTTGCCCAAATCCAGGCCGCCCTTGGCGACGGATTGCAGGTGTTTTCCGTCAAATTCGGTCAGGTGGCCAACGACCCACTCGTCGACGCGGTCGGAGAGCAGCAGCACTTCGATGCCCTTCTTGCGGAAGATTTCGAGATGCGGGCTGTTCTTGGCAGCGTTGAAGGTATCGGCCGTGACGAAATAAATCTTCTCCTGGCCGTCCTTCATGCGGCCGATGTAGTCGGCCAGCGAAACGCTTTGCCCTGGCGTATCGTTATACGTTGAGGCAAAGCGGATCAGACCGGCAATCTTCTCCTTGTTGGCGAAATCCTCGCCGACACCCTCCTTGAGCACGGCGCCGAAGGCTTCCCAGAACTTGGTGTAGCTTTCCTTGTCGTTCTCGGCCATGTCATCGAGCATGCTCAGCACCTTGCGCGTACAGCCGCTGCGGATGCCGTCAATATCCTTGCTCTGCTGGAGGATTTCACGCGAGACGTTAAGCGGCAGATCGGCGGAATCAACCACCCCGCGCACGAAGCGCATGTATAGCGGCATCAGTTGCTCAGCATCGTCCATGATGAAGACGCGACGCACATAAAGCTTGATGCCATGGCGAGCGTTGCGGTCCCACAGATCAAATGGCGCGCGGGCCGGGACATAGAGCAGTTGCGTATATTCCTGCTTGCCTTCAACGCGGGCATGCGTCCACGCCAGCGGATCTTCGAAATCATGCGCGACGTGTTTGTAAAACTCCTTGTACTGGTCGTCGGTGATATCCGACTTGGCGCGAACCCAAAGCGCGTTGGCCTGGTTGACCGTTTCGTCTTCAACGGTCATCACCTGCTCGCCATCCTTCCAGTCCTCTTTTTTCATCACGATAGGCAAAGTGATGTGGTCAGAGTACTTGCGAATGATCGACTTCAGCTTCCAGCCGCCGAGGAATTCATCCTCGCCTTCGCGCAGGTGCAGGATCACATCGGTACCGCGCGTAGCTTTCTCAACCATCTCAACCGTGTAATCGCCCTCGCCGCCGGATTCCCAGCAAACAGCCTGGTTTGCCTCGACACCGGCACGACGAGAAACCACCGTGACCTTGTCGGCAATAATGAACGATGAGTAAAATCCGACACCAAACTGGCCGATCAGGTGGGCATCCTTGGCCTGGTCACCGGTCAATGCAGAAAAAAACTCCTTCGTGCCGGATTTCGCAATTGTGCCGAGATGCTCGACCGCTTCGTCACGCGACAAGCCAATGCCGTTATCCGAAATGGTGATCGTACGCGCCGCCTTGTCGAACGCAACCCGGATCTTCAATTCGGCATCATCACCGTAAAGTGCACTGTTGTTCAGCGCCTCAAAACGCAACTTGTCGCATGCGTCGGAAGCGTTTGAGACCAGTTCACGCAGAAAAATCTCCTTGTTGCTATACAACGAGTGGATCATTAGTTGTAGCAGTTGCTTTACTTCAGCCTGGAAACCCAGGGTTTCGCGATTCGCATTCGCGGTTGCAGACTCGGACATGCTTGAAACTCCCAATGAAACATTAAGAATGTGGATTGAGAGTTGGGGGCAGGACAGCCGAATTCAAGTGGAAGAAGCGGAGATTTCCGTTTTTATCCCTGCAAAGTCAAAAGCCCCGTTAGCGGTTGCTAACGGGGCTTTTTAATGGGGGGTCTGGCGTTGACCTACTTTCGCGAGCGGAAGCTCACTATCATTGG
>NZ_JAVHPH010000353.1:0-2199 GCF_036170495.1 Azonexus sp.
CCGGCGGCACGGTGCTGAATGTCAGTATCAGCATCGGCGTCACCGAATACTGTCCCGGTGACGATGTGCACAGCCTGTTTTGCCGGGCGGACGAAGGCATGTACCAGGCCAAACGCCTCGGCAAGAACCGCGTGGTCGTCGTCGACCCACCGAGCGGGCCCTAGCGCCGGGGCACTGTTTAGGCGACAAAAGATAAAAAATGGCCCGGGAGAAACTTCTCCCGGGCCATTTTGTTCAGCGACTAATAATCAGGCGAAGTTGGCTTCGGCGAACGACCAATTGACGAGCGAAGCCAGGTAGGTTTCGACGAATTTCGGGCGCATGTTGCGGTAGTCGATGTAGTAGGCGTGTTCCCAGACGTCGACGCAGAGCAGGGCCTTGTCACCGGTGGTCAGCGGGGTGCCGGCGGCGCCCATGTTGACGATGTCGACCGAGCCGTCGGCCTTCTTGACCAGCCAGGTCCAGCCGGAACCGAAGTTGCCGACAGCGGAGGTCTGGAAGGCCGTCTTGAAGGCGTCGAGCGAACCCCACTTGGCATCGATGGCAGCAGCCAGGGCGCCCTTCGGTGCGCCGCCGCCGTTCGGGGTCAGGCAGTTCCAGAAGAAGGTGTGGTTCCAGACCTGGGCGGCGTTGTTGTACACGCCGCCAGCCGGGGCTTTCTTGACGATGGCTTCGAGATCGAGGTTTTCGTATTCGGTGCCCTTGATCAGGTTGTTCAGGTTGGTGACATAGGCCTGATGGTGCTTGCTGTAGTGGTAGTCAAAGGTCTCGGCCGACATGTGCGGGGCGAGGGCATCTTTGGCAAACGGCAGGGCGGGCAGTTGATGTTCCATTGTTGTTCTCCGTTGGGGTTTGATGAGGGGTAAATTGAAAATTCTAGTCAGCTTCCGGACCGGCGACAACCTGATTTACCGTGGCTTCGGCCGATCCGCTGGCGAAGCGCAGTTTGAGCCGGTCGCCGGAGCTTAATCGGGCGGCGTCGCGGATGGCCCGACCGTCGGCATCCAGGGCAAGGGTGTAGCCGCGGGACAGGACAGCGTGGGGATCAAGCTGGGTCAGACTGCTGCCGAGTGAATTTAGTTTCCCGGAATGTTGAGAAATTGCCCACTGGGTCTGCCGGCTCAGGCGATATTGCAGGTGGGCGATACCTTCGGCCAGCTTGGCCGGGTGCGGCCGGGCGCTGGCGTGGCGCTGGCCGAGGGCGTGCAGGCGGACGGCGTCGTGCTCGGTTTGCCGGCGCAGGGCGTGGTGCAGGCGCGAGCCCAGGGTTTCGGTTTCGCGCTGGCGTTGGCGGATGTGTTCGGCTGGATGGACGAGGCGGGTGGCCAGCCAGTCGAGGCGTTGTAGTTGGTCGGAGAGCAGGCGATCCAGGCGCCGGCCGAGGTGATTTTCGAGCTGGGTCAGGCGGTCGACCAGCGCGTCGCGGTCGGGGCTGGCCAGCTCGGCGGCGGCTGTGGGGGTTGGGGCGCGCCGGTCGGCGGCGAAGTCGGCGATGGTGAAGTCGGTTTCGTGGCCGACGCCGGAAATGACCGGAATGGCCGAGGCGTTGATGGCGCGCGCAACACTTTCTTCGTTGAAGGCCCAGAGGTCTTCGATGCTGCCGCCGCCACGACAGAGGATGATTGCATCGCAATCGCTGTTGGCCGCCTGGGCGATGGCTTCGGCGATTTTGGCGCCGGCGCCTTCGCCCTGGACGGGGGTGGGGAAGAGCGTGATGGCGACGTGCGGGGCGCGCCGGTGCAGGGTGGTCAGGACGTCGCGCAGGGCGGCGGCCTGCGGGCTGGTGACGATGGCCAGGCGGCGTGGGAAGCTGGGCAGCGCTTTCTTACGGTCAACGGCAAAAATGCCTTCATTTTCAAGTCGGGCCTTGAGTTGCAGGAAGCGCTCGAAGAGGTCGCCCTGGCCGGCCCGGCGGATGGCTTCGACATTGAGCTGGAATTCGCCGCGCGGTTCGTAGAAGGAAACGAGCACGCGGGCTTCGATCTTCTGGCCGTTCTCCAGCCGCCAGCCGAGGATCTGCGCCTTGCTGCGCCACATAACGCAGCGCACCTGGGCGTTGGCGTCCTTGAGCGAGAAGTAAACGTGACCGGAGGCGGCGTAGGTCAGGTTGGATATTTCGCCGCTCACCCAGGTCAGCGGGAAGGCGGATTCGAGGCAATCCCTGACCTGTCTATTCAGGCTGGATACGCTGAGGACGGA
>NZ_JAVHPH010000354.1:0-2194 GCF_036170495.1 Azonexus sp.
CCGGCGCGACGACTACGCCCGCTCCGGCCTGCCCATGCTGCCGGTCACCCACGGCATCACCTTCACCTGCCAGCACATCCTCTGGTACACCGTGATGCTCGCGGCGGCCAGCCTGATCCCGGTGTCGCTCGGCATGAGCGGCACGTTCTACCTGCTCGCCATCTGCCTGCTCGACCTTGTCTTCCTCGGCTACGCCATCGCCCTCTGCCGCAACTACAGCGACGCCCTTGCCCGCCGCACTTTCCGCTACTCCATCCTCTACCTGACCCTGCTCTTCGCCGCCCTCTTCATCGACCGCCTGTTCTGATCCGCCGATGCACCTCTACCGCCGCCTGTTGCTCGTCGCCACCCTGCTCGCCTTCGCCGTCATCGCCCTCGGCGCCTACGTCCGCCTCTCCGACGCCGGCCTCGGCTGCCCCGACTGGCCCGGCTGCTACGGCCACTGGCTGGGCGTTCCCGAAGCGGCCCACGAACAGCAGGCAGCGGTGCAGGCCTTCCCGGAACGGCCGGTCGACACCGGCAAGGCGTGGAAGGAAATGCTCCACCGCTACCTGGCCGGCAGCCTGGGCCTGCTCATCCTGACCCTGACCATCCTCGCCTGGCGCCAGGAATACCGCCGCCAGCAGTCGCCCGCCCTGCCCACGGCGCTCCTCGCCATCGTTGGACTGCAGGCGGCGCTCGGCATGTGGACCGTGACGCTATTGCTCAAACCCGTCATCGTCACCCTGCACCTGATCGGCGGCATGACCACGCTATCCATCCTCGTTGGCCTGGCCATCGCCGGACGTCAGACAAGGCCGGACAACGACATGGGTCCCGGTACACGCAGGCTCGCATTCACAGCATTGCTGGCAATCGTCATCCAGATCGCCCTCGGCGGCTGGGTCAGCAGCAACTACGCGGCGCTCGCCTGCCCGGACTTTCCGACCTGCCAGGGCGAATGGCAGCCGAAGATGGATTTCGCCCACGCCTTCAGCCTGCACCGCCAACTCGGCCAGACAGTCGACGGCCAAGTGTTACCGCTGACCGCCCTCACGGCGATCCACTGGAGCCACCGCATTGGCGCCCTTGTCGTCACGCTGATCGGCACACTGCTGGCCGTTGCCCTGCTCAAAACCGGCCAACGTCGCTGGCAAGTCTGGGGGGGATTGCTGGCCATCCTGCTGACGGCCCAAATCGGCCTCGGCCTGGCCAATGTCCTGCTCGGCCTGCCGCTGGCCGTCGCCGTCGCCCACAACCTCGGCGCAGCCCTGCTCCTCGCCGCGCTGCTGGCCATCAATATCCGGGGCGGCTTTTGCTACCCGGTTTGCCGCAGCCCAAAACAAAAATCCCCATAAGTCATTGACTCACGGGGATTTTATAAAACTGGCGGAGTGGACGGGAGAAATCATACCACTCGACAAAAACCTTAAAATTCAATTGGTTGGTAGCTTGTTAATGAAATTTCTCGAAAAATCTCGTTACCACAAGTGCTACCAGTGAACTCTAGCACGCTCCATAGCCATTTTTCCAAGGTCTACGCCCTCATACTTCAGGAAGGCTGTACGCCTTCTGGGCCTGTTGCTATCGCAATATATCAATTTTTGAAGCTGGTATAGAGCAAAAAACATTAATTTGGAATATAATCACACAAAATAAATTAACAATCGATCATTTATTCCAACCATCAACTTAATTATTTTTACACCATGAGCTTTTGCGAAAAAATAGATATTGAAACAAACACAGGCATTGGGAAGATATTTTCTAACTTTATATTTTGGCTCTGGGTCGCACTTTCATTTCCAGTAGTTGGATTTATTGCCAATAAAATGGAAATAACGCACAGTCTTGATACAAAGCTACTATTCGAAATAACAAAATACTTCGATATCAAGCTTTTTATTGGACTGGCAATAGGCTGTGTTATTTACTACTTGATGGCAAAAATAGTTGGCTATGCAAAATCTAAATTTTGTAAAACAAAAACAAATAATGTAACAAACGATGCTTTAGAAGAAATATCTTCTCAAATAATTGGAATTGGCTCCATAATTATCGCAACCAATTTGACATTATTTATTTTCAAAAACCTTATAGCCAGCCTTAAGGACATCAATACAAGTGTCACTAATTACTGGTGGCTCGGTGTTATATGTTGTGCGGCGGTCACGTTTTTTTGGACAGTCGGATAAGCTAAGGCTGACCGGTTGAA
>NZ_JAVHPH010000355.1:0-11261 GCF_036170495.1 Azonexus sp.
GCCGCCCATCGATTCGCCGACCGCGCCGAAACCCGGCTGATCCTTGTACGGCCCGCTCTGGCCGAAGCCGGAAAGGCGCACCATGACCAGCCCCGGGTTGTCCGCCTGCAAGGCTTCCCAGCCCAGGCCGAGCTTTTCGAGCACGCCGGGGCGGAAGTTTTCGACCAGGATGTCGGCTTCGGCAATCAGCTGGCGGACGAACTCGCGGCCCTCTGGATGTTTCAGATTGGCCGTCACCGACTTCTTGTTGCGCCCCTGCACCGCCCACCACAGCGACGTGCCTTCGTAGAGCTTGCGCCACTTGCGAAGCGGGTCGCCGCCGTCGGGCGATTCAACCTTGATCACCTCGGCGCCGAACTCGCCCATGATCCGCGTGCAGAACGGCCCGGCGATCAGCGTGCCGAGTTCAACCACCTTGAGGCCAGCCAGCGGTTTTTGCGCCCCGTTTTTTTGCCCCTCGCTCATCAAGGCTCCCAATGTTCGATTTTCAATTTTTGCCCAAAAATCCGGTCGACCGTAGCAATCACCGCCGCCGGCGCCCCGCTCGTCGCCGCCGTCAGCCGCCCCTCGCCGCCGCCGAGCAGATTGCCCGCCGCCAACAGCCGCTCAAGCTGACGCGCCACCGGCTCGCCGGTATCGAGCAGAATCGTTCCCGCCGGCATGCGCCGGGCAATCGCCGCCGACACGCACGGATAATGCGTGCAGCCGAGTACCACGACATCAGCCGCCGCCGCAGCCAGCGGTGCGACAAAGGCATCAAGCAAACCCGCCACAGCAGCGCTATCCGGCCCCTCAGCCTCGATGGCTTCAGCCAAGCCTGGGCAAGGCTGGGCGATGACCCGATGGCCGTTGGCATGATTGCCGACCAGCCGCTGAAAGCGCTCGCTAGCCAACGTCCGCGTCGTCGCCAGCACGCCGATGACGCCGGTTCTGGTCAGCCCGACCGCCGGCTTGACCCCCGGCTCCAACGCCACCACCGGCACCGTGATCGCCGCCCGAATCGCCTCCGCCGCCGCCGCCGTCGCCGTGTTGCAGGCGATCACCAACGCCTTCGCCCCACGCTTGACCAGCGCCTCAGCGATCAACACCCCGCGCTCGCGCAGGAAGCTCTCGGGCCGGTCGCCGTAAGGCAGGAAACGGGTATCGGCGAAATAGAAAAAGTCTTCGTGCGGTAGCCGTTCGCGCAGGGCGCGCAAGACCGTCAGGCCGCCGAGGCCGGAATCGAAAACGGCGATGGGTTGAGGGTTCACAAGTCCATTCAGCATCAGCAGGGGGCCTGATTTTAGGTCCGGTCAGCCACCATCAGGCGGTCGCCGGCGCCTGGCGTCCGGCCCACAGGCCGTGCAACAGGGCGCCGGCAAAAATGCCGGCAAGGGCGATCAGCAGATCGGCATTGCCCGCCCCCAGGCCGGCCAGCGCCGGGCCCGGACAGACACCGCACAACCCCCAGCCGACACCGAACAAGAGCCCACCCAGCAAGGCCGGCCGATCCAGCTCAAACGGCCGCGGCTGAAAGGCGGTGCCAAGCAGGGTCCGGCCAAACAAACGCGGCACCAGTTGGTAAGCCAGCAGGTTGATGCCGACGGCGCTGCCCAGAACGAACAGCAGGCCAAGGTCGTCGAAGGTCAAAAAGTCGAGCACCGACTCGGGGCGGATCATCGTCGACCAGGCCAGGCCAAAGCCGAAGAGCAGCCCGCTGGCCAAGGTCGCCACGGCGCCGAGGGGCGATTCGGTTTGCGCCATGTTCACACCCCCAGCCACTTCAGAAGCGAGGCGGTGACGATGCCCGTGCCGAGAAACGTAATCACCATCACGAACGACGCGGCGGACAGCGAGGCCATGCCACATATCCCGTGGCCGGAGGTGCAGCCGCCGCCCAGACGGGCGCCGAAGCCGATCAGGACGCCACCGAGCGCCAGCTTCCAGGCTGGAATATGGCTGGCTTCGACGGTCTGTCCGGCAAGGAGGAAAAGCCCGCCGCCGAGCACCAGGCCGAGGGCGTAGACCAGTCGCCAGTGGCGACTTTCAAGAAACGAGTCTTGGCGAAAGAACGGGCCGCGCAGCAGCCAGGACCAGGAACTGCTGAAAAAGGTACTGACCCCGCCGGGGCGCCCGGTCGTGACGTAGAGCAGGGCAACGCCCAGACCCATCAGGGTGCCGCCGAGGGCATAGTGGGCGATCCCGTGGGGAAACAAGGTAACTGGCATGGTGGAGGCGAATTGGACAAAGAGTGGATTTTCTCACCAGATCGCCCGGTCATTCACGCAATCTGCGCCGCCCCCTTGAGCCGGCGGACTGGCCTGATGGCGGCGGGCAAGCGTTTGCTACGGTCAACCGGGAAAAGCGGCCAAAAATGAAATGTCGTCGCCCGCTCACATCCCGAAATGATGGCGAACCCGGTCTTCGAGTAGCTGGCGGGCGAATTCCTCGCTGCAGCCGGCCAGTTGGTCAAAAATATCCTGCGCCATGGGGCGAAACACGGCCATGACGCCGGGGTCGAAGTGGCTGCCTGTGTCCTTTTCCAGAATGGTCATCGCTACGTCAAAGCCCATGGGTTCCTTGTACGGGCGTTTGGAACAGAGCGCGTCGAAAACATCGGCCACAGCAAAGATGCGGGCCGCCAGTGGAATCTCGTCTGCCTTGAGGCTTCGCGGATAACCGGCGCCGTTCCATTTTTCGTGATGCCCGGAAACGACTTCGTTGGCGCCTTCGAGCCAGCCGATGCCGGTGACGATTTCTTCGCCTTGGCTGACATGGGTTTTCATGATGGCGAATTCGTCGTCATCGAGTTTCCCCGGCTTGAGCAGGATGGCGTCGGGAATACCGATCTTGCCGACATCGTGGAGAAAGCTGCCGACAATCAGCGACTGCATCGAGGTACCGCGGAAGCCGAGCTTCTCGGCGATGCGGGCGGCGACCCAGGCGACCCGGTAGTTATGGATGCCGGTATCCGAATCGCGCTTGGCAATGGCCCGGCCCAGCGCCTCCATCATCGAAATGTGCGAATCGAGCACCTCGCGAGCCTTGCGCTCGTTATCGGCCGACAGGCGAACGACCACCGGGTAGATCGCCGCGCCGCACAGCAGCGAGGCAAAACCGACCATCAGGGCGGCGGACAGCGCGCTGTCGAGCATCTGCTGGCGCTGCCACCCGGGTACGACCCGGACGCCTTCGAAATAGCCGGTGATCTCGGACTGCGGGGTACCACCGATCCGCAGCGGAACGAAAACCCGCAGAACCCAGCGCCCATCAGGCAACTTGAGGCTTTCATAAGAGGTCGCCGTATAGGCGGGCTTGGCGTGGTGAATCAATATGCCTTCGAGATGCGAACCGTCGGCCGTCATTTCTTCGGCCATTTTCCGACCTTGGCCATCGTAGATTTCGGCAATATCGAACAGGCCACCGATCAGCGTTTTGGCCGCTTCGTCGGCATGCGCCGCAGCGTCCGGCCCGCTCAGGGCAATGGCGCCAAAATGCCCCAACAACCGCTGCGACTCCTCAATCGCCAGCGAAACCGTGCTTTCCTCCGCCTTTTCACGAGCGACAAACCAGGCCAGCGGACTCGCCAGAAACGCGAGCAGCAGGCTGACGGCGCCAATACGCCAGGCCGTGCGCTTGTTGAAGGCATTCATGCGACCTCCCGTGGTCATTGTCTCAATTCACTTCCTGATTGTTGTCGATGAACCTTAAGGCAGCCTGATGGCCCCCCCCATCTACCCCCGAAAGCCGCCCGCCTTCAACATCCGGTCGTAAAGCACGACATTGACCGTCGCCGCCAGGTTCATGCAGCCGTGGGTCGGGATGTAAACGATGTCCTTGCACCACGACGTCACGTTCTTTTTCAGGCTGCCGTCTTCCGGGCCGAAGATGTAGAAGGCGCGCTCGGGGTGCCGGTATTCGGTGAGCGGCTTGGCGTCCGGGTGGACTTCGATGGCGACCGGGACGCAGCCGAAGGGGATGACCAGCTGCAAGTCGTCGACGCCGATCAAGGGCAGTTGCAGATGAACCTGCTTGGTGTCGGTGCGGAATTCGACGGCGCGCGCGTAGCGTTTGCCGGTGTAGAACACCGTGTTGACGCCGTAGCAGCCGGCGGCGCGCATGATCGAGCCGACGTTTTCCGGGCCTTTCGGGTTGTACAGGCCGATGCAGGAGTAGCCGGTGTAGCTCTGGACAGCCTGTTTTCGGGTGATGGTTTCAATGCTCATCGTAGGCCTTACTCGGGCTGACGGAATTCGTCGGCTATCCAAGCCTTGGCGCTGGCGGCGTTGAGCTTGAAGTTCGGGCCGACGCGCACCCTGGCCAGTGGTTCGCCGTCGGCATCTTCGGCCGATAGCGTGGCGTAGGGATCGTCCTCGTCGGGAACGATGTCGAGGCAGATCAAAATCGGCCCGTTTTCCTGGTCGACCGTAAGTTTTTTGTGCAGTTGGGCGTGCAGCTGATGCTCGTGCCGGCGCAGCACTTCCGAAGCGGTCTTGATCAAAGTCTGGAAGGCAGAAACGTCAAGCGGCTTGGGATTTTTCTTGTCGCGCCCCATGGTCCACGGACCGACCAGCGCCGGCTCGGCTTGGCCGTCCTTGATCATTTCGACGGCCCAGCCTTCATCGTCTTCGTTCTTGATGACGCGGGCGGTCCACCCGCTGTTGCGCCACAGGCGCGGTTCGTTGATGACGTCGGCTTCTTGGCTATCGACGGGGGTGTGCGGTGCGTTTTCTGTCATCCCCGCATTGTACTTCTAGGGCGGAGTAGCGGCCTTGCTGGCTTCGATTTCAAGGTGACATGGGGCCAGCAGCAGGTGGGCCAGATGTTCCGGATCGTGCGATCCGATGTGTTCGGCAAAAGCCGTCAGTCGGGCGTCGTGGGCCTCGGTCAAGGCGGCGATCAGCAGTCTTGCCGCCTCGCGCGGATTGCTCACGCCAGGGACATAACCTGGCCAATCCTTGTAATGCGTCAGCAATTCGGCCTTGTGGTCCTGATAGAGCGGGGAATTTTGCGTGAATTCAAGTTCGGCCTGTTTGGCAGCAATCTCGGCGTCGATTTCAGCATCGGTGCTCTGATAGTGTGCCTTCTCGGCCTCGGTCCAGTGCGGCTTGTCGCCGTGCTTTTCGCGCAGGGTGGCGAAAGTGCTGTCGAGCGCGATCTGCGAATGGGTCGTGGCATCACGGAAGACATGAACCGTGTCCTTGCCGTGGCCCTCCTTGCCAACGTAGCGCATGCTCGCCGTGATGCGCCGGGGATTGAAACGAAACTGGCGGGCGCAGGCGGCGCGCAAGAGATCGAAGAGTTCTTCAATTTTAGCTGGGCTCACAGGACTATCCTTTCGCTCGCCACGAACTGCGGCGATGGCATCGTTGGCCAATTGGCTGGCCACAGCATACGCCGGCGCCCGCCCAAGCGGGCGTCCAATCGGTTGAAAGGCAAGGATTATCTGTCCCTTGCCACGCCACCCGGCAGGCGAGACCGCCCCAGGCGCTTCGAGAAGGCAGAAAAAAAGCGAAGACCGGATGGCCTTCGCTTTTTTGCTTACCGGCGCTGACACCGGGGAATCGGCTGGCTTAGATGCGACCAGCCTTGAGCGCGGCATTCAGCGTCGGGCTCGGACGCATAACCGCCTTGGTCTTCTCGGGATCGGCCAGATAATAGCCGCCGAGATCGGCCGGCTTGCCCTGAGCCGCCTTCATTTCAGCGACGATTTGCACCTCGTTGTCGGTCAGCGACTTGGCCAGCGCGGCAAAATGGGCCGCCAGTTCGGCATCCTCGCTCTGTGCAGCCAGTTCCTGCGCCCAGTACATGGCGAGATAGAACTGCGAACCGCGGTTGTCCAATTCACCGGTTTTCCGCGAGGGCGATTTGTCGTTGTCGAGCAGCTTGCCGGTGGCGGCATCGAGCGTCTTGGCCAGCAGAATGGCGCGCTTGTTGCCATCCTTGATTCCCTGCTCTTCGAGCGACACGGCCAGGGCCAGGAACTCGCCGAGCGAATCCCAGCGCAGATGGTTTTCCTGAATCAGCTGCTGGACGTGTTTCGGGGCCGAGCCGCCGGCCCCCGTTTCGTACATGCCGCCGCCCTTCATGAGCGGGACGATCGACAGCATCTTGGCCGATGTACCCAGCTCCATGATCGGGAACAGGTCGGTCAGGTAGTCGCGCAGGATGTTACCGGTAACCGAAATGGTGTCGAGACCGCGCACCACGCGTTCCAGCGTAAATCGCATGGCGCGCGTCTGGGACATGATCTGGATATCGAGACCCGTGGTGTCGTGATCCTTGAGATATTTTTCGACCTTCTTGATCAGTTCGTTTTCATGCGGACGGTACGGGTCCAGCCAGAAAATGGCCGGCATGCCGGATTGGCGGGCGCGGGTGACAGCCAGCTTGACCCAATCGCGAATCGGCGCGTCCTTGGCCTGACAGGCACGCCAGATATCGCCGGCTTCAACGTTCTGGGCGAGCAGAACTTCGCCCGTTGCCAGATCGGTGATATTAGCCACCCCATCTTCGGGAATCTCGAAGGTCTTGTCGTGCGAGCCGTATTCCTCGGCCTGCTGGGCCATCAGGCCGACGTTCGGCACCGTGCCCATGGTCTTCGGGTCGAAGTTGCCGTGCCACTTGCAGAAGTTGATCATCTCCTGGTAGATGCGGGCAAAGGTCGATTCCGGCATGACGCACTTGCTGTCGTAGGGTTTGCCATCAGCGCCCCACATCTTGCCGCTCTGGCGAATCATCGCCGGCATCGAGGCGTCGACGATGATGTCGTTGGGCGAATGGAAGTTGGTGATGCCCTTGGCCGAATCGACCATGGCCAGGCGCGGGCGGTGTTCCTGACAGGCATGCAGGTCGCGGATGATTTCGTCGCGTTTGGATTCCGGCAGCGTCTTGATCTTCTCATACAGATCAACCATGCCGTTATTGACGTTGATGCCCAGCTCATCGAAAGTCTTGCCGTGCTTTTCGAAGGCATCCTTGTAGTAAATCTTGACGCAATGGCCAAAGACGATCGGGTGCGAGACCTTCATCATCGTCGCCTTGACGTGCAGCGAAAACAGGATGCCGGATTCGCGGCAATCTTCGAGCTGGGCTTCGTAGAAGTCGCACAGCGCCTTCTTGCTCATGAACATCGAGTCGATGATCTCGCCGTCGAGCAGGGCGAGCTTCGGCTTGAGCACGATGGTCTTGCCGCTCTTGGTAATCAGTTCCATCTTGACGTCGCGCGCCTTATCGAGCGTCAGCGACTTTTCGCCGTGGTAGAAGTCGCCGTGTTCCATGTGCGAAACGTGAGTTTGCGACCACTGTTTCCACTCGCCCATTGAATGCGGGTGTTTCCGGGCGTAATTCTTGACGGCGCCCGGCGCCCGGCGGTCGGAGTTGCCTTCGCGCAGCACCGGATTAACGGCCGAGCCGAGGCACTTGCCATAGCGGGTCTTGAGCGCCTTTTCTTCGTCGGTATTGGCCGTTTCCGGGTAGTCGGGAATCTTGTAGCCTTTTTCCTGCAGCTCCTTGATGCAGACTTTGAGCTGGCCGACGGAAGCCGAAATGTTCGGCAGCTTGATGATATTGGTCTCCGGCTGCTGGCACTTTATGGCCAGTTCGCTCAGCGTGTTCGGGACTTTCTGGTCGTCAGAAAGGCACTCTGAAAATTCGGACAGGACGCGCGACGAAACAGAGATGTCAACCGTCTCGATTTCGATGCCGGCCGGCGAGGTGAAGGTGCGGATAATCGGCAGGAAGGCGCAGGTAGCCAGCAATGGCGCCTCGTCGGTTAGGGTGTAAATGATCTTGGACTTTCCTGCGGCCATATCGACTCCTCGAATTAGGTTGAATAACGCGGGGCGAAGATATACCGGGCCCCTTTCGCCATGCTTACAAACATAACCTTTCGAGTATCTCCGCCGGGCTCGCTTCGGTCAACGATGAAACGCAATTTCACATAGCGAACTCCCGAATTTCGGAAAACGGGCGTGCTACGATTTTCAGAGCACGGCTGATTTGGCAACTGCAAATCCGGGATGGCCTGGCCGAAGAGCTCTTTACATGCCAGCCATTTTGTAACGCATTGCCAGTTGGTGTCTGACAAAAAGAATCCGACAGGATTAAAATACGTGGGATAATTTCCCACAAACGGAGAAAACAGCATGCCCATAACCATATCGGTCGTCAGCGAGCGCAGCCCCGGCGAGAGCCGGGTTGCCCTCGTTCCCGAGACCGCCAAAAAGTTCGCTGCCCTCGGCGCCTTGCTGCGCATGGAGCAAAGCGCCGGCACGGAGAGTCATTTCCTCGACTCGGATTACCCTGGTGTCACCTTGGTCAACGGCATCGCCGAAGCCTACGGCCCAGCCCAACTGATCCTGCGCGTCACGCCACCGAGCCCGGAAGAGATTGCTGCCATGCCCGAAGGCTCGGTCCTCATCGGCCTCCTCAGACCTTTTGACGACAAGGCGCGTCTCGCCGCGCTCAATGCCCGCAAGATCACCGCCTTCGCCCTCGAACTTCTGCCGCGCATCTCGCGCGCCCAGAGCATGGACGCGCTCTCGTCGCAAGGCGCCTGCGCCGGCTACCAGTGCGGCTTGATCGCTGCCGCCCGGTGCACCAAGTTCTTCCCGATGCTGACCACCGCCGCCGGCACGATCAGGCCGGCGCGAGTCCTTGTCATCGGGGCCGGCGTCGCCGGCCTGCAGGCCATTGCTACCTGCAAGCGCCTGGGCGCCATGGTCGAAGCCTACGACGTGCGTTCCGCCGCCCGCGAGCAGATTGAATCGCTCGGCGCCAAATTCGTCGACACCGGGGTTTCGGCCGATGGTGCCGGCGGCTACGCCCGCGAACTGACCCCCGAGGAAAAAGCGGCCCAAGCCGAAAAACTGGCCAAGGCCGTTGCCCTCTCCGACGTCGTCATCACCACCGCTGCCATCCCCGGCCGGAAGGCGCCGATCATCATTACGCGCGAGATGGTCGGCCGCATGAAATACGGCGCCATCATCGTCGACATGGCCGCCGAGTCGGGCGGCAACTGTGCGCTCACCCAGCCCGGCGAACACGTCATCGCCAACGACGTGAACATCCACGGGCCATTGAACCTGCCTTCCCGCATGCCCACCCACGCCTCCGAGCTCTACGCCAAGAACCTCTACAACTTCCTCTCGCCGTGGATCAAGGACGGCGAACTCGTTATCGACTGGAAAGACGAGGTCGTCGCCGGCACGCTCCTCTGCCAGGACGGTGTCACGGTCAACCCGAAAATTCGCGAAATTCTGGGAGAAGCCTAATGGACGGTTTACTCGCGCTCTACATCTTCATGCTCGCCGCCTTCACCGGCTACGAGATCATCGCCAAGGTGCCGGTCATCCTGCACACGCCGCTGATGTCCGGCTCCAACTTCATCCACGGCGTCGTTGTCGTCGGTGCCATGCTCATGCTCGGCACCGCAGACACCCCCGTCCAGCAAGCCATCGGCTTCTTCGCTGTCGCCCTCGGCGCGGCCAATGCCGCCGGCGGTTACGTCGTGACCGAACGCATGCTCGCCATGTTCAAGAAGAAGGAGGGCTGAACATGACCATCCCCGTTTACGTTCAAGGCGCCTGGTTCGTCGGCGCGCTGCTCTTCATCTTTGGCCTCAAGGGCATGGGCTCGCCGGCCAGCGCGCGCAAGGGCATCGTCATCGCCGGCTACGGCATGCTCGTCGCCATTGCCGCCACCTTCCTCATTCCCGGCCTGCAGAACCTCGCCCTGATGGCCCTGGCTCTGGCACTGGGCGGTTCAGCCGCCTGGATTTCCGGCAAGAAGGTCAAAATGACCGACATGCCGCAAATGGTCGCCATTTACAACGGCATGGGCGGCGGCGCGGCGGCGGCGATTGCCGCCATCGAGTTCGCCAAGGGCGATGTCCACAGTCTCGCTACCACGGTGCTCGCCGTCATCGGGGCGCTGATCGGCGCCGTCTCCTTCACCGGCTCGTGCATCGCCTGGGCCAAGCTACAGGGCGTGCTCAAGAAAGCCCATCGCCTACCGGCGCAGAATGCAGTGAACGTGCTGCTCGCCCTGATCGCCATCGCTCTCGGTGGCGCCATGGTCGTCATGGCCCCGGCCCAACCGGAACTGATCTTCGGTTTCTTCGCCGTCGCCCTGCTCCTCGGCCTGATCGTCACCCTGCCCATCGGCGGCGCCGACATGCCGGTGGTCATCTCGCTGTTCAATGCCTTTACCGGCCTGGCCGTCGGTTTCGAAGGCTATGTCCTGGGCAACCCGGCGTTGATCATCGCCGGCATCGTCGTCGGGGCGGCCGGTACGCTGCTTACCCAACTCATGGCCAAGGCGATGAATCGGCCGATCTCCAACATCCTGTTCACGCCGCTGGTGGCGAGCGGTCCGGGGGAAGCGATCGAAGGCTCGATGAAGGAGCTCTCCGCACTGGATGCGGCGGCGATGATGCGTTACGCCGGGAAGGTCATCATCGTGCCCGGTTACGGCATGGCGGTGGCGCATGCCCAGCACAAGGTGTGGGAAATGACCTCCATCCTCGAAGAAGCCGGGGTCGAGGTGAAGTTCGCCATCCACCCGGTGGCCGGCCGCATGCCGGGGCACATGAATGTGCTGCTGGCCGAGGCCGGGGTGCCTTACGACAAGATCTTCGATCTGGAAGAAATCAACGGCGAGTTCGGTCAGGCCGACGTGGCGCTGATCATCGGCGCGAATGACGTGGTCAATCCGAGTGCCCGCACCGACAAGGCCAGCCCGATTTACGGCATGCCGATTCTCAACGCCGATCAGGCGCAAAACGTCATCGTCATCAAGCGCGGCAAGGGCACCGGTTACTCCGGCGTCGAGAATGCGCTGTTCTATACCGATAACTGCCGGATGCTCTATGGCGATGCCCAGCCGATGGCGGGCGAGATCATTCAGCATTTGAAGGCGATGGGGTAAACGAAGCCCAAACCAGCTTGCCACAATTTTGTACGGCCGTGCCAGCACGGCCGTACAATACCGCGCTATACATTTTCCCCGGAACCGGTGCATGAAGCGCATTGATGACCTTCTGATCTGGCTGGCTGCAGCCGCCTGCCTTGGATTGTGGCTGTGGTCGCTGACGATCGGCCCGGTTTCCCCGCATTTCCTGCTGGCCCTGGCGGTACTACTGGCCGGAACAATACTGTTTTCTTATGGCGAACGGCGACGCTGGAAGGACAAGCAGCTCTCCTACGTTACCGACCTGAAGGACGTGATGTCGGAATACCAGGTGCTTTCCGACGAAGCCATGGCCCATGCCGAACTGCAGT
>NZ_JAVHPH010000356.1:0-2184 GCF_036170495.1 Azonexus sp.
CCTGCATCAGCGCCCCGGCCAGGGCGAGCAGCCCGCCGCAGGCAAAACCGGCCAGGGCGCGCGGCAGGCGCAGCTGCAGCACGACATCGCCCGCCCCGCCCTCTTGACCAAGCAGGGCGGCGAACACCTCGGCATAGGAAACCTTGAAACTACCCACCGTCAACGCCAGCCCGATACTCGCCACGGCCAGAAGGCCGAGGCTGGCGAGTATCAGGAAGGCGCGGTGACGGGTGGGCACGTTAGTGAAGCGTGTAGCGGATGCCGGCGAAGGCTGACAGGCCTGGAGTTCCGTAGATTACGCTCGTCGAACGGGCGACCTCGTACTCCTTGTCGAACAGGTTGTCGATACGCGCAAACAGGCTCCAGTCCTTGGCCATCGCATATTCCCCAAAGAGATTGGTCAAGGCGTAACTGCTCATGCGGACCTGATTCTTCCGGGTCAGCCAATGCGGATCGTCGTAACGCGTTCCCACCATCTTCCACTCGATGCCGCCCTTGAAGGCGCCTGCGACATAGGTTGCCGAAAGGTTGCCAAATGCCTTGGCGCGGCGACGAAGCTGCTCACCGGTGTCCATGTCCTTCGGGTTCTGGAAGGTGGCATTCGCATTGAGCAGCCAGTTGCCGACACTGGTGCCGGCGGATAGCTCGATGCCCTCGATCCGCGCTTGTCCGACATTCGTTGGCGTCGAGAAGTAGGTGTTCGGATCGGTAGTCCATTCGATCAGGTTACGGATCTTGTTATGAAAATAGGTGATTCTGGCCTGATTGCGCCCTTGCTGGTAGCGCAGGGAAATTTCGCCGTTACGTGACTCCTCCGGCAGCAAGTTGGTGTTGCCGGAGCCGACTCCTGGTGTGTTCGGGAAATACAGTTCATTCATGGTTGGCGCCTTGAATGCCGTACCGAAACTCGCTGCCACACGCCACGCCGGGGTTAGACGGTAACCATAGCCAGCCAGCCAGGTCTGATGTTGTCCGAATTGGGAGTTGTCGTCGCTGCGTGCGTTCAACTGGATGGCGTGGGCGTTGATCGATGCATTCCAGCCCAGTATTGCAGAATTTATGCTGCGCGATTTGACTGAATAGTCCTTGGTCGAATCCACTTCCTGCTCAAGCCGTTCCAAACCGGCCAGCACGCTGCCAATCGGGAGCGCAATGTCGTTCTGCCAAGTGTACTGATTCTGGGTGGTCTTGAAGAGGCTGATTGGATCGCCAATGACCGACTCCGGGCTTTCAGTCCGGTCGGTTCCCTGAGCGATGCGGACAGTGGATTTCCAGATCGAAACAGGCGCAACGGTGGCGAAGGCGTAGGTGCCAGCGGTCCGGTGCTTTATTTCGTAATTTCGGTTCGCATTAACCGTGGCAAAAATGTTCGGATCCCATTGGTAGGCGTCGTAGCGGCTGACCGTCTGTGCATTGAAGAAACCCGCTCCAATTTCAGTATCCGCGTTGAAGCGATAACCGGCATTCAGATTCAGATTATTGTTGCGATAGCCATCCTTGTCCGGGTTGTAGCCTGGATAGTTTGGCGATTCGATGCCATTGATGCCTTGGGTGCCGCTCAGACCGGCCTTGATACCGTAGGAAAAATTGCCAATCCGGTTGGCGTGGGCGAGGCTTGTTTCATAGGTCGACGCTGTACCGGCGCCGGCCTGGATCGCCAGACGCGGCGCATCGCTTCCGGCCTTGGTGAAAATCTGGATGACGCCACCGATGGCATCGGATCCGTAGAGTGCCGAGGCCGGGCCACGCAACACTTCTATACGCTCGATCTGCGACAGAGGAATCATCTGGATGGCCGTGGTGCCAGTCGTGGCCGAATTGACGCGAATTCCATCCAGCAGGATCAGCGCATGGCCGCTATTGGTGCCGCGAATGAAAACACTTTCATCGGCACCACGGCCGCCTGATCGACCAAACTCGATGCCTGTGCTGCGACCAAGCAATTCAGCAAGGGTGGTAGCTGGTCCGGCGTTTTCGATATCCTGTTTGTCGATGATCGTTACGTCAGTGATGGCTTCATTGGCTCGCTGAGTTTGGCGAGTTGCTGTGACGACGACTGAATCAAGGTAGGCGAGTTGCTCGACCGCGAAAGCCGCGGGAGCAAAAGACAAGGCCAGCAGCGTGGCCAGTGGGTTCAAACGTGGATGCATGATTTTCCTTTTCCCGGCGGGCGTCCCCGCATGC
>NZ_JAVHPH010000357.1:0-2165 GCF_036170495.1 Azonexus sp.
AGTTGAGCCTGTTGCTGGCCGAGCGTGATGCCGAGTTCCTGCGATTGTTGCTCGAGATTTTTGAGCTTTTTTTCCAGTTGACCGCGGGAATCGTTCAATTCGTGTAGTTCGCGTTGCAGGCGCGAAATCTGGCGGTCGGATTCGCGCAGATGGTCGCCGGCATCGGCTTTGCTCTCTTCGCTGCTCGATAATTCCTTGCGCAACCCTTCGATGCGGCTGCGCAACTCGCCCAAATCGGCCTGTTTTTCGGCAATATCGGGCGCGGCGACAACCAGTGCCGGTTTTTTATCGGTCGCGGGGGGCTTGGCTCCGGCTGGTACCGCGCCCATGAAAACAGCGGCAATCAGTGCCGCTGCCAGCCTTTTACCGGAGAGCTGAGGTCCGCGCTGGCCGGGCCGGGGGTGTCCAAAGGTCATCGCGGATTGATTTCGATTAAGCGAAACGTAAAACGCTATTTTATAATGCGCCATTCATCGACACGAGGTTTTATCTTGGAAACGCCACCCTTCAGTTTGATCGACAAGCAGGAGCACATCGAGCTGGCCGCCCGTGCGCTGAAATCCATTGCCCACCCGCTACGCCTGAAAATCCTTTGCGTGCTTGGCGAACAGGAGGCGTGTGTGCAGGATATCGTTGAGGCGGTGGGCACCTCGCAGAGCAATATTTCCCAGCATCTGGCCATTCTGCGTGAAAAAGGTGTGCTGGTTAGCCGCAAGGACGCCAATCGCGTTTTCTACCGGGTTGGCGATCAGCGCACGCTGCAACTGGTCAGCATGATGCGCGAAGTTTTTTGCGGGACAGGGGTTTAAATGATACCGATGGAATTTATCAACCAGAATATCTTGCTGGTTTCGTTGGTCGCGGTCAGTGGCCTTTCCCTCCTCTGGCCGATGCTGGTGCGCCCTTCGGGCAATAGCGTCGGGCCGGTCGAGGCAACGCAGCTGATCAATCGTGAAGATGCGCACATTCTCGATGTCCGTGAAGCTGCCGAGTACGCTGCCGGGCATTTGCCGGAAGCGAAGAATATTCCGACCAGCGCCCTGGCCGAGCGTATCGGCGAACTGGACAAGTTCAAGGACAAGCCGATCATCGTCTGCTGTGCCTCCGGCATGCGCTCGAACAAGGCCTGTGGCGAGCTCAAGAAGCAGGGTTTCGAGAAGCTGTACAACCTGTCGGGCGGCGTTGACGCCTGGGTGGGCGCCGGCTATCCGATTAAAAAGGGTGCCCAGCGCAAATGAGTGCTTACGTCCTGATGTACACGACGGCGGTTTGCCCCTATTGCATTCGCGCCAAGCAACTGCTCAAGGCGAGAGGTGTCGAGCAGATCGAAGAGGTTCGCGTCGATCTCGATCCGGAACGTCGCGATGAAATGATGCAGAAAACCCAGCGCCGTACCGTACCGCAAATCTTCATCGGCGAAACCCACGTCGGTGGCTGTGACGATCTCTATGCACTCGATGCCTCCGGCCAGTTGAAGCCGCTGCTCGAAGGCTAACCTGAACCGATATAACTTTTGAAAGAAAACCATGGAACAAAACGCTCAACCCGTCTTCGGTATTGAAAAACTCTACGTCAAGGATCTGTCGGTCGAAGTGCCGAATGCGCCGGAAATCTTTCTCGAACGCGAACAACCGCAAGTCGAGATCCAGCTCAATACCGGTGGCCGGACCGTCGGCGACAGCGTCTACGAAGTCGTGCTGACGGTCACCGTTACCGCCAAGATGGGTGACAAGACGGTTTTCCTGGTTGAAGTTGGCCAAGCCGGTATCTTCCGCATCCAGAACGTGCCGGAAGACCAGATCGAGCCGCTGATTGCTGTCGCCTGCCCGAACATCCTTTTCCCCTATGCCCGCGAAGCGGTTTCCGACTCGGTCAGCCGTGCCGGCTTCCAGCCCATCGTGCTGCAGCCGGTCAACTTCGAAGGGATGTACATGCAGCGTCTGCAGCAGCAGGAGCAGTCGGGCGCGCCGGCTGAAGTGTCGATCCAGTAAGGTGCCTGCCATGTGGCGTCGTGCGCTTGTCGCCCTGTCGCTGATCAGCGCTGCCGGAGCAGCGCTGGCCATCGACTACCGCTCGGTCAGTGTGCCGGCGGCCATCCTGTTCGATGCGCCGTCGCTGCAGGGCAAGAAGCTCTACCTGATCAAGGCGCAGACGCCGGTCGAGGT
>NZ_JAVHPH010000358.1:0-2152 GCF_036170495.1 Azonexus sp.
TGGGCATCCGAATAGTTCAGCGGGCTGCGGTAATGAGCGCGCAGGATGAAGAAGCGGACGACTTCGGCATCGAACTGCTCGAGTACCGTGCGGATCGTGAAGAAATTGCCCAGCGATTTCGACATCTTCTCGTTATCGACACGAACAAACCCGTTGTGCATCCAGTAATTGACGAAGGCGCACTGATGCGCGCCCTCGGACTGGGCGATCTCGTTCTCGTGGTGAGGGAACTGCAAATCCTGGCCGCCGCCGTGGATGTCGAAATGCTCCCCGAGCAATTTCGAACTCATCGCCGAACATTCGATGTGCCAACCCGGACGACCTTCGCCCCACGGTGACTCCCAAGCCGGCTCACCGGGCTTGGCATGTTTCCACAGTACAAAATCGAGCGGATCCTGCTTGGCCGAATCGACCTCGACCCGCTCGCCGGCCCGCAGATCGTCAAGCGACTTGCCGGACAGCTTGCCGTAACCCTCGAACTTGCGCACCGCGTAATTCACGTCGCCATCGATTGCCTTGTAGGCGAGGCCTTTGGCCTCGAGCTCACCGATCAAATCGAGCATTTCCGGCACGTAGTCGGTCGCCCGCGGCTCGAAGTCCGGCCGCTGGACGCCCAGCGCATCGGCATCTTCGTGCATGAAGGCGATAAAACGGTTGGTCAGTTGCTGGATCGTCTCGCCATTCTCGATGGCACGCCTGATGATCTTGTCGTCGATGTCGGTAATGTTGCGGACGTAGGTTACGTCGTAGCCGCTCGCCTTGAGCCAGCGATAAACCATGTCGAAGACGACCATCACCCGCGCATGGCCAAGGTGGCAATAGTCATAGACCGTCATGCCACAAACATACATGCGAACCTTGTTCGCTTCGATCGGGGTGAAAACCTGTTTTTCGCGCTGGAGGGAGTTGTAGATCTTGAGCATGCAGGGAGAGAGACCGGGCTTGGCCGGCTTGCTAATCCCTATGGAATCACCGGCATTTTTGGTAGAATCGGAAGATTGTATAACCTCGAAAAGTATAGCATAGCGATGACCTCTATTTCCCTGCTCCAGCCCCGTTTTAAGCAGCTCAAGACGTTGCGTGCAATGGCGATTGGCCTGGCCATCAGCTTCGCCGTACCGGCTTTCGCCGACAACCTGCCGGAAGTCCAGCGCCTGATCAAACAGGGCCAATACCCACAAGCCCTCGAAAAAGTAGACGCCTACCTGAGCAGCCGCCCGAAGGATGCCCAGGGTCGCTTCCTGAAAGGCCTGATCTATACCGAGATGAACAAGCCGGTCGACGCCATCAGCGTGTTCACCAAGCTATCCGAGGATTACCCGGAACTGCCGGAGCCCTATAACAACCTGGCCGTGCTCTATGCCCAGCAAAAGCAATACGAAAAGGCCCGTACAGCGCTGGAAATGGCCATAAGGACTCACCCCTCCTACGCCATCGCCTACGAAAACCTCGGCGACGTCTACGCCAAGCTGGCCAGCCAGGCCTATGACAAGGCCCTGCAACTCGACAACTCCAATTCGACGACGCAGAACAAGCTGGCCTTGATCCGCGACCTCATTACCACCTCGGGCAAGGGCAACGTCAAGCCGCAGCCGGTTGCTGCTGCAGCCGCTCCGGTTGCTGCCGCGGCAACGCTCGCCCCCGTTGCCGCCAAGCCGGCTGCAGCGCCGAGCGCTACCGTCATCACCTCGACGCCCGGCGCCGCCTCGGCCACCCCGCCGGCCGCCAAGCCGATGGTAGTCGCCGCTGCTCCTGCACCGGCAGCAACAGCCGCGCCGGCCCCGACTGCCGTAGCCGCCCCCGTCTCCGCTCCGGCCAAAACCGCCGCCGGCAGCGACGATGTCGTCAAGGCCATCAACGCCTGGGCCAACGCCTGGTCACGCAAGGACATGCGCGCCTACCTGGGAGCCTACGCCAACGACTTCAACACACCGAAGGGCATGAGCCGCAAGGCCTGGGAGCAGGAACGCGAACAGCGTATCGCCGGCAAGAGCGGCAAGATCTCGGTTTCCTTCGATACGCCGCAGATCACGATCAATGGCGACAAGGCCACCGCCAAGTTCCGTCAGCATTACAAGGCAACCAGCCTGAGCGGCTCGACGACCAAGACACTCGTTTTCGTTCGGGCCGGTAGCAAGTGGCTGATCAAGGA
>NZ_JAVHPH010000359.1:0-11043 GCF_036170495.1 Azonexus sp.
CGCAGTGGAATTTCTTCACCGGCAACTTCCAGGAATACGAGGAAGACAAGAAACGCCGCCTCGGCGAAGAAGGCGCCAAGCCGAAGCGGATTCGCTACAAGCCGATCACCCGCTAAAAACGAATGGCCGGAATTTCAATTTCGGCCATTTTTTCGGTTGACCGTGGAAACCACGCTCCACCGAAAGCACAACGCAAAACGGGCGCCACTTGGCGCCCGTTTTTTCTTCTTCCCCCCGCCGTTGCGGAAGGCCGAAACGTGAAGTCTTAGTGCTTGAGACTGGCTGAGAAAACCGCCTTGGACTTCTCGGAAAAATGGAATTCGTTGAAAGCGCGGGTAATTTCGGCTTCGTTGCGGCCTTCGGAATGATCTTCGAAACTGATGCCGATGACCTTGCCGTTGGCAGCCAGAGTCTGGAAGGCGAAACGCCAGCGTTGTGCTTCAGCCAGCCGCTCGCGCAGTTCGGCTTCTTTGGAAATCGTAATACCGGCTTTCTTCAGGGAATCCAGGAATTGTTCGAAGGATTCGTTGCTCAGACTGCCCATTTATATCTCCGTAGTTGTGCGGTGTTTGATCACCATGAGCCGAATAACGACTCGACTTTGATTCGGTTGACACGAAAGTGATAGAAATTTGAATGCGATAATGTCGCCCCATGAAGAAGCCAAACATCACCGCTGACATTCCTGAAATCCGTCCCGGGCAGTCCATCGAACTGCTCAAGGAACTCCACATCCTCACCCGTGACGGCAAACTCAATCAGGACACGCGACGCAAGCTCAAACAGGTCTATCACCTCTACCAGTTCATCGAACCGCTGTTGGATGGCGCCGAGACCCTGGTCGACCATGGGGCCGGCAAGTCCTATCTCGGTTTCATCCTCTATGATCTCTGTATCAAGAATCGCGCCACCGGCGAGATCATTGGCATCGAAACGCGCCAGGAACTGGTCGAGAAATCGCGCGAACTGGCCGCCCGGCTTGGCTTTGAGCGCATGCGCTTCCTTGCCTGCACGGTCGAGGATTCGCTGACTGTCCCCGATCTGCCAGCCAGCGTCGATGTCGTGACAGCGCTACACGCCTGCAACACGGCGACCGACGACGCCATCCGTTTCGCGCTGACCAAGAACGCCCGCCATATCGTCCTCGTCCCTTGCTGTCAGGCCGAAGTCGCCGCCACCATGCGAGCCCGGAAGAACGAATCGCTGTCGCAAAAACCGCTGTCCGAACTTTGGCGACACCCCATCCACACCCGCGAGCTCGGCAGCCACCTGACCAACGTGCTGCGCTGCCTGCTGCTGGAAGCGCATGGCTACGACGTCACGGTCACCGAACTGGTCGGCTGGGAACACTCGATGAAGAACGAGCTGATTGTCGCTTCGAAGCGTGGCACCCCGCGCAAGAACGCCCGCGAACGGGCCGAAGCCATTCTGCACGAGTTCAATATCGAAGAACTTGCCCCGCGTTTCACGTACTAAGGCGCCATGACCCGAATTCAACACCCGCTCGAACTCCTCGCCCCGGCCAAGAACGCCGATTTCGGCATCGAAGCCATCAAGCACGGCGCCGACGCCGTCTACATCGGTGGCCCGGCTTTCGGTGCGCGTTACGGCGCCGGCAACGATGTCGCCGAAATCAAACGGCTGTGCGATTTTGCCCATCGCTACCGGGCCAAGGTCTTCGTCGCGCTCAACACCATCCTGCGCGATGACGAGCTTGAAGACAGCCGCCAACTGGCCTGGCAGCTTTACGAAGCCGGGGCCGATGCGCTGATCATCCAGGACATGGGTTTGCTCGAACTCGACCTGCCGCCGATCCAGCTCCACGCCAGCACGCAGACCGACAATCGCAACGCCGACAAGGTCAAGTTTCTCGAAGATGTCGGCTTCTCGCAGGTCGTTCTGGCGCGCGAATGCAGCTTAAACGAAATTATCAAGATTGCTTCGCAAACCAATGTTTCGTTGGAGTATTTTGTTCACGGCGCGTTGTGCGTTGCGTTCAGCGGCCAGTGCTACATCAGCCAGGCCCACACCGGGCGCAGCGCCAACCGCGGCGAGTGTTCGCAGGCCTGCCGCCTGCCCTACACGCTGGTCGACGACAAGGGCAAAACCATCACCGAGAACCAGCATCTGCTCTCGATGAAGGACAACAACCAGACTGCCAACATGCTCGATCTGGCCCGCGCCGGCGTCTGCTCCTTCAAGATCGAGGGCAGGCTCAAGGACCTCAGCTACGTCAAGAACATCACCGCGCACTACCGCGGACTGCTCGACGAGATCATCGCCAACCACCCGGAATTCACGCGTGGCTCAAGCGGCCGCAGCACCTATACCTTCACGCCGCAGCCGGACAAGACCTTCAACCGGGGCTACACCGATTATTTCGCCAACGACCGTCAGGACGACATCGGCGCCTTCGATTCGCCGGCCTTCGTCGGCGAGCTGATCGGCGAGGTTGTCGAGATCGGCGACGGTTCTTTCACGGTCAATGCCGAAAAGCCCTTCAACAACGGTGACGGCGTCTGTTTCTACGACGCCCACGGCGAAGTCGTCGGCATGCGCATCAATCGGGTAGAAAGCGGCGCCGATGGCACAACCCTCTTCCCGGCCGAAATGCCCGAAGAACTGACCGAAGGCGCCAGCCTCTTCCGCAACCGTGACCAGGAATTCGAGCGTTCTCTGGAAAAGGAATCAGCCGACCGCCGCATTTCGGTCAAACCGGTGCTGACCGAAACCGAAGACGGCTTCGCGCTGACGCTAACCGACGAAGATGGCGTCATTGCTACGGTCAACCGGAAAAACGGGCCAAAATCAGAATGGCAACTGGCCCAGAACCCCGAAGCCGCGATGGCCAAACTAACGGAAAACCTCGGCAAATTCGGTAACACCATGTTCGTCGCCGAGCCGGTTGAGTTGAAGCTCAGCCAACCCTGGTTCCTGCCCGTCAGCGCCATCAATGCCCTGCGCCGCGAAACCACCGAACAGCTCGAAGCCGCCCGCATCACAACCCACCCGCGCCCGCCACGCGCCACGCCGGCCACCAACCCGGTGCCCTACCCGCAGGAAGAACTGACCTATCTCGGCAACGTCTTCAACGCCAAGGCCCGCCAGTTCTACGAGAAACACGGCGTCAAGCTGATCGAGGAAGCCTACGAGGCCGGCAACGAAAAGGGCATGGTCTCGCTGATGATCACCCGCCACTGCCTGCGCTACAGCTTCAACCTCTGCCCGAAAGAGGTAAAACACCTCAAGCCGGACCCGATGACGCTGATCAACGGCAACGAAAAGCTGATCCTCAAGTTCGACTGCAAAGCCTGCGAAATGCACGTCGTCGGCAAGATGAAGAAGGGCGTGACGCTGAATCTCGGCACCATCCGTCCGGCATAGCACCCCCTAAAACCCCCATGAAACCGACCTCCTGCCCCTCCTGCCGGCAAATGATGACCAAGCAGCGTTTTGAGCGCCTGCTTCACGGCGAAGTCGTCCTCGACATGTGTTTCACCTGCCAAGGCATCTGGTTCGACGAGTACGAAAGCGTCCAGATCACGCCCGGCGGCATCGTTAAGCTCTTCAAGCTGCTGCATGAGCACCACGATGACCAGCGCCAGCCCCTGCGCGAACCGCTGCAATGCCCGCGCTGCAATGAAAGACTGCTGCACGGCCTCGATGTGGCCAAGCATGGCGGCCAGTTCAACTACCACCGCTGCCTGCAAAAACACGGCCGTTTCACCACCTTCGCCCAGTTCATGATCGAAAAGGGCTTCGTCCGCCAACTCAACCCGGCCGAAATCAACGAGCTGTCGGCCAAGGTCGGCATCATCCGCTGCATGGGCTGCGGCGCCCCGGTCGATATCCGCCAGGACCACGTCTGCGGGCATTGCCGGGCACCGATCACCATCCTCGACCCGTCGGCCGTCGAACAGTCACTGGCCCGCTACCAGCACGCCGAAATCCGCCGGACAACGCGCGATGTCGAACTGCTCGGCGACGCCATCGTCATGCGCGAACGCGAGAAATCGCGCCAGAAACGCCTCAAACCGGAGCCGGAAAACGCCGGCATTATCGACGCCATTGACCTGCTGGCAGCGGGCGCCGAATTTGTCTGGGCGCTGATCAAGCGTTGACTAAAAAGCGAGCCGAAGCTCGCTTTTGTGGGGCGCAGCCAGCGATTACTGGACGCGAATCTCGACCCGTCGGCCCTCTTCCGCACGCCCCGTCCCCAGCGTCGATTCCGGCTTGCGAAACTTGATCCGCTCGGCAGCAACACCGCCCGCCACCAGCGCATCGCGCACCGACTGCGCGCGGTGCTTGGCCAACTGGGCATTTTGGGCCGGATCGCCGGAAGTATCGTGGAACCCGGAAAGCAGCACGATGGCGTTGGGGTTGGCCGCCAGCGCCTCCAGCGTCTTGGCGACGACGCCCTTGTCCGCCTCGTCGAGCACCGCAGCGCCAAGGGCGAAATAAACCTTGGCCAGCGCCTCGCCAACCGGTGCGATCTCAGCCTGTTCGGCAACGGGCTTCGCCTTGGCCAGAACACTCTTGCCGGCGCTGGCGCCATAAACCACCGCGACAACGGCCAGCGCGATCCCGGCCAACACCCCGACGATTACCGCGGTTGATTCGTCTTCATCATTAGCAGCCATAGTCACCCCTCGAAAAAGTTGCTCAAAACCGGCGAAAACGTCAGCGAATTCTATGCCAAATCACTATCAAAGAGGACTCTCGGCGCCAGCTCGACGTGATCCTGATCGCCCCCCAGCCAGATCACCCCATCCTGAATCGTGCATTTCAGACGCATGCCGCGTGCCGCCAGCGACGCCAGCGCCTTGCCCTCCTCCACGCTCAGCGCCAGCACGCGCAAATTCTTCTGCCCGGAGACCTTGCCCTGGGTCTGTTGCCACCACATTTCAGCGGTCCGCCCGCCATAACTGAGCACCATCACATGCCGTGAGCGGTTGCAGGCCCGGCGAATCGCCTTTTCGTCAGGCAGCCCGACGTCGATCCAGCGCTCGATGCTCCCGGTCGCGTCCAGATCCTGCAGGTCCGCCTCATCCTCGGTCGCCGACAGGCCGCGCCCGAAAGTCAGCGTCTCCGACGCATTCAGCGCAAAGGCCAGCAGGCGAACCATCATCCGCTCGTCGGTTTCCGAAGGGTGACGGGCAATGGTCAGCGCGTAATCGCCAAAATGCGAACGGTCGAGGTCGGCAAGTTGTAATTCGGCCTTGAAAATAGTGGATTTAAGCGCCATGGCTGCCCCGGAAAAAGGGCGAATTATCCCATGCGGACGGGAACCCGGCAGCCAGCAATGCGGTCCATTGGCCAACCGATCTTAAAGTCTATAATCAGCGTTTTCTGATAAACGAGACTGCCATGCGCCACCTTCTCCTAGCCTGCTTGCTCGCTGCCACCAGCGTCGCCCACGCCGAAGTCATCGACATCGACAACGCCCAGCTCGACAAACTGCGTCAAAGCGGCGTCCCCGTCGTCGACATCCGCCTGCAATCGGAATGGGAAGAAACCGGCATCGTCGGCGGCAGCAAACTGCTCACCTTCTTCGACGAAAAAGGCCGCGCCGACGCCGCCGGCTGGCTCGAAAAGGTCAAACCCATCGCCAAGCCGAACGAGCCGCTCATCGTCATCTGCCGCAGCGGCAACCGGACCAAGGCCGTCAGCCAGTTCCTCTCGCAACAGGCCGGCTACACCACGGTTTACAACGTCAAGTCCGGTATCAAAGGCTGGATAGGCGCCGGCGGCCCGGTCGTCCCGGCAACGCAAACCATCGCCTCCTGCAAGGCCGCGAAAACTTGCTGAACCACGCCGTCGACCGCAAAAGGTGCGCCAGTTGCGAGCACTGGCGCGGTTGGCGCCAACCCGGCAACGAGCCGGGAACCGTCATCATCGAAGCCGAAACCTCGGAAGGCCTCTGCCAGGACGGCGGCTGGGACAACTCCGAACGCCGAGCCCGCTCGGCCTGCGGGCATTGGCGGATTTGGGAAGTGCTGAATCAGGCGGCGCCATAAGCCAGCATCCCGCTTGCCACGGTCAACCGGGAAAAATGCCCAAAATTGAAATCGGGTAGCGCAAGCGTTTATACTCACTTACAAATTACGTGCGTATAATTTCGCCATGAAACGACTTTCTGAAACCTGCGCCACCTTGTATGCCGACCTCAAGGACCGGGCCTGCGGGGAGTCGGGCCGACTGCCTCCGGGCGGCGCGTTCACCAAGAAAACCGTCAACGGAGGGATCTACTGGTACTACCAGACACCTCAGGTCGACGGGCAACGGCGGCAAATCTCGCTGGGCAGGGAATCCGATGAATTGCTGGCAAAAATTGACCAGTGGCGGACAGCGCAGTCAGATGCCGCAGGCCTGAGCGACGCGCGCAAACGACTCGTCGCCATGTTGGGCGTAGGTGGTGCCCATCTCGAGCCAGGGCGCCCCGCAAAATTGCTGTCACGCATGAGCCAGGCGGGCCTGTTTGATGCCGGCGGCGTCCTCGTTGGTTCCTTTGCCTTCGCTTGCTACGGAAACATGCTGGGAGTGTCCTTCGGCTCGACCCTGATACGAACAAGCGACATGGACTTCTCCCCGGAGCGGGAACTCGATATCGGCCTCCAGCGCTCAATACCGGACGATCTTCGGCTAGCCGAGCCGGCCCTCAAGTGGCCGCCACAACTGCTACCAAGTTCTCCCCCCTTCAACCTGATCGCCCCTGACGGCTTCAAGGTCGAATTCTTGACCGCACAACACGCTGCGACAGAGCGAACACCCGTGCTCATAGACCGCTTCTCTGTTCACGCCATGCCGCTTCCTTACATGGACTACCTTCTCAACCAAACGCAGGATGCCGTGGTCCTCAACGGCGCGGGAATCCCGGTAAAAGTCCCGAACCCAGCGAGGTTCGCACTTCACAAGCTGGCCGTTTCCCAGTTGCGTCCGGTCGGTGAGAAAACAAAATCCGACAAGGACATACGCCAGGCTGAGCAACTCCTGGAAGTACTACTGGCCGACAACCCGGGTTCCGCGATGCTCGCCGCCGATGCCGTCAACGAACGGGAAGACCTTCTCGGAAACTTGATCCTCAAAGGTGTAAGTCGCTTACCAGCAGAAATGCGGGAGTCCTTGCACGACTGGGTTCACGAGAAGGTTTGGGATGCCGAACTTGGCAAAGCCATCCCTGGAGAGCCGCAAGAACAATGACCTCAGGCGGAAGGTCACGGTAAACCGGAAAAAATGGCTAAAATTGAAATGGGGTTGAGGCGCAGGAAATGCCGAATCAATCAGCCCTCAATAAAACCGTGGGCTGTCCCCTATTATTCGTTGAGGAACAAAATATGCAAGACGAATGGTGGTACTCAAGAAAAGATTCCAGAAAAGGACCCGTATCAATAAACGCGCTGCGGCAAATGCTTATCGAAGGAACGGTAACGACAAGTAGTATGGTCTGGAAGGAGGGCATGCCAACATGGGCGCCGCTCGCTGAAGTTTCTGAGCTTGATCATATTGTTGGGGCATTGCCCCCGGAGTTACCTCAAGCAAGAAAGCAGAAAGATGTCAATGTGCTATCTCTTGCGGGCCCTTGGCGTCGCTTTCTTGCCCGAATGATTGATCTCTGGGTCATCGCGCTGCCTACAGCTTTTCTGACGGCGTATGTTCTTTCATCACTGTCATCAAGTTTCGCTCTCTGGACTCAAAGGCCAGGATCTGAATACGTTTTTGGTTGGTTCTTGACGCCACTGATACTCGCCATTGAGGGCGCTATCTTTGGTATCTTCGGAACCACTCTTGGAAAGGGACTTCTTGGCATCAAGGTGACAACCATGTCCGACCAGCGGCCAACCGCCATGCAATATTTTCAACGACAGATCGGCGTCTTCTGGTACGGCCTCGGCACGGGGTTTCCGTTGGTTAGTCTCTTTACTATGGCTAAACAACATGGGCGCCTTAAGTTAAAGCAGGCAGCGAGATATGATCTTGACCGATTTAGCGTCAAAGGATCTGAACTCGGGCCTCTGCGAATGATTGCTGCTGCATTGATTGTGGCTGTACTGTTCGTCATAAATGCAGGTCTACAAAGCATCACACGCCCATCAGGGCATGAGTGGGAAAACGATCCAATAGTTGACCAGCCTAAGACGAAATCCGGCGCTTCTGAGAACAAATTATTGAGTGATGATGAGGTGTTTGGTCGCGCCAAGTGAGGTTCATGCTACCTGTTTTTCTAAGCACTACTAAGCACTAAGTACTTAGGTATTCTCTGAAAAACCTGTCGACGTAACGGGATGATGATGCGTTATGCGTAGAACCCCACCAGCGAAAGGGGTCAGAGTCATTTACGTTATTCACACAACTGACTGCAAGCCCAGAAGCCAAATATCCAAAAAGCCCAGTTTTTGAACTGGGCTTTTTGCTTGTATTTCTGGCTCCCCGACCTGGGCTCGAACCAGGGACCTACGGATTAACAGTCCGGCGCTCTACCGACTGAGCTATCGAGGAACGGTACTGTCGGCCGTGCGGCTGACAGGGCGCGGATTATATACAAATCCGCGGAGAGGCCGCAATAGAGAGCGTCTTGCAGCGGTAAAAAAATTGAAAATCAGGCTTTTCCGTCGTCGACCGCAAGATCGGGATTCACCGGCAGTTTGCCCGCGGCCTTCAACTCGGCTTGCCGGGAAGCCCTGAGGGCCGGCGTTTCCAGGCTGATGCGGCCGAGGGCGCCGGAGCGGTAGTCGAGGATCAGGATGGCAGCGGCTCTTTCCATATCGATTTCGCCGCCCCGCCCTTTGATGACGCAGCCGCGCTTTTTGCCGATGGCTTCGATGACGCCGACGGCATCCATGTTTTCGGTGGCAAAGCCGTAGCGCGCCATGAGCAGCTTGGGGTAGGCCTCGAGCAGGTAGGTGGCGAGCCAGGTGCCGACTTCTTCGTCGATGTAGGCATTGATGCCGACGGCGTGGCTGGCGGCGAGCATGAGGCCGTCGATGGGGTGGTCGATCTTCGGCCAGAGCATGCCCGGAGTGTCGTAGAGGGTCAGGCGGTTGCTGATGTCGATGCGCTGCTGGGTCTTTGTGACGGCCGGCTGGTCGCCGACGGCGGCGACTTTTTTCTTGACCAGGGCGTTCATGAGCGTCGATTTGCCGACGTTGGGGATGCCCATGATCATCAGGCGCAGCGGCTTGACGGCGTCGTTGCGGTGCGGCGCCAGCTTCTGGGCCAGACCGGGGATGCGTGCCACGTCGCTGGCTTTCTTGCACGAAATGGCGACAGCCTTGACGCCGGGCTGGGCGTCAAAATAGGCGAGCCAGGCTTTGGTCGCTTCGGGGTCGGCCAGATCGGCCTTGTTGAGCAGCTTGAGGCACGGGCGCTGACGGAAGACGCGCAGCTCGTGGATCATCGGATTGCTGCTCGCCTGCGGCAGGCGAGCATCGAGGACTTCGACGACGACGTCGGCCACGGCCAGCGTTTCGCCGGCCTTCTTGCGGGCCTGGGTCATGTGCCCCGGGAACCATTGGATGGACATTTTTATTCTTTCTATTTTTAGCCGCCAGTGACCGGCGGGAAGAAGGCGATTTCGTCGCCGTCCTTTAATGTGGCATCGAGTTTTGCCATGTCCTGATTGACAGCGCAGCGCAGGTTTTTGGCGGTGGCTAGCTGGTCGCGCCCCTGGCCGACCAGCCAGTCACGCAGGCCGCCGACGGTGGCAATGCCGGCCGGCAGCTCGACAGTCTCGCCTGGCAGGCCGAGGGCCTCCTTGAGGCCGGCGAAGTAGAGAACTTTGACGCTCACGACAGCAGCTCCGCAAAGGATACAAAGCGCACCGTGTCGCCGACGGCGATGGTGCTGCCCGGCGGGTTGAGGACCAGCCCGTCGCTCGAGCACAGCGAGGTGACGACGGCCGAGCCCTGGTTTTTGTACAGCTCGACGGCGCCGTTGTCGTTGAGCCAGCCGCGCAGGAATTCGAGGCGGGCGCCGTCTGCCCTGCCCCACACCGAGGCGGACGGCAGATTCAGGATGCGCGGCGAAACGCTGGCCGCCCCCTGCAAACGCAGGATGAACGGACGAACCATGGTCAGGAAGGTGACGAAGGCGGCAACCGGGTTACCGGGCAGGCCAAGGAACCAGGCTTTGCCGCTGCTGATTCCATCCTGTTTGCGGATTTCGCCGAAGGCCAGCGGCTTGCCGGGCTTGATGGCGATCTTCCACATATCGAGCCGGCCTTCTGCTTCGACGGCTGGCTTGACGTGGTCTTCCTCGCCAACCGAGACGCCGCCGCTGGTCAGCACCAGATCGTTGTCGGCAGCGGCACGGCGCAGGGCGTCGCGGGTGGCATCGAGCGTATCGGCGACGGCACCGAGGTCGCGCACTTCGCAGCCCATGCCTTCGAGCAGGGCGCGCAGCGCGTAGCGGTTGGAGTTGTAGATGGCGCCCGGCGGCAGCGGTTCGCCCGGCTGGACAAGCTCGTCGCCGGTGAAGAAAACGCCGACGCGCACCCGGCGGTAGACCGGCAGTTCGGGCAAGCCAGCCGAGGCGGCCAGGGCGATTTCCTGCGGGCGCAACTTGACGCCGGCTTTGAGGATTTCGGCACCGACCGAGATGTCTTCGCCGGCCCGGCGGATGTTCTCGCCTTCACGCGGCACATGGTTGATGACCACGCCATTTTCGCCGTGCTCGCAGCGTTCCTGCATGATCACGGCGTCGGCGCCGGCCGGCACCGGGGCGCCGGTGAAGATGCGGGCGGCCGTGCCGGCTTCCAGCGGCGTGCCGACCGTGCCGGCCGGAATGCGCTGGCTGACCGGCAGGCAGACGCCGGCGGCGGTGATGTCGGCAACGCGCACGGCGTAACCGTCCATCGCCGAGTTGTCGAGCGGCGGGACGGCTACGGTCGACTGCTGGGAAACGGCCAAAATGCGGCCGGCGGCGGCGGTAATCGGCAGCGAGCGGATTTCCTCGACCGGCTGGGCAGCGGCCAGCAGCTTTTCCAGGGCTTCTTCAAAACTCAGCATGGGCGGGCCTGCAAATTTAGGTGGTTCATGACGAAATCGG
>NZ_JAVHPH010000360.1:0-2134 GCF_036170495.1 Azonexus sp.
GCCAGCTCAACGCCCGGCAACGCAAGTTGCTGTTGCAGGCCAATGCGGCGCTGCTCGACGATGCGGCCAAGGCGCTGCCGGAAATCGCCGCCTGGCGGAACGCTCACGGCATCCAATAAGCCGCCCGTTCAGGGCTGCGGGTGCGGGTTGAAATTAAAGCGTTTTTTCGTGTCGACCGTAGCAATCGACCGGAGTGGCCAATTTTGCCAGTAGATGATGTCGCCGGCGGCCGTTGCCATGAGGCTGGTCAGCGCCTCGTCGCTGGCCGGTCGGCCGTTGCCGTCATGGCATTCGGCGAGAAATTGCGCCAGGTCGCGGTCGTCGAGCAAACCGATGCCCAGGCTGGTTTCGAGCAGGATGCTGCCTGCCTCGTCGAGGTAGATGGTCTTGATGTCACCGGCCGGCTCGCCGGTGTGGCTGACGAAGGCATCGCCTTCACGGCGGAATACCCACGGCGTGTAGGCCAGTTCGACGAATACCCGTTGCGGCCCGTTTTGCAGAAACCAGCAGCCTGATTCGTCACAACTGTACTGCCGGTTGATGAAGTTGATCAGGCCGCGGTGCATCACGCGTTCGCCCTGCAATCGCCAGTCACCCCGCCGGTCAAGCGACAACCAGTCGTAACAGGCGGGGACGTTGGGCCACCTGGCAATGGCCGAGAGATCGACCGCCATCAGTTTTCGCCGGCTGCCATCGGCGGGCAGGCGCAGTTCAGGTTGCGGTCGCCGTACACATCGTCGATGCGATTGACGCTTGGCCAGAACTTGTTGGCCGCCACCCAGGGCAGCGGGAAGACGGCCTGCTGTCGGCTGTAGGGATGCGGCCAGTCGGCGTCGATGACATCGGCCTGGGAGTGCGGGGCATTCTTCAGCGGATTGTTGTCGGCTGACCACACGCCGTTCTCGATCTGGCGAATTTCCTCACGGATGCTGACCAGGGCCGCGATGAAGCGGTCCAGTTCGGCCTTCGATTCGGATTCCGTCGGCTCGACCATGATCGTGCCGGCGACCGGGAAGGACACCGTCGGGGCGTGGAAACCGTAGTCCATCAGGCGCTTGGCGATGTCGGTTTCGCTGATGCCGGTGGCGGCCTTGAGCGGGCGGATGTCGAAAATGCACTCGTGGGCGACGCGGCCGCTCTTGCCGACGTAGAGGACCGGGTAATGCGCGTGCAACTGCCGGGCGAGGTAGTTGGCGTTGAGGATGGCCACCTGCGTCGCCTTCTTGACGCCGGCACCGCCGAGCATGGCCAGGTACATCCAGGAGATGGTCAGGATCGAGGCCGAGCCGAACGGCGCGGCGGAGACCGCGCCCTGGCCGGCGTTGACGCGGCTGGCGTCGCCGGTCGGCTGGACGACGTGGTCGGCCATGAACGGCGCTAGATGCGCCTTGAGGCCGATCGGGCCCATGCCCGGCCCGCCGCCGCCGTGCGGGATGGCGAAGGTCTTGTGCAGGTTCATGTGGCTGACGTCGGCGCCGATGAAGCCGGGCGAGGTCAGGCCGACCTGGGCGTTGAGGTTGGCGCCGTCCATGTACACCTGGCCGCCGTGGGCGTGCACGATGGCGCAGATGTCCTTGATCGCTTCCTCGAAGACGCCGTGCGTGGACGGGTAGGTGATCATCAGGCAGGACAGGTCGTTGGCGTGCAATTTCGCCTTGTTTTCAAGGTCGACCGTATCAACGTTGCCGTTGGCATCGCAATCGACGACGACGACCTTCATGTTGGCCATCTGGGCGGAGGCCGGATTGGTGCCGTGCGCCGACTTGGGGATCAGGCAGACGTTGCGTTGTTCCTCGCCGCGGCTGGCATGGTAGCGGTCGATGGCGACCAGGCCGGCGTATTCGCCCTGGGCGCCGGAGTTGGGCTGCAGGCAGATGGCGTCGAAGCCGGTGACCGTCTTCAGCCACTCGGTCAGGCCGGCGATCATTTCCAGGTAACCGGCCGCCTGGTCGCGCGGCGCGAACGGGTGCAGGCCGCCGAATTCCGGCCAGGTGACCGGGATCATTTCGCTGGTCGCGTTGAGCTTCATGGTGCACGAGCCGAGCGAGATCATCGCGTGGTCGAGGGCCAGATCCTTGTTCTGCAGCGCCTTCAGGTAGCGCAGCATCTCGTGTTCGGTGTGGTGCGTGTTGAA
>NZ_JAVHPH010000361.1:0-8772 GCF_036170495.1 Azonexus sp.
GTATAGCTCGGAAATATCGCGCTTCTGCCCTACCAAATATCTCAGTTCTTCTTAGTCGGGGGTTCCCGCCTGTTTCATGTTTCGGTCAATCTTGCTGGCGAGGCTTTTGTAGAGATCGGTTCTTTTCATGGGGAGGCTCGGGTGCGTGGCGGTGTTGGTCACCGCCACTAGGTAGCAGCCGGCCGGCGGCAGGCTGACAAGCGTGAAGCGCGATTACCGCCGCGTCAGCAGCAGGCCACACTCCAGATGGTGCGTGTAGGGGAACTGGTCGAAGACGGCGGAAGCGGCGATCTGATGGGTGTCTTGCAGCGCCGTCACGTTTTCGAGCAGGGTCTGCTGGTTGCAGGAAATGTACAGGATGCGGTCGAAGCCACGGGCCAGTTCGAGCGTCACGGCGTCCAGCCCGCTGCGCGGCGGGTCGACGAAAAGCGTGGCGTGGCGGAAGAGTTCGAGGTCGATGTCCTTCAGGCGCGTGAATTCTTCGCGGCCGGACAGGGCGTTGCTGAATTCCTCACTCGACATGCGGGCGATGGCAACGTTTTCGACGTTATTGGCAGCCAGGTTGTACTGGGCGGCATGGACGGAGGATTTGCTGACTTCGGTGGCGAGCACCTTGTCGAAGAGCGGGGCCAGGGCGATGGTGAAGTTGCCGTTGCCGCAGTACAGCTCGACCAGATTGCCGCCAATGCCGGCCGCCTGCTGGCAGGCCCAGCCGAGCATTTGGCGATTGACGCCGCCGTTGGGCTGGGTGAAGCTGCCTTCGACCTGTTGGTAGCGTAGCTGGCGGCCGTTCAGTTCGAACTCTTCGAGCACCCAGTCGCGTTCCAGCACCCGCTTCTGGCCACGGCTGCGGCCGATGAGTTGGATGCCCAGTTCGGTCGCCATGTCGTGGGCGGCGGCGGCCCAGTCTTCATCGAGTGTGCGGTGATAAATGAGTGTGACCAGCATGTCGCCGCTCAAAGTCGCGAGAAAGTCGGCCTGGAACAAGCTGCGGCGCAGTGTTGGGCTGGCGGCCAGGCGGTCGCGCAGGCGCGGCATGAGCGCGCAGATCGATTCGGCGGCGGGTGGGAAGCTGTCGAGCGCGATCGGCACCTTCGGGTCTTCCGGGTCGAACATTGCATAATCCAGCCGGTCGCCATCGTGCCAGATGCGGAATTCGGCGCGAAGCCGGTAATGCAGCGGCGCCGACGCATGGGCAACGGTATTGCTCACGCCGAGCGAGGCGAAGGTTTGCTCGAAATGGGCGAGTTTGTCGGCGAGTTGGGCCGGATAGATGGCGGGATCGTAACTGGGGAGAGGCATGATTTTTCTGGGTATTTTGGCGGCGGCCAAACCGAATATCGGGGGCAACCGTGAGCGAAGGGCGAAATATACGCTGCTCCGCGGGGCAAGTGGAGTATTGCGCTGGCCGGGCATTTGAAATGGGGATGACCTGTTGCAAAGTGTCGTCATGGTGGCATTTTTGGTTTTCAGCCGGTATAAAATCCGGGTCTCCCGATGGGACATCAACCCTCCTTAGGATTGTCATGAACGTCGCTCCCCGAATTGTGAATGCCCTTGTTGCGGCCCTATTACTTGTTTTGGCGCTGCTTCTGCCCTTGCCTTCGCTGGCCAACGATCATGGCGGCGGCGGTGGCGCGCCGGAACCGATGGTGTTTACGGTCAACCTTGGAAAAGAAAACTATCTGCAGTTCGGGCTGATTCTGGAACCCGCCAAGCCCGAAGCCGTGGGGGCCATCGCCGCCTACAAACCGCGGATCCAGCACGAGATTATCCTGCTGCTGTCCGGCAAGGAAGTGGACAAACTGCGTACGCTGGAGGGCAAGAAGGCGCTGATCGAGGAAATTGTCGAACTGGCCAACCACGCTATCCATGAAGACGAGAAGACGGGTGTCCAGGAAGCCTTGTTTACCCGATTCCTGATTCAGTAAATTGGAGCGTTATTTCCGGTGAGGTCGTATCCGGCCCCTGTCGAGGCTGCTCTGGATGCCGTGGCCGAGCATCTTCGCCATGTCCGCAGCGCCCTGTTCATTACTGGCGCCGGCATTTCTGCCGATTCCGGTTTGCCGACCTATCGCGGCGTTGGTGGTCTGTACGACAGCGAGGCAACCGAGGATGGCTTGCGCATTGAAGACGCGCTGTCTGGCGATGTTTTTGCCACGCACCCTGAAATTACCTGGAAATACCTGATCCAGATCGAAGAGAACTGTCGCGGCGCCAAACCAAACGCCGCCCATTTGGCTATTGCCCGGTTGGACGAGCATCTCGACCGGGTCGTGGTGTTTACCCAGAACGTCGATGGCCTGCATCGTCTGGCCGGGAGCCGCGAAATCATTGAGATCCATGGCAACCTGCAGGCGCTGGAATGCACCGAATGCAGCCATGAAGAGGCCGCTGCCGACCTGGGCAGCAGGGAAGTGCCCCCCTTGTGTCCGGCGTGCGGCGGGGTCTTGCGGCCGAAGGTCGTGCTTTTCGGCGAAGCCTTGCCCGAGGAGCCGCTCGACCGCTTTATCGACGCCTTCCAGGAAGGTTTCGACATCGTTTTTACCATTGGGACGTCAAGCATTTTTCCCTATATCACCCAGCCGGTCGTGCTGGCGGCCGGCAGCGGTATTCCGACCGTGGAAATCAATCCGGCGCGAACCATGCTTACTGAGATCGTCGATTATTACCTGCCGCTCGGCGCTGCCGAAGCGATGACCGCACTCCTTGAAAGACTCGGTCTGGCGCCGCACGACGCCTGATCCGTTGGGAATTTCCAACACATTTTTTCAGGCAATTGGTGCGGTGCACAAAAAGCTGTTGACAAGCAGTTTTGGGTGAATAGAATGGAGTCATGCTGCGGCGCAACATAAAAGGCCAAGGCGACTAAATCACCCAACCTCAGGAGATTCACCATGTTCACCAAACCCGAAGATTTCGCCAAGTCCGGCATCAATTCCGTTCTGTTCTTCGCCAACACCACCTTTGATGGCATCGAGCGTCTGGCCCTGTTGAATCTGGCCGCTGCCCGTTCCGTTTTCGAAGGCGCCATGGCCAACGTCAATGCACTGCTCGGCGCCAAGGATGTCCAGTCTTTCGTCAGCATCCAGAAAGAACTGGCTTCGCCGTCCATCGACAAGGGCATGGAATACTCGCGTAACGTGATCGCCATCGCTACCGAAACCAAGGACAAGCTGGCCAAGGAAGTTGAAACCAAGGTTGCTGAAAACACCGCCAAGGTTTCCGGCCTGGTTGAAAAGGCTCTGGCTTCCGCTCCGGCTGGTTCCGAAGTCGCCGTCGCTGCCGTCAAGACCGCGATCAAGTCCGCCAACGAAGCCTACGAAGGCCTCAACAAGGCTGCCAAGCAGGCTGCTGAAGTGGCTGAAGCCAGCGTTGCTGCTGCTACCAGCGCCACGATGAAGGCTGCCAACGTTGTTGCCGCTCCGAAGGCTACCAAGAAGGCTGCCTAAGCGTATTGTGCCTGGATGTCAAAAGCCGCAGCCAGTCTGCGGTTTTTGATTAAAAAGCCCTTGCTTATCAAGGGCTTTTTTATTTTCGACACGTGAAGGATTTCGCTATGCCACCTAGCCACGCGCATACCAAGGCTGAAGCCATCCACGAGGCCTTTGAGGTTTTCGAGGCGGCGCAGCACCATCAGCCGGACGCCCATGAAAAGGCCCGCCTGGTTTCGGACACGATCAAGGAGTGGGAGCATGCAGAGGTTGATGCCCTGCATGCGGGCGATACAGCGGCCTGATCGGGCTGGCTGAAAAGACAACCGGGCCGGCTCAGTATCGAGCTCGCCCGGTTTTTCTTATTTGCGCGGCGCTTTCATCGGCTTGCCCTTGCCACCGCGGTTGCCGCGGCAGATTTCCAGGCGTTCGCCCTTGAGCTTGCCGGCGACGCCATTGACGACTGGAATGATGTCTTCGAGCGCCGTCTTGCCGGGGGAGGCATCGATCAGCTTGAGGCCGCGGCCTTTCGGCAGCTGGCGGATTTCGTCGGTATTGAAGACGAGCGCCCGCCCATCCTTGGTCACGCAGGCGATTTCGCCTTGTGGTGCCGACGCGAAAACGACTGGCAATTCACCGTCGGACAGGGTCATGAAAGCCTTGCCGGCTTTGCCGCGTGACAGGAAATCGGCGCCCTGGCAGCGGAAGCCATAGCCGCCACTGGCGGCGACCAGATAGAGTGCTTCGTGCTTGATTGCCATGGCCAGACAGGGTTTGCCGCCGTCCTGGAAATCGGCCAGCGAGGTCGCCGGGATGCCATCGCCCTTGCCGCCGGGAATGTCGGAAGCTGGAATCGAGTAGGCGCGGCCCTGGGTGTCGAGCAGGATCAGGCTGTCGACCGTGCGGCACGGCAGGCAGGCCAGGAGCTCGTCGCCGGAGCGGAAGCTTAGTTGCGTCGGGTCGACGCTGTGGCCCTGGCGCGAGCGTAGCCAGCCGTGTCTGGAGACGATCAGCGTGGTTGGTTCGTCGACGATGGAAACGGTCTTGGCGTCCGACATGGTGACCTTGTCGGCGGCTTCGATGAAGGTGCGGCGGTCGTCGCCGTACTTCTTGGCATCGGCCTCGATTTCGGTGGCAACGCAGGCGCGCAGGGCTTCTTCGGAATCGAGCAGCTTGTTGAGGCCGGCCGCTTCTTGGCGCAGCTTGGCCAGCTCTTCGCCGATCTTGATGCCTTCGAGCCGTGCCAATTGGCGCAGGCGGATTTCGAGGATGTCTTCGGCCTGGATCTCGGACAGCTTGAAGTGCGCCATCAGGTCGATCTTGGGGTCGTCCGATTCGCGGATGACCTTGATCACCTTGTCGATGTCGAGCAGTACCGCCAAGCGGCCTTCCAGGATGTGGATGCGTTTTTCGGCGGCGGTCAGGCGATGCCGCGTGCGCCGTTCGACGGTAGCCAGCCGGAACCGGCACCATTCGGCGATCATGCTGTACAGCGAGGCTTGGCGCGGCGAGCCGTTGACGCCAAGGACGGTGAGATTGATCGAGGCGTTGGTTTCCAGGCTGGTATGGGCGAGCAGCATGCGGATCAGATCATCCTGGCCTTGGCGCGACGAAGCGGGCTCGATGACCAGGCGGATGGCGTTTTCCTTGCCCGATTCATCGCGCACGCCGCTTTCCGAAATCGATGACAGGAAAGCTGCTTTGAGATTGAGTTGCTCCGGCGTGAACACCTTCTTGCCGGCTTTTTCCTTGGCCACCGGGTTCGAGCAAGCCTCAATTTCGGACATTACCGTGGCCGTCGAGACGCCCGGTGGCAGTTCGGTGATGACCAGTTTCCATTGCCCACGGGCGAGGTTTTCAATTTTCCACTTGGCGCGCACGCGCAGACTGCCGCGCCCGCTGCGGTAGGTGGCGGCAATTTCCTCGGGCGTCGAGATGATCTGCGCACCGCCCGGGTAATCCGGGCCGGGAATTAGCGCCAGCACGTCGTCTTCGCTGAAATTTGGGTCTTTTATCAGGTTGACCGCAGCATTCGCCACTTCGCGCAGGTTGTGGGCCGGGATTTCGGTCGCCATGCCGACGGCGATGCCGGAAGCGCCGTTGAGCAGGCAGAAGGGCAGGCGGGCGGGGAGCAGGGCCGGCTCGTCGTTGGCGCCGTCGTAATTGGGCTTCCAGTCGACCGTGCCTTCGTCGTGTTCGGCCAGCAGCAGTTCGGCAATCGGCGTCAGGCGGGCTTCGGTGTAGCGCATGGCGGCGGCGTTGTCGCCGTCGCGCGAGCCGAAGTTGCCCTGGCCATCGACGATCGGGTAGCGCAGGCTCCAGTCCTGGGCCATGCGGACCATGGCGTCGTAAACCGAGGAATCGCCGTGCGGGTGGTATTTGCCGATTACGTCGCCGACGACGCGCGCCGATTTGACATGGCGCGGGCTCTTGTACAGGCCCATCCGGTGCATCGCGTAGAGAATGCGGCGCTGCACCGGCTTCTGGCCGTCGGCGGCCGAGGGCAGGGCGCGGCCGGTGACGACGCTCATGGCGTATTCAAGATAGCGGCGGGCCGCGTAGTCGGCCGGCGCGGGAATGTCGGCGGCCGGGCCGCTGGCGGATGGGGGCAGTTCAGGCGGTTCGCCTGGCGACCACTCGGCGGGATGTTCTACGGACGGTTCGCTGAGCCCTTCGGCCGCTAATTCCGGTTGCGCAGTGGCTGGAAGGGCTGCGGTTCCGGTTTCTGTGGCCTGCGGGTTGGCGCTGCTGTCGAAAAGATTAAGCTGGTCGGTCATGGTCTTACGTCTGAATCCTGAATCAAGTCGGCGGCAAATTTATCACGCTGGCGGCGGTTTCGGCTCAAAGAGCGGGAATCGGCTGGCTGGAATGCCCTGCGCATGCTACTAATAAAGGGTTGAAACAACAGATTCGGGCTTGGTCATGGAGCATTCCGGCATGCAGATCGCCCGGCAGTCGCCGGCCGAGGCGTTAGCTGCGCTGGATAGTGCAGCCGATGGTCTGAGCACTAGGGAAGCAGCGCGCCGGCTCGAGGAGTTCGGCCCCAATCGCGTCGAAGCGGCGGCGCGGATGCCCTGGTGGCTGAGCCTGCTCGGTGAATTCACCCACTTTTTTGCCTTGATCCTGTGGTTTGCCGTCATTCTTGCCTTCGCCGCCGCCTATCTACAGCCGGGTGAGGGCATGTTCGAGCTTGGGCTGGCCATTCTCGGTGTCATTCTGGTCAATGGCGGCTTTTCCTTCTGGCAGACCTATCGCGCCGAGCAGGCGCTGGCAGCGCTCGAAAAGCTCCTGCCGCAGCGCGTCAAGGTGCGTCGCGACGGCCAGGAAGTGGACATTTCGGCCGAGCAACTGGTGCCCGGCGACATCTTACTGCTGAGCGAAGGGGCCAAGGTGCCGGCCGATTGCCGGCTGGTCGAAAGCTGGGGGCTGCGCGTCAATCTGTCGACGCTGACCGGTGAAACCTACCCGAAGGCGCGCCGCGAAGCGGCCGAGACGGCCGCCGCCTTCGACCCGCTGGCCGCCCATTGCCTGCTGCTGGCCGGCACGCTGGTCGTTTCCGGCGAGGGCCGTGCCGTGGTGTACGCCACCGGGATGCGGACCGAGTTTGGTCACATCGCGCATCTGACCCAATCGACCGGCGATACCGAGTCGCCGCTGCAAGGCGAAATCCGCCGGGTGTCGCGGCTCGTGGCGATGCTGGCGCTTGGCCTTGGCGTCATTTTCTTCCTGCTTGGCCAGGCGATTGGCCTGCCTTTCTGGGCCAACATGATGTTCGCCATCGGCATCATTGTCGCCAACGTGCCGGAAGGCCTGCTGCCGACCGTGACGCTGTCGCTGGCCCTGGCCACCCAGCGCATGGCCAGACGCAATGCGCTGGTCCGCCATCTGCCGGCAGTCGAAACGATGGGCTGCGCGACGGTGATCCTGACCGACAAGACGGGCACGCTGACGCAGAACCGGATGGCGGTGCGCGAATGGTTTGCCGGCGGTCGCCACCACCTCGCGGCCGAGCGCTGGCCGGCGGCGCGCGAGCCGCACCTGCGGGCCGTTGCCCGTTATTGCCAGAGCCTGAAATTTACGGATGGCCAGCCGAATGGCGACCCGATGGAGATCGCGCTCTGGCAGTTTGCCGGCGAACTGCCGATGGCCTGGAAATTCGCCGGCGAAATCGCTTTCGATGCCGAGCGGCGGCGCATGTCGGTCTATAGCCGCGCGGCGGATGGTAGCGGCGTGCTGCTCTGCAAGGGCGCGCCGGAAAACATCTTGCCGCTATGCACGACCTGGCTGGCCGGCAATACCCTCAAACCGCTCGATGCCGATGCCCGCGACAACTTTCGGCAGGCCCACGAAGACCTGGCCAGCCGTGGCCTGCGCGTCATTGCCTGCGCCTGGAAGCCGCTGGCCGCCAACGAGGCGCCGAACGAAGAGGGCATGGCCCTGTGCGGCCTGATCGGCCTCGAAGACCCGCCCCGGCCGGATGTTCATGAGGCGGTGGGCCGCTGCCATTCGGCCGGCCTGCGCGTCATCATGTGCACCGGCGACCATCCGCGCACGGCGCTGGCGGTTGGCCGCGAAATCGATATGATCCGCAGCGCATCGCCACGCGTCATGACCGGCGACGAGGTCCGCCAGATGAGCGCCGCCAGCCTGCAAATTGCCCTCGATGCACCCGAGGTGATCTTCGCCCGGGTCACCGCCGAGCAGAAAATGATCATCGTCCAGGCCCTGCAGGCCAAGGGCGAGATCGTCGCCGTTACGGGTGATGGCGTGAACGACGCCCCGGCCCTGCGCATGGCCGACATCGGCATCGCCATGGGCCTCTCCGGCACCGACGTGGCGCGCGAGGCGGCCGACATCGTGCTGCTCGACGACCATTTCGGTACCATCGTCAACGCCATCGAGGAAGGCCGGGCGGTCTATGAAAACATCCGCAAATTCATCACCTACATCCTGACCTCGAACATCCCCGAGCTGATTCCCTACCTCGCCTTCGTGCTGTTCCGCATCCCGCTGCCGCTGACCGTGATCCAGATTCTCGCCGTCGATCTCGGCACCGACATGCTGCCGGCCCTTGCCCTGGGTGCCGAAAAACCGTCGGCCGACGTCATGCAGCGTCGGCCACGGCCGCGAGCCGAACGCCTGCTCTCCGGCGGCCTGCTCGCCCGCGCTTACCTCTTCCTCGGCCCGCTCGAAGCGCTTGGCGCCATGGCCACCTTCTTCTTCGTGCTGCACGGCTTCGGCTGGCACTACGGCGAAATGCTGGCGCCCGGCGACCCGCGCTATCTGCAGGCCACCTCGGCCTGCCTGATGGCCATCGTGCTGGCGCAGATGGTCAATC
>NZ_JAVHPH010000361.1:8872-10954 GCF_036170495.1 Azonexus sp.
CTGCAGGCCACCTCGGCCTGCCTGATGGCCATCGTGCTGGCGCAGATGGTCAATCTCTTCGTCTGTCGTCATCCACGTCTGCCGGCCTGGCGTTTTTCCTTGCTCGAAAACCGCTGGCTGCTCGCCGGGCTGGCCAGCGAAGCGGGGCTGATGGCGGCGATTCTCTACACGCCGTGGGGCAACCGCCTGTTCGGCACGGCGCCGCTGGCGCTCGACGTTTTCCTCTACGCCTTGCCGTTCGCGCTCTTCCTCGGGCTGGCCGAAGAGACGCGCAAATGGTTTATCCGGCGGGCTTAGGTCGGTGTTTCGCGCAGACGTTCGGCCAGGAAGTCGACGAAGACGCGAATCTTCGGCGGCAGGTGGGTTTGCGGCAGCCATAGCGCATAGGCCGTCTGGCCGAAGGGGCCGACCGGCGTCCATTCGGGGAGCAGCGGAATCAGCCGGCCGTCGGCGATTTCACGGTCGACGGCGTAGTTCCAGACCAAGCCGATGCCCATGTCGGCGAGCAGCAGGTCGCGCACGACCTCGCTGTTATTGACCAAGACGTTGCTCGTCACGCGGATCCGCGCCTCTTCGCTACCACGCTGGAAGCGCCATTCGTTGCCGAATTCGCGCAAGCCGTAATGCAGGCAGTTGTGGCCGGCGAGGTCGGCGGGGGTTTCGATTTTTTGGCCTTTTATCGCGTTGACCGTCGAACACAGCCGGTAGCGCACCGGCATCAGCGCCTTGGCCACCACCTGATCGGGCGGCGTGCGGGTCAGGCGCAGGGCGACGTCATAGCCTTCCTCGACGAGATCGACGAGGCGGTCGAGCAGGGTCAGTTGCACCTCGATTTCCGGGTGGCGGGCGAGGAATTCGGGGATCAGCGGCGCCAGACAGAGCTTGCCGAAAGTCACCGAGGCCGTGACGCGCAGGATGCCGCGTGGCGCCTCGACCAGACCGGCGGCCAAGCGGGCGCTTTCGTCGAGCAGCGCGACGCCCTGTGCCGCCCGTTCGTAGAGCACGCGGCCGGCTTCGGTCAGCGACATGGCGCGCGTCGTGCGTTGGAGCAGGCGCAGGCCGAGCTGCTTTTCGAGTCGGTTGATGCGCTTGCTGACGGCCGATTTGGTCAGGCCCATGGCCCGCGCCGCCGATGAAAAGCCTTGCGTATCAACGACCCGGACGAAAACGGCGAGGTCGGAGAAATGATCGAGCTGGTTGATTGTTTCCATTGGGCAACAAACTGTTGTTAATTAGCTCGATTGTAGCCAATAACGCTCAGTGAAATCATGCAGGCGTCACTTCAAACGGAGAAAACCATGCCCCTGATCAACATCACCCTGGCCGGTGCCAGCCTCGCGCCGAGCACCATTCAGCACTTGCAGCAGGAAACGATGCGCCTCATGCAGAGCATCCTGCGCAAGGAAGCGGCGCTCACTGTGGTCAGCGTCACGCAGTTACCGGCATGCGCCTTCTCGGCCAACGGACAGGCCGTCGCCGCTGCGGCCAGCCTGCAGGCGATGATTACGGCCGGCACCAACAGCACGGCCGAAAAGGCCGATTTCATTTTTGCCGCAAAATCCCTGTTGACCGTGGCAATCGGCCCCAGCGCCGCGCCGATCTACGTCGCCCTGCACGAACTGCCGGCCGAAAGCTGGGGCTACGATGGGGAAACGCAGGCGGCGCGCAAAGCCGGGCAACTGATTGGAGAAGCAGCATGAACGCCCGCACCCTGCGCCAGATCGTCGGCGTCCCGGTCAGCCTGCACGCCGGCGCCACGCTGGAAACTGCCAAAACCGTCGTCGTCCTCATCGACTACCAGAACGAATACCGCAACGGCCCGCTGGCGCTGCCTGACGAGCCAACCGCCAGCAAGGCAGCCCGCCAACTCCGCACCTGGGCCGACCAGGCCGGCATTGCGGTCATCCACGTCCTGCATCGCGCCCCCGCGACGGCGCCGATCTTCGCCCCGGATTCAATCGGTGCCGTGCCCATCGCCGGGCTGGCGCCAGCCGAAGGCGAAACGGTGATCCACAAGCATCTTCCCTCGGCTTTCACCGGCACCAGCCTGCTCGACGAACTGCAAACGCGCGGCGTCGAAAC
>NZ_JAVHPH010000362.1:0-2116 GCF_036170495.1 Azonexus sp.
TCCGGGCGGCCTTCATCCGGGCGCAGGTTGATCGGCACGCCGCGGACGCGGGTGCGTTTCAGGGCGTTGGCGGCTTCGGCCGGCATGCCGGCCGGCAGTTCGACCGTGCTCGACTCGTCGTAGAGGCCGATGCGGCCGATGAAGCGGCTTTCGATGCCGGCTTCATTGGCGATGGCGCCGACGATGTCCTTGACCTGGACGCCGTGGTCACGACCGACATCGATGCGGTAACGGACCATGTCGCCACTCGGCGCCGAGCGGGCCGGACGCTCTTCGCGACGCGGACGGTCGCCACGGCTCTCGAAGCTCGGCTTGTCGCCGCGATCAGCACGCGGTTTGCGCTCGTCACGTTCGCCAAAGCTGCCCGGACGCGGGCGGCTGTCCCGGTCAAAGGAGGGGGCCGGGGCGGGGCGCGGGTCTTCGCCGGCGATTTGCAGCGGCTTGCCTTGCTGGGCCAGCATGGCCAGGGCGGCGGCGACTTCTTCGGCGCCAACGTTCTGCTCTTCCGTGATTTGCGAAACGATGTTGGCGAAGAAATCGAGGCCTTCTGCGTTGAGCACTTCGGCCACCTTGCTCTTGAAGTCGGCGACGCGCTTGTTGGTCACATCGGCGCGGCTGGGCAGGGTCAGCGGCGCAATCGGCGAACGCGTGGCGCGCTCGATGGTGCGCAGCATGCGGATTTCGCGCGGGGCGACGAAGAGGATGGCGTTGCCGGTGCGGCCGGCGCGGCCGGTGCGGCCGATGCGGTGCACGTAGGCTTCGGTGTCGTAGGGAATGTCGTAGTTGACGACGTGGCTGACGCGCGGCACGTCGATGCCGCGGGCGGCGACGTCGGTGGCGATGACGATGTCGAGGGCGCCGGACTTCAGCTGCTCGATGACGCGTTCGCGCATTTGCTGGTTGAGATCGCCGTTCAGGGCGGCGGCGGCGTAGCCACGGGCGTTCAGCTTGTCGGCCAGTTCGACGGTGGCGGTTTTGGTACGGACGAAGATGATGGCGGCGTCGAAGTCTTCTTCAACTTCGAGGATGCGGGTCAGGGCGTCGAGCTTGTGCATGCCGCTGACTTGCCAGTAAACCTGACGAATCGCCGCAACCGTGGCAGTGGCCGACTTGATCTTGATTTCGCGCGGCTCGACCAGATACTTTTGCGCGACACGCCGGATCTGTTCCGGCATGGTGGCCGAGAACAGGGCCGTCTGGTGCTGGGCCGGCGTGCGTTCGAGAATCCATTCGACGTCGTCGATGAAGCCCATACGCAGCATTTCGTCGGCTTCGTCGAGGATCATGGTCTTCAGGTGGTCGAGGCTGAGCGTCTTGCGCTCGAGGTGGTCCATGACGCGACCCGGGGTGCCGACGATGACGTGGGCGCCGCGCGACAACTGCTTGAGCTGGATGGTGTAGCTCTGGCCACCGTAGATCGGCAGGACGTGGAAGCCGGGCAGGTTCTTGGCGTAGGTTTGCAGGGCTTCGGCAACCTGGATGGCCAACTCGCGCGTCGGCGTCAGGATCAGCGCTTGCGGCTTCATGAGCTTGACGTCGATTTGTTCCATGAGCGGCAGGGCAAACGCGGCGGTCTTGCCGGTGCCGGTCTGGGCCATGCCGATCAGGTCATGACCTTCGAGCAGGACGGGAATGCATTGGGCCTGGATGGGCGACGGCGTTTCGTAGCCGATTTCGGTGAGGGTGTTGAGTAGCGTTTGGCTTAAGCCGAGATCGGCGAAGCTGTCGGGAGTAGACGACATAGATGCTGTTTCCTTTCATCGTCGCCATTCACATTGTTTTAACCGGCGACGGATTGGCCCGATGGTCGGGCGGCCTGAGTACCCCGATGCAGCCATACCGGGGGCGAATCAATGGGGTGAACCTGCAAACGAAACCTACTTGAACCGGGGGCTGCTCGGAACTACTGCGGGCGGTGCATCAACGCATTGATTTGATTATTTTACCTTTTTTTTGCAAGGGCCGCCAGTTCTGCGGGACTGAAGCCGGCAGCAAGGCGTGCCGCTTCGTTCATTTTTCCCTGTGGCCATGGCGCCTGGTAGCGGGTTAGCAGATCGCGGTAAGTGCTTTCCGGCTCAAGCCCGCGTTCGGCGCAGAGGTGGCGGTACCAGCGGTC
>NZ_JAVHPH010000363.1:0-2111 GCF_036170495.1 Azonexus sp.
TGTCGAACGACACGTCGTCGCCATCGATTTTCACATTCTTGAGTGCCTTGCCGGCGACGAAATCCTTGCCGGTATTGGGGTCGACCGCAGCAGAGAGCGCAGCCTTGAGTTGCTGTTCTGTAAGACTCATGGAAACTCCGGTTTGGGGGTAAGCAACGGACAATACCCGAGTAATTCTATCCCGTATTCCCGAAACCGTTGGCGGGAATCAGCCCTGTTGCACGGTATCCAGTCGATAACCCTGACCGTAGACCGAGGACAACATCAGGCCACTCTCGCCGGCCAGCCCCAATTTTTTGCGCAGACGACTGGCGTGCGTATCGACGGTCCGCGTATCGACGCCGGCGTCACGCGCCCAGACGCTGGTCAGCAGTTCATCGCGCGACAGTACGCGGCCAACGTTGTGTAACAAAATGACAGCCAATTCGAATTCGCGCTGGGTCAGGTCGACATCGACACCGGCCAGCTTGATGCGCCGACCCTCCATGTCGATCTCGATGCTGCCAAACTGGGCGGTAGCCGCGCGTGGCTGGCGGCGGCGCAGCAGGGCATGAATCCGCGCCATGAACTCCATGTAGCGGATCGGCTTCGGAATATAGTCGTCGGCCCCAAGGCGCAGAATGTCGGAAGCAGCCTCCTCGTCGGTACGCCCCGTGCAAAAGACGACCGGAACGTCCCAACCGCACTTTTCGCGGACATGGCGAAGCACCTCGTCGCCACCAATGTCAGGCAGCATCCAGTCGATGACAAAGAAATCGAAATTTCGGGTTTGCAGCGCCGCAATGCAAGACTGCCCATCCGAAAACACCTCGACCTGGTGCCCCTCGCTCTTTAACAGCGCCTTGAGCACTTCAGCCTGGCTTCTACTATCCTCGACCACCGCAAAAATCATAAAACCTCCCGTTCCGCGGCGAATTCTGCGCCCTTCATGGGGCTTCGGCAATCATTCATCGATCATGTTTTACCAACCAAACACACTGGTTTACGTTCGCTAACAATTGTCGCAAAAAGGTGTCGGGGGATTTGTGAATCGTCGCCCAGCTTCCTCGCGGTAAAATTGCCCTTTATTTCCTCAACCTTGCCCATCCATGTCGCGCAAAATTCTCGTCACCTCCGCCCTGCCCTACGCCAATGGCGCCATTCACCTTGGCCATCTGGTCGAATACATCCAGACCGACATTTGGGTACGTTTCCAGAAGATGGCCGGCAACGAATGCTGGTACGTCTGCGCCGACGACACCCACGGCACGCCGATCATGCTGCGAGCCGAAAAGGAAGGGATTACGCCGGAAGCGTTGATCGCCCGCGTGCACGGCGAGCATTCGCGTGACTTCGCCGGCTTCGGTGTCGGCTTCGACAATTTCTACAGCACCAATTCCGACGAAACCCGCGACTGCGCCAACGATATCTACCTCAAGCTGCGCGCCGCCGGCCTGATCGAAACGCGGACCATCGAGCAGTATTACGACCCGGTCAAACAGCTTTTTTTGCCCGACCGCTTCATCAAGGGCGAATGCCCGAAATGCGGAGCCAAGGACCAGTACGGCGATAACTGCGAATCCTGCGGTGCGGCCTATGCGCCAACCGACCTTAAGGAGCCGTACTCCGCCATCTCCGGCGCCAAGCCGGAACTGCGCAGTTCCGAGCATTACTTTTTCAAGCTCTCCGACCCGCGCTGCGAGTCCTTCCTGCGCCAGTACACCAGCCGCGACAACGGGGTTTTGCAGAACGAAGCCGCCAACAAAATGCAGGAATGGCTGGGTGCCCCCGGCGAGAACAAGCTGACGGACTGGGACATTTCGCGTGATGCGCCGTATTTCGGCTTCGAAATTCCCGATGCACCGGGCAAGTACTTCTACGTCTGGCTCGACGCCCCGATCGGCTACATGGGCTCGTTCAAGAACCTGTGCCAGCGCAGCGGCCTCGATTTCGACGAGTATTTCCGTCCGGACTCCAAAACCGAGCTCTACCATTTCATCGGCAAGGACATCCTCTATTTCCACGCCCTCTTCTGGCCAGCCGAACTGGCTCACGCCGGCTTTCGCACGCCGACCAAGATCTTCGCGCACGGCTTTCTCACGGTCGACGGCGCAAAAATGTCGAAATCGCGC
>NZ_JAVHPH010000364.1:0-4140 GCF_036170495.1 Azonexus sp.
AAAGGCTGGTCGGAGACGCTGTTCAAGCGAAAAATCGCCCAGCTGGCTTCGATCATCGTGCGCATGAAGGAGGGCGCCGGGCCCGATATTCTCGGTGTGTGCGAGGTCGAAAACCGCTATGCCCTGCAGACCCTGGCCGATCAGCTCAATCAGGCGCTGCCGGGGCGCAGCTACCAGCTCATTCACGTCGATTCTGCCCGCGATCAGCGCGGTATCGATACAGCTTTTCTGTACGACGCCAAGCAGTTCACCGCCAAGCTGGACGAGCTGTTTTCGCACTGGGTCATGCGCCAGACCGGCACGCGCGACATCACGCAAATCACCTTCGTTGCGCCATCCGGCAAACAACTCGTCATGCTGGCCAACCACTGGCCGTCACGCTCGTCGGCGATTGGTGATGGTGCCGAGTATTCGTCCGGTTTTCGCGCCACGGCGGGCGAAACGCTGGCCTATTGGCATGGCCGGATACGGGAAGTAAAGGGCGACAATACGGCGGTCATCGCGCTCGGCGACTTCAACGACGAACCCTTCGACAAATCCATCACCATTCACGCCCAGGGCCTGCGCGACAAGGGCGACGTGACGCGGACGCGGAGCGCCAGGTTCTACAATTTGACGTGGGAATACCTGACGCTGATGACGCAGGACCGCAAGGGTAACCCGCGCCTGCTCAACGGCACGCTCTATTTCGGCAGCGATGCCAGCCTGTTCGACCAGATCCTCATTTCAACCGGCTTGCTGACCGGCAAAAGCGGCTGGCGGACGGTCGACGGCAGCGCCCGCATCGAGGCTTATCCGACTATGGTCAGCCATCGCGTCGGCGAGGGGCCGATACGTTTCGGGCTACCGTCCGGCGACGTCGCAGCCAACGTCAATCTGGACGGCTACAGCGACCATTTTCCGGTGTCGGTGCGCATCGAAGCGGTGTGAACCGGGGCGCCGAATCGCGCCCCGTATTCAGAAGCCGATCTTCCGGCTTCGCCCCATTCTGGCCTGTTCGAAATCCCCGCTTTCGAGCCAGTTGCGCCCTTCCAGCTTGGCCGTGCCAAAGGCGGCGAGCAGGCGTTTGCGCATGTCGCGCGGCGGCAGCAAGCCGAGCCGTTCGAGCACCGCCTCGTCGGCCTCCGGCGGGAAACCCCAGTCGTGCTGGCCGACGATTTCGCGGTACAGCGCAGCAGCAATGCTGATCGCCGCATCGTGGTCCGGACGCGGCACTTCGTAGACGTTCATGCGGTTGAGAATCGGCTCGGGAATCGAACGTTCGTCGTTGGCCGTCGTCACCCACAGGATGTGCGAGGCATCGATGTCGATGTCGATGAACTCGTCCTTGAAGGCGCGCGCCGTATCGTGCTCGAGCAGGCCGTACAGCGAGCCCATCGGGTCGTAGCGCGAATCGCCGCCGGCCTTGTCGATTTCGTCGAGGACGACGATCGGGTTGGCGTAGTCGCCATGGACCAGCGTGTGCGCCACCTTGCCCGGCTTGGCGTTGTTCCACTGCGCCGAGGCGCCGGACAGCACCCAGCCGGCGGTCAGCGAACTCATCGAGATGAATTCGTGGCCGGTGCCCAGTTGGTTGGCCAGTTCGCGGGCGAAATGGGTCTTGCCGATGCCCGGCTCGCCGAGCAGCAGGATGGGCGTGAAGCTCATCGGCTCGTTGCCGGCGACCGAGAGGGCGACGTATTTCTTGAGGTCGTCGATCACCTCGCTGAAATTCGGGCAGCTGTCGTAGAGGCCGTCGATCATGTCGGCGCCGGTCGGGCGGATCAGGAAACGGCCGCCGCCGCGCTGCTTCATCTTGTCGTAGAGGCTGGCCAGCGCTTCGTTGCGATTGCCGGCGGCCTCTTCCATGGCGCGGTCGATGGCCGCCACGTCGTAGATGGTGCGCTCTTCAGCGACCGAGAGTCGGATTTCACTGTGGGCCATGATGACTTCCTCCATGCGCTCTTAGACCGGTTAACGGATCCAGCGTGCTACGGGTTTAGTCGAGCATATTTCGTTCCCGGTTTCCGGTTGAGGGTGTCGATAAAAGCCGAAAAGCCATGCAGGAAGCGAGTTTTCAGCCTTGGCGGGGAGCGAGAATGCGGCTTCAAATTGGCCGGTTTTTTCCGGTTGACCGTAGCAATCCGACAATTTGTGCCCCGCTTTGGCGCGTTCAGTGCTCTGGGTAGAGCAGTTGCTGCGCCGTCTCGAACAGCTCCCGCTCCTCGAAGCGGACGTGATCGTGGAGCAAGGTGGCGAAGCGGGCGAGGAGTTCGCTGTCCGGTTCGGCCAGGCGTCGGTTGAGGTCGCGCAACTCGGCGTGTTCGGCCAGCGTGCGAGTCACCAAGGCCTTGGCGCCGACCGCGGCCAGCGCCGGCAGCAGGTCGTTTTCTTCGCTCTGGAAATGGGATTCGAGCACCGCGGGAAAGGCCTCGATGATTTTTTCCGCCGCCTCGGCGATGGCCAGTGCGTGGCCGGCATCGCTGGCGAAGCGGGCCAGTCGGGACAGCTTGAGGGCGTGGTGGTGTTCGCGCGACAGTTGCAGCAGGGCGGCATGGCGTTTCATCGGGCACCTCCTTTGGCGTTACGGCGGACCAGCGTTACCAGCGTTGCGATGAAGACGGCGAGGACCAAGCCGTTGAGCAGGGCGGCCGTGTGGCGCAGATCGAAATTGTTGCTGAGGCCACCGAAGATACGCAGCGCCAGGGTCAGGTGGAGCAGCGCGAGCGGCAGGTAAAGGGCCGGGTGGTAGGGGATTTTGATGCGGGTGACGGCCGGGAAAATGATTGGCGCGTGGCCGAAAACCATGGAAAAAACGAAGCCCAGGCCAATGGCGTGCAGGGCCGCATCGCGCCATTCATGACCGGGCGCAAAGGCACCGGCTAGTCCGAGCAGGCCGGCTGCAAACAGCCAGGCGTAGCCGGAAAGCAGGCAGGCAGCGATGAAGCGGGTCAGCCCCGCGCTGGCGATGTTGCGGCGCGCGATGTCGTAACGCAGCAGCCAGAGGGCGAGGGCGATCAATCCGCCGGCAAAAAGCCGGTCGACCGTGGCCATGGCGCTGAACAAGAACACGCCGACGATGGCGATGAACAGCTTTTGGGCGAGCGGCGGCGTCGGCAGAAAACGGGTCAATTCGAGCCGTTCGCCAGCGATGGTCAACACCAGAAAAAGCAGCCACCAGGCGACGGCGGGGCTGACGTTGCCGGTCGCCAGCCAGAGCAGATTGCCGACCAGCCAGCAGCCAGCGGCCAAGGTCAGGATGAGGGTGAACACGGCGACCTGACGGCGCAGGGCCACGCCACTGGCGGCAATCAGGCCGAGCGCGCCAAGGCTGCCGAGGCTCTGGCCGAGCAGCAGCGGGGCGCCGGCGAGCAGGGCGATGCCACTGGCTCCGGCCGCCAGCGGCGCGAGGTAGGCCCAGTTGCGGCCCGCCGCGACGGCCCGTTCGAGGCTGATCACCGTGCCGAAAAAAGCGGCGATCATGAGCGGCCCATGCACGCCGGCCGCCTGCATGGCCGGGCCGGGCACCTCCCAGCCGAGGCGGGCGAGGCCGGCCATCACGCCGCCGAGTAGCGAGAGCATGCCGAAAAAGAGCAGCGGCAAGCGGCCGCCGGGTTTGAGGTCGGCCATTTACGCGCGGTCCGCCTCGTCCCAGCCCAGGCTCAGGCGGCACTTTTCGCTCATCATCGACGGCGCCCAGGGCGGTTCCCAGACGAGACGGATTTCCGGCTGGCAATCAGCCGGCAGCACGCGGTCGAGCTCGGCATAGGCATCGTCGACGATCATCTCGCCCATCGGGCAGGCCGGCGAGGTCATCGTCATGTCGATGAGCAGCTTGCCGGGGTCGTTGACGTCGATGCGGTAGATCAGGCCGAGATCGACGATATTGGCGCCGACCTCGGGGTCAACGACCTTGCGCAGGGCGGTGCGGATCAGTTCGGTATCGAGGGCAGCGGTCATTTGAGCCAGACGTTAGAATGGGGTGCGGCCATCCTAGCAGCGCGTTTTCTGGCCATCTTTAGCACGGAGCAAAGAACATGGAACGCTTCACAATTTCTTTGGATGAGGCTTTGGCCAGGGAATTCGATCAACTGATCGCGGCCCGTGGCTACCGCAACCGCTCGGAAGCCGTGCGCGACCTGATCCGCGGCGCCATCGAGA
>NZ_JAVHPH010000364.1:4240-10895 GCF_036170495.1 Azonexus sp.
GGCTACCGCAACCGCTCGGAAGCCGTGCGCGACCTGATCCGCGGCGCCATCGAGAGCGACCGCCTGCGCGAAACGCCCTCCGGCCACTGCGTCGCCAACCTGTCCTATGTCTACAACCACCATGAACGCGAACTGGCCGAGCGCCTGACCGGCTTGCAGCATGATCATCACGACCTGACGGTGGCGGCGCTGCACAGCCACCTCGATCACGACAATTGCCTGGAATCGGTCATCCTCAAAGGCGCCACCGCCGATGTCCGGCAATTTGCCGATGCCCTGATGGCCGAACGCGGCGTGCGTCACGGCAAGCTCAACGTCATCGCGCTCGCAGCGGAACATCATCACGCCCACGACGAGCACGGCGAAGCCCATGTCCACTATCGTCCCGCCCGCTGACCTGGCCGGCGATTCACCCCTGCCGCCGGGCGGTGAACAGGCGTGGATCGAAGTCATTCAGAAAATGGACGAGGTCTACAACGACCTCCTGCAATACGAAGTCGCCCTCGAAGAAAAGAACGCCGCGCTCGAGGAATCACACCAGTTCATCGAGAGTGTGCTCGCCTCGATGTCGGACATCCTGATCGTCTGCGACCGCAACGGCCGCATCGAGGAGGTCAATTCGTCGCTCCAGCACTTCTCGGGCAAGACGGCCGGCGAACTTGAAAAGACACCGGTCTTTGACCTCTTCGCCGACGATGTCGAACGGGCCAAGGCCCGCGACATCTTCGCCGGCTACGGCCGCGAAGGCGTCCATGACAGCGAGTTCTTCCTGCGCGCCGGCGATGGCTCGACCGTGCCGGTGTCGATGAACTGCACGCCGCGCCTGTCGCAGACCGGCAAGCTCATGGGCATGGTTGTCACCGGTCGCCCGGTCGGCGAACTGCGCCGCGCCTATTCCGCCTTGCGCCAGGCGCACGACGATCTCAAGCGGACACAGGGCCAGCTGCTGCACGCCGAAAAGATGGTCTCGCTCGGCCGCCTGGTGGCCGGCGTGGCGCACGAACTCAATAACCCGATCAGCTTCGTGCTCGGCAACGTGCTGTCGCTCAAGCGCTACGCCAGCCGGCTCGAAAGCTATCTCGGCGCGGTGCATGCCAGCGCTGCAGCTGAACACGGCGCTGTCCAGGCCATGCGCCAGGAGCTGCGCATCGACCGCATCCTGGCCGACATGCCGCACCTTATCGACGGCATGATCGAAGGGGCCGAGCGCACGCGCGACATCGTCGATGCGCTGAAACGCTTTTCGGCCGTCGACAAGATGACCCCCGAGCAGGTCAGCCTCAACGAGGTCGTCGAACGCTCGGTGCGCTGGGTGGTGCAGAGCGCGGCGGCGAAGTTCACGGTCAACACGAATTTGGCACCAAATTTGACTTGCTCCGGTTCGTCGGGGCAACTGCAGCAGGTCATCATGAATCTGGTCCAGAACGCCTGCGACGCCACGGCCAGCCAGTCGGAGCCCGGCTTGACCGTCAGCGGCGGTATTGAAGATGGCATGGTCATCCTGCGCTTTGCCGACAACGGTCCGGGCATCGCTGAAGAACACCTCGGCCGCCTGTTCGAGCCCTTCTTTACGACCAAACCGGTCGGCCAGGGCACCGGCCTTGGCCTGTCGATCAGCTACGGCATTGTCGAACGGCATGGTGGCAAGCTCAGCGCCCGCAACATCCCGGGCGGCGGGGCGGAATTCATCCTTGCACTGCCAGTGGAAAGTTGCTGATCAGTCAGCCGCTTAATTCGGCCGGTAAAAAGGCATGAAGTCAATCTGATCAACGGCTTATTGATCTGGCACGCTCTTTGTATGAAGATGATTATAAATTTCATACCGAGCCCATGGAAACCCTGCCCTCCGACTGGCTGTCGCTGCTCACCCTGACCTTCGTGCTCGGCATGAGGCACGGTTTCGACGCCGATCATCTGGCCACCATCGACGGCCTGACCCGCTACAACGCCCGCACCCGGCCGGGTCTGGCGCGCTATTGCGGCAGCCTGTTCTCGCTCGGCCACGGCGCCGTGGTCATGGCCATCGCCCTCGGCGTCTCGGCGCTGGCCGGACAGTGGGCGGTGCCGGAATGGTTCGGCACACTGGGGGCGGTCATTTCCATCGGCTTTCTCGTCGCGTTGGGCAGCCTGAACCTGGCCGCCGTCTTCGCCGCTGAACCGCATGAAATGGTCCAACCGGTCGGCCTCAAGGGCCGTCTGCTCGGCAACCTGCGCCATGTTTCGCACCCGGCGCTGATCGCGCTGGTCGGCGCCTTGTTCGCCCTGTCCTTCGACACCCTGTCGCAAGCCGCCTTTTTCGCCCTGACTGCCACCCAGTTCGGCGGCTGGGAACACGCCCTCGTCCTCGCCCTGCTCTTCATGCTCGGCATGCTGCTCACCGATGGCATCAACGGCCTGTGGATCGCGGGGCTGATCGCCCGCGCCGACCAGGTGGCGCTCATCGCCTCGCGCGTCATGGGCCTCGTCGTGTCGGGCGTCAGCCTGCTCGTCGCCGCCTTCGGCGCCGCCAAGCTGCTGTCGCCAGCGGTCGACATGTGGAGCGAGGGGAAGGAGTTGATATTCGGCTTTTCGCTGGTGGCGATCATCGCCCTCAGCTTTATCGCGGCCGTGCGTCTGACGCGCCGTCCGGTGGTGGCTTGACGACATAGCGATGGGGGATGGCCGGGCGACCGGCTTTTTTAAGCGATGAAATTAAGACAAAAATTATTTAGTTCATATTTGATGTTGACGATGACGGCTGCCGTCGCTCATGAGTCGACCGAACTGTCCGCCGTCGAAGTCCGCGCCAAGGCGGAAAACCTCGAAGGCATTGCGGCGTCAGGCAGCGAAGGTGTGGTGTCCAGCCAGCGGCTGGCGGCCGTGCCCATTCTGCGTCCCGGCGAGGCGCTGGAAATGGTGCCGGGCCTGATCGTCACCCAGCACGCCGGCGACGGCAAGGCCAACCAGTATTTCCTGCGTGGCTTCAATCTTGATCACGGTACCGATTTCGCCACCTATGTTGGCGGCGTCCCGGTCAACATGCCGAGTCATGCCCACGGCCAGGGCTACACCGATCTCAATTTCCTGATTACCGAGCTGGTCGACCGCATCACTTTCCGCAAGGGGCCGTACTTTGCCGAGGAGGGCGATTTTTCGTCAGCCGGCGCGGCGCACATTGACTATTTTCGTCAGATCGATGGCACGCTGGCGCAATTGACGCTCGGCCAGAACGGCTATGCGCGCAGCCTGCTCGCCGGTTCGCCAGAGCTGGGTGGCGGACATTTACTGTACGCCCTCGAATTGTTCCACAACGACGGCCCGTGGCAGGTCGACGAGCATTACCGCAAGCTCAACGGCGTCCTGCGTTACAGCGAGGGCACGCGCAACGATGGCTTTTCGATCACCGGCATGGCGTATCAGGGCCGCTGGACATCGACCGACCAGATCGCCCAGCGCGCCAGTTCCAGCGGTACCGTCGACCTTTTCGGTTCGCTTGATCCGACGACCGGCGGCGAGACGCATCGCTACAGCCTGTCCGGCGAGTGGACGAAGCGCTGGGAAAAGGCACAGAGCAAGGCCAATGTCTGGTGGCTGAAGTACGACCTCGATTTGTGGTCCAACTTCCAGTATTGCCTGAACGCTGGTTGTCCGCCGGGCGATCAGTTCAAGCAGGCCGAACGTCGGCAGGCCGGCGGTTTTGCTGCTTCGCATGCAATGTTCGATCGCTGGGGTAATTTCGAAGTCGAGAACAGTATCGGCCTGCAGGGGCGGATCGATGACCTCAACCCGGTTGGTCTCTATACGACCAGCGCCCGCCAAACGCTGAGTACGGTGCGCGAAGACAAGGTGACGCAGCGTAGCCTCGGGCTGTGGGTGCAAAACGAGACGCGATGGACCGAGTGGTTCCGCTCTGTGCAGGGCTTGCGCGCCGACACCTACGATTTCACGGTCGACAGCAATTTGGCGGCAAATTCGGGAAAAGCCAGGGACCAGATGCTGACGCCCAAGCTGGCACTGATTTTCGGGCCGTGGCAAAACACCGAGCTTTATCTCAACTACGGCCACGGCTTTCATTCCAACGATGCGCGCGGCACGACCATCCGCGTTGATCCTGCTGACGGCGTGACGCCCGTGCAGGCGGTCAAACCGCTGGTCCGGACCAAGGGTTATGAGCTCGGATTGCGTTCCGATTTTGGCCAAAATTTCCGGTCGACCGTAGCATTCTGGCAACTCGACTCGGCTTCCGAGCTACTGTTTGTCGGCGATGCCGGAACGACCGAAGCATCCCGCCCGTCGCGCCGCTACGGGGTCGAATGGACCAATCTTTACGTGCTGTCCGACTGGCTGGCGGTCGATGCCGACCTCGCCTGGTCGCATGCCCGCTTCCGCGACCACGACCCGTTGGTCGGCGACTACATCCCGGGGGCGGTGACGACGACCGCCAACATCGGCCTGACATTGGATCACCTCGGCCCCTGGTTCGGTGCCGTACGCCTGCGCTACTTCGGGCCGCGGCCGCTGATCGAGGACAACTCGGTCCGCTCCGGCGCATCGGCGCTGACCAACTTGCGCCTGGGCTACAAGTTCAGCCAGCGCACGCAGCTGGCGCTCGACATCTACAACCTTTTCGACCGCAAGGTGAATGACATCGAATACTGGTACGACTCGCAGTTGGCTTCCGAGGGGGCGGCGGTCGATGACCGGCATATTCATCCTACCGAGCCGAGAAGCCTGCGTCTGACCCTAAGCCATCGATTTTGACACTGTAATTATGAATTACACTTCCAGCGGCGCAATGATTGGAGTAACCTAACGGGTTTTCCCTAATACCTAAACTCCAAGGAGAATCCGTGGAAAAGGATCTGCGCGAAGCCGCTCTCGAATACCATCGCTGGCCCACCCCGGGCAAGATTTCCGTCCGCCCGACCAAGGGCCTGACCAACCAGCGCGATCTTGCGCTGGCCTATTCGCCTGGTGTCGCCGCGGCTTGCGACCTGATCGTCGAAGACCCCGCAACGGTGGCCGAGATGACCTCGCGGGCCAATCTGGTTGGCGTCATCACCAACGGCACCGCCGTGCTGGGCCTGGGCAACATCGGCCCGCTGGCGGCCAAGCCGGTGATGGAGGGCAAGGGCTGTTTGTTCAAGAAATTCGCCGGCATTGACGTCTTCGACATCGAACTGGCCGAGAACGATCCTGACAAGCTGATCGACATGATCGCCGCCATGGAGCCGACGCTGGGTGGTATCAACCTCGAAGACATCAAGGCCCCCGAGTGTTTCTATATCGAGGAAAAGCTCAAGGCGCGGATGAATATCCCGGTCTTTCACGATGACCAGCACGGTACGGCGATCATTTCCGCGGCCGCCATGCTCAATGGTCTGAAGGTGGTTGGCAAACGCCTTGAAGACGTCAAGGTCGTCTGTTCCGGTGCCGGCGCGGCCGCCATTTCCTGCCTGAATCTGTGGTGTCAGCTCGGCGTCAAACGCGAGAATGTCACCGTTTGTGACTCCAAGGGTGTCATCTATCTTGGTCGCGAAGCCAACATGGAAGCGACCAAGGCCCGTTATGCCCGCGAAACCACCAATCGCACCCTGCGTGACGCAATGGTCGGTGCCGACGTTTTCCTTGGCCTCTCGGCCGGTGGCGTGCTGAAGCAGGACATGGTCGCCAGCATGGCTGAAAACCCGATGGTTTTCGCGCTGGCCAACCCGACGCCGGAAATCATGCCGGAACTGGTCAAGGAAGTTCGTCCGGATGCCATTATCGCTACCGGTCGCTCCGACTACGTTAACCAGGTCAATAATATTCTTTGCTTCCCCTTCATTTTCCGTGGGGCGCTTGATGTTGGCGCCACCCGTATTACCGAAGAAATGAAGATGGCCGTCGTCAAGGCGATTGCCGAGCTGGCCGAAGCTGAAGTGACCGACGAAGTGGCCATGGCCTATCCCGGCCACGATCTGTCATTCGGCCGGGAATACCTGATTCCGAAGCCGTTTGATCCGCGTTTGATCGTCAAGATCGCGCCGGCCGTGGCGCAGGCTGCGATGGATTCGGGCGTGGCCATTCGGCCGATTACCGATTTCGACGCCTATCGCGCCAAGCTTTCCGAATTCGTCTATCACACTGGCGTCGGCATGCGCGCCATTTTCCAGGCCGCCCGCCAGGCCAAGGGTAAGCGCATCATTTTCGCCGAAGGTGAAGACGAGCGCGTCTTGCGCGCCGCCCAAGTGGTCATCGAGGAAAAATTCGCCCGTCCGATCCTGATCGGCCGTCCGGGTGTCATCGAGCACCGCCTCGAAAAAGCCAAGCTGCGCATCCAGCCGGGCGTCGATTTCGACATCGTCAATCCTGAATCCGACGAGCGTTATCGCGAATGCTGGACCGCCTATCACAAGCTGATGGCGCGTCAGGGCATCACCCCGGCCATCGCCAAGGAAGCCATGCACCGCAAGCCGACAGTGATCGGTGCCATGCTGCTCAAGCTCGGTTACGCCGACGGCATGATCTGCGGCATGACCGGCCAGTACAGCCATCACCTCGGCGTGATCAGCCAGATTATCGGCAAGCGCACCGGGGTCAGTACGCTGGCCGCGATGAACTACCTGATGCTGCCGGGCCGTTCGCTGTTCATCTGCGACACGCATGTGAACGAAAATCCGAGCGCCCAGGAAAT
>NZ_JAVHPH010000365.1:0-2586 GCF_036170495.1 Azonexus sp.
GCCACGGCGCCGGCCGATTTGCGCGGCACGGCTTTCGGTTTTTTCAATCTGCTCAGCGGGCTGGCGATGTTGCTGGCCAGCCTCTGCGCCGGCTGGCTGTGGGATGTCTACGGCGCTGCGTTTACCTTTTATGCCGGGGCGGTCTTCTGTTTGCTCACCTTGCTCTTGCTGGCCTGGCGCCGAACACCGGGGTGAAGCGTTTTGCCGTGGGCTACGGTCAACCGGAAAAAATGCCCAAAAATGAAATACGGCGGCCCGTCAGCTCCTGGCGACGGCCAGCCACTTGGCCAGCGTTTCGTAGAGAATTTCCGGGATGACCGGCTTGGCGATGAAGTCGCTCATGCCGGCGCCGATGCAGCGTTCCCGATCTTCATCGAAGGCGTTGGCGGTCATGGCGATAATCGGCGTCCACGCCCGTTCCGGCATCTTGCGGATGATGGCGGTGGCTTCCAGGCCGCCCATCACCGGCATCTGCATGTCCATCAGGATCAGCGCGTAATTCATGCTGGCTGCCTTGGCCACGCCCTGCCGGCCGTTTTCGGCGATGTCGACGTGCAGGCCGGTTTCTTTGAGTAGTTCGCAAGTCAGTTCCTGGTTGATCGGGTCGTCCTCGACGAGCAGGATGCGCGCCCCGGCATGGTGGCGGGCGATGGCTTTTTCCGGGGGCGAGGACATAGCGGGCGTTTTCCGGTGCATCTCCTCCCCCTGTTCCAGGCGTGCCGTGAACCAGAAGGTGCTGCCGACGCCGACCTGGCTGGTGAAGCCGGTTTCGCCGCCCATGAGCTGGGCCAGACGCTGGGTAATCGCCAGGCCGAGCCCGGTGCCGCCATATTTACGTGTCGTTGAAGCGTCAACCTGCTTGAAGGCCTGGAATAACTGCTTGTGGCTTTCGGGCGGGATTCCGATGCCGGTATCCTTGACTTCGAAGCGGACCAGCAGTTGCGCTCCCCGCTGCTCGATGCGACGGGCGCTCAGCGTGATGCCGCCCTGATCGGTAAATTTGACGGCGTTGCTGGCGAAATTGAGCAAGGCCTGGCGCAACCGGGTGGCGTCGCCGCGCAGCATGGCGGGCACCGTGCCGTAGTCGACCGTGACGGTCAGCCCCTTGGCACTGGCCGATTCGGCAATGATTGAACGGACGTGATCGATGATGCCGCTGAGCGGGAAGCTGGCTTGTTCGAGCACCAGTTGTCCGGCTTCGATCTTTGAAATGTCGAGAATGTCGTTGATGATCGACAGCAGGTGCTTGCCGGCCCCTTCGATCTTGGCCAGGCGGTTCGCTTGTTCCGGCAGCAAGGGCGTCTTGCCGAGCAAATAGAGGTAGCCGAGGATGGCGTTCATCGGCGTCCGGATTTCATGGCTCATATTGGCCAAAAAGGTGCTCTTCGCCACGTTGGCGGCATCGGCAATTTCCTTGGCGTCCTGCCAGGCGGCGGCCGCCGCCTTTTGCGCCGAGATGTCGGTAAAGGTGGCGATCATCCCCTCGTCGATCAACTGGCCGCCGATGAGCAGGGTCAATTCCCGGCCGTCTCGCGTCGTTACCCGATACTCCAGACTGTCGAGGGCGCCGGCGGTCGTGCTCGCCCGTTCGATGGCCGATTGCCAGGTTTGCATCACCCAGGTGCGATAGACCGGATCGGGATAGGCGCGCACCCACCAGGCATCGAGGTTGGGAATTTCCTCGCGGCGATAGCCGAACAACTCAACGAAACGTCGGTTGATCTGGGCGATTTCCTCGCCCCTGACATAGGAGAGGGCGACCGGCGCGGCGTCGAAAAGGAGGCGGAAATGCTGGTCCCGTTCCGTCTGGAGCGCGGCCTCCTTGGCCTCCAGCAGCGCCTGCTCGGTCTCCCGGCGCTCAGTGATGTCGCGGGACAGCACCATGACATGGCCGCGGCCATCGGCTTCCGCTGCCTTGCGTGTGGCCGAGAGCTCGAACCAGTGCGTTTTGTCGCCCAGTTGCAGGCTGATCGTCCGACCGTAATCGCTGCCCTGTTCGATGGCGGCAGCTATCGCGGCCATCGCCGTGCGGGCGGCGTCGGCCGGCAGAATCTCGTCGACCCGCTTGCCGATGAGGCCTTCCTTCGGGCTGGCGAGCAACGCCTCCTGGTTGGCAAAGACATCGATGTAGCGGCCGTCGGCATCCAGTTCGAAGAGCAGATCGGGGATCGCGCGCAGCGTCGCGGCCAGGTTTTCCTGGGTCTTCTGGGTGATCTGATGCGCCTTGTGCAAATCCTGCAAGGCTTGTTTGAGCGTCGACGTCTTGGCCATCACCTGGCGGCGCAGCGTCAGGTTCCAGGCGGCCAGCAGGCCGCTGAGCAGCAGGGCGGCGAGAACGCCCCAGCCCAGATAGCGGCCATAGGCGCCGAGATTGAGCGGCGTGCCAAACCATTTTTTACGAAGCGCGGCCTCTTCGTTGGGGCTGATCGCTTGCGCGCCTTGCTCGATGACCTTGAGCGTCTCGAGATTGCCCTTGCGAACGGCGCGGTGGAATTGCCCCTGGTACAGCACAAAGGCCTTGAGAAAGCTGCTCTCGGCCTTGGCCTTGTAGAGATAGAAATTGCCCGGTGGCTCGTCGAGGCAGAA
>NZ_JAVHPH010000365.1:2686-10894 GCF_036170495.1 Azonexus sp.
TCTCGGCCTTGGCCTTGTAGAGATAGAAATTGCCCGGTGGCTCGTCGAGGCAGAATACCTTGACCTCCTGGCGTTGGGCCGCGTCGATCAGTTCGCTGTAATTGCGGTAAAGAAGCAGGTTGGTAATGCCGTTCTCGGCCAGTTTGTCGATACAGGCATCGCCGGCCTTGACCCCGACCTGAAAGCTGCGCAGCGTCGATACGCCGCTGATGCCGGCGATCGAGGCGTGATGGTAGATGACGACGGGGAGATCGGCGTAGGGGGCCGAGAATTCATATAAAGCCTCGCGCTGGGGCGTGCGAAAAATCATGTCGATGACGTCCGCCCGGCCAGCCAGGAGGATTTGCTGGGCATCGGCCCAGGTTGTTGCGGTCAACCGGATTTTGATGCCATTTTTCTTTTCCCAGAGCTGCCAGTAGTCGACCAGGTAGCCTTCAGGTTCACCGGCCGAGTTGCGGAAAAGATAGGGCGGGTAGTTATCGTCGGTGACGACATCGAGCTGGCGGGGCGCGTTGTCGTTTTCGCCGATTGCCGGGACGGCGCAGAACATGCTCAAAAGACCGCACAGGAAAATGCTCAGGCGCCAAAAGTGCAAGGTTCTATTGAATGGTTTTGGCATTTTTATTTCCGTCCTCGCTCCATGCGTGGAGCATCTCTTCAACGCCCTTCATCGTAGCCCAAGCCCTCGCCAACTGCACGATAAGGATTTCGCGCAGGGCAGGCGATGGCAGGCTTTTTATTTTTCGCGATGTTCGCGGGAACCCTGCCGTTAAGATACGGCCCTACCCGCATCCGCCCATCGTGGCGGCCAGACCGATCGAACGGAAGATTTGCCATGACCACTGCCCTCATCCTTTTCGCCCACGGTGCCCGCGACCCGGCCTGGGCCAATCCCATGCGGCGCGTGCAGGCGGCCATTGGCCAGCGTATGACGAGCCTGCCGGTCGAGCTGGCTTTCCTGGAATTCATGGCGCCGACCTTGCCGGAGTGCGCCGCCGGGCTGATTGCGCAAGGGGCCGACAGGATCGTCGTGATGCCGATGTTCGTCGCTCGCGGCGGGCATTTGAAGAAGGAGACGCCAGAGCTCATCGAAAACCTGCGGTCGACCTACCCGAATGTCGAATTTTCACTGGGCGACGCCATCGGCGAGCATGAGTTGGTGGTTCAGGCCATGGCCACGGCCACACTGGAAGTGGCTGGCCTGACGCTTGCTAGATAGGCACCATGCTTACCGTACTTGTGATTGACGAATCCCGCTCGCGAGCTGGCGAAATCTGCGCCGGGCTGGCGCTGGCCGGCTATCAGGTGGCGGCCATCCTGGCCGACGCCGAAAACCTCACGGCCGAAGTCGAAAAATTGCAGCCCGACGTGATCCTGATCGACACCGACAGCCCGAGCCGCGACACCCTCGAAAACCTGGCAGCCATGAATAAAAACATGCCGCGCCCGGTCGTCATCTTCACCCAGGCCGATGGCCAGGAAACTATCCGCGATGCTGTCAAGGCGGGGGTTTCGGCCTATGTCGTCGATGGTCTCGACCCGAAACGGATCAAGCCCATCGTCGAAGTGGCGCGTGCCCGTTTCGAGGACACGCAGGCCCTGCGCCGCGAACTCGACGAGATTTCGCAAAAGCTGACCGACCGCAAGCTGGTCGATAAAGCCAAGGGCGTACTCATGAAAGCGCGCGGCCTCGATGAGGATGCGGCTTATCACGCCATGCGCAAACTGGCCATGGAGCGTGGTCAGTCGATGGCCAAGGTGGCGCGCGACGTCATCGATATGGCGCGGGTGCTGCTCTAAAGCTGTGCGATAAAATCGCATGCTGCACTGCAATAGTGCGTTGCTTCAGGCCCCGGTGGCTGGAAAATACAAAACCCAAGTGATTGAAAATTAAGTAGTTATTTGTGACTAGTACCAAATAACTAGGCCTGGCACGGCCATTGCAATAGTCCTACCAAAACGCACGGTCAATGGCGGCCGGGCGAGAGTCGAGCGCAAGCCGATTCAAGGACAAGGGCGTCCATCCGAGCTGCCAACCGGCGGCCAGGATGCGACGCCCATTTTGTTTTTTAGATTCTCGCAATCAAGGAGCAAGCAATGGAAGACAAGAAACTGGCCGCACCGGAAGTCGTCGCCGACAAACCGGGCTTTTCCCGTCGTGATTTCGTTTCAACTGCTTTGGGAGCCTCTCTGATGGCCATGGTCCCTCCCGGCGTTCGCAGCGGCGCCTGGGCCGCTGGTTCGGATGCCCCTGAAAAGAAAGAAGTCCGTATCGGCTTCATCCCGCTCACCGATTGCGCCTCCGTCGTCATGGCTTCGGTCATGAAGTTCGATGAGAAATACGGCATCAAGATCATCCCGACCAAGGAAGCCTCGTGGGCTTCGGTGCGCGACAAGCTGGTCAATGGCGAGCTCGACGCTGCCCACGTGCTGTATGGCCTGATCTACGGCGTGCAACTCGGCGTTGGCGGCCCGAAGAAGGACATGAACGTCCTGATGAGCCTGAATAACAACGGTCAGGCCATCACCCTCTCCAACCAGCTTAAGGACAAGGGAGCCACCGATGGCGCCAGCCTGGCCAAGCTGGTCGCCAAGAAGGAAAAGGAATACACCTTCGCCCAGACCTTCCCGACCGGCACCCACGCCATGTGGCTCTACTACTGGCTGGCCGCCCAGGGCATCAACCCGTTCAAGGACGTCAAGACGATCACCGTGCCGCCCCCGCAGATGGTCGCCAACATGCGCGTCGGCAACATGGACGGTTTCTGCGTCGGTGAGCCGTGGAACAACCGCGCCATCATGGATAACATCGGTTTTACGGCGACCACCACCCAGGACATCTGGACCGATCATCCGGAAAAGGTGCTCGGTACGACGGCCGACTGGGTCAAGCGGAACCCGAACACCGCCCGTGCCGTGGTCGCCGCCATTCTCGACGCCGGCAAGTGGATCGATGCGTCGATCGCCAATAAGCAGAAGACGGCCGAAACGATCGCCCAAAAGGCTTACGTCAATACCGATACCGAAGTCATCGTCGCCCGCATGCTCGGCCGCTACCAGAACGGCCTGGGCAAGAGCTGGGACGACAAGAACCACATGAAGTTCTTCAACGACGGTGCGGTCAATTTTCCGTACCTCAGCGATGGCATGTGGTTCCTGACCCAACACAAGCGCTGGGGTTTGCTCAAGAGTCATCCGGATTATCTGGCTGTCGCCAAGCAGGTCAATCGCATCGACATCTATAAGCAGGGCGCTGCCGCTGCCGGCGTCGCCCTGCCCAAGAGCGAGATGCGCAGCCACAAGCTGATCGATGGCGTGGTCTGGGACGGCAAGGATCCGGCCAAGTATGCCGACGGCTTCAAGGTAAAAGCCTGATCCTCGCCGGGGCCACCGCGATACTTTGTCGACCGCGCTTGCCGTACTGACGTACTGCCTGCGCGCGTTCTTCGCGTCTCGCGGCGCCCCCGGCAAGGATCGGTTTCTGGATGCAGCTTGAGGAGAGAACCATGAGCGCACTGACGATGAATGTTGAATTTGGGGCAAAAATTCCGGTTGACCGTGGAATTGAACAAGTCGCCGTCGTAGAAGCGACTACGGCTCCCGCCAAGGAAAAGAAAATGGAAAAAACCGCAACCGTGCCGGCCGATCCGGGCACGCCCTTCACCGAGACACTGGCCGGCATCGGCCGCGCTATTCTGCCGCCGCTGCTCGGCATGGTGATCCTGATCGGCATCTGGTACATCGCCACGATGAAAGGCGGCAGCATTCCCGGCCCGTTGCAAACCTGGAATGCGGCCACCCTGCTGTTCGCCGACCCGTTCTACAGCAACGGCCCGAACGATCAGGGCATCGGCTGGAACATCCTGTCTTCGCTGCAACGCGTCGGCATCGGTTTCGGTTTTGCGGCGCTGGTCGGCATTCCGCTCGGCTTCATCCTCGGTCGCTCGGCATTTTTGTCGGCGATGATCAATCCGATCATCAGCCTGCTCCGCCCGGTCTCGCCGCTGGCCTGGCTGCCGATCGGCCTGCTCGTCTTCAAGCGGGCCGACCCGGCGGCGACCTACACCATTTTCATCTGCTCGATCTGGCCGATGATCATGAACACCGCCCAGGGCGTCCAGCGCGTGCCACAGGATTACCTCAACGTCGCCCGCGTGCTCGCCTTGTCGGAATGGAAGGTCGTCACCAAGATCCTGCTGCCCGCCGTGCTGCCCTACATCCTGACCGGCATCCGCCTGTCCATCGGCACCGCGTGGCTGGTCATCGTCGCCGCGGAAATGCTCACCGGCGGCGTCGGCATCGGCTTCTGGGTGTGGGACGAATGGAACAACCTGAAGGTGGAGCACATCATCATCGCCATCTTTGTTATCGGTATCGTCGGCCTGGTTCTCGAGCAAAGCCTGATCCTGCTCGCCCGGAAACTGACCAAGGAATCGTCATGAGCGGAGCACACACCATGGAAAAGTTCGTCCAGATTCAATCCGTCGGTCAGACCTTCGACACCAAGAAGGGCAAGTTCGTCGCCCTGCGCGACATCAACCTGACCCTCAAGCAAGGCGAATTCGTCGCCCTGATCGGCCACTCCGGCTGCGGCAAATCGACCTTGCTCAACCTCATCGCCGGCCTGACCAGGCCGACCGATGGCGTCCTGCTGCTCGAAGACCGCGAAATCGCCGGCCCCGGCCCGGAACGCGCCGTGGTTTTTCAGAACCACAGCCTGCTGCCCTGGCTGACCTGCTTCGAGAACGTCTATCTGGCGGTCGAACGGGTCTTCGGCACCAAGGAAGGCAAGGCCAAACTGAAGGAGCGGACGGCCGCGGCGATCAGCCTGGTCGGCCTCGACCACGCCAGCAGCAAGTACCCGCATGAAATCTCCGGCGGCATGAAGCAGCGCGTCGGCATCGCCCGCGCCCTGTCGATGGAACCCAAGGTACTGCTCATGGACGAGCCCTTCGGCGCCCTCGACGCGCTGACTCGCGCCAAGCTGCAGGACGAACTGATGCGCATCTGCGAGGCGACCAAGGCCACCACGGTCATGGTTACCCACGATGTCGACGAAGCCGTGCTGCTCTCGGACAAGATCGTCATGATGACCAACGGCCCGGCGGCGACCGTCGGCGAAATCCTGGCGGTGAATTTGCCGCGCCCGCGTCATCGCCTGACCCTCGCCCACGATCCGGCCTACATCGCCTACCGCGCAGCCGTGCTCGAATTCCTTTACGAAAAACAGGCGCACGTCGAAAAGCAGGCCGCCTGATCCGAATCAGTCGATTCATCGTCGCCAGGCTCTCGGCGAAGCGACCTTTGCCCGCCGGCTCAAACCGGCGGGCATTTTCTTGATCCATGCCCTTTGCTTTCCTGCGGGCCGGCGCTAAGGTTAGGCCCTTCGCTTTGAGGACCATGATTGATGCTAGCCAAACCGGGCAAGCTGTCGCGCAAGATCATCGGCATGCTGATGGCCTTTTTTCTGGTGGCCGCCTCGGCCATCGGGTTGACCCTGCTCATTTCCTGGCAACTGGAAGGGGTTGCCGCGGCGATTAACGATGCCGGTAGCCAGCGCATGCGAACCTACCGCATGGGCCATCTGATGGCACGCGATCTCGAGGCCGAGGCGCCGGCGGCCGGCGCCTCGCTCGCCTTGGGCGAAGAAATGCAGCGTTTCGACAAGGTCCTGCGCGACCTGCAACAGGGCGACCCGGAGCGTCCCTTGTCACCGCCGCGCAATGCCGAGGTGCAGGAACGCCTGCAAACCGTTGAGCAGGTCTGGCGTGACACGGTGCGCCCACTGGTCGCCGGCTACCTGGCCGGCGGGCCGGCCGGGCGCGCCGCTGCGCTCGACCGCTTTGACCGTGAACTCGAACCTTTCGTCAGCAAAATCAATGAGCTGGCGCTGGCCATGGAGCGGACCTACGCCTTCGATACCAATCTGCTGCGCACGGTGCAGGCGGCCCTGGTCGCCCTGGCGATCATTGGCACGGTCATCCTGATCCACTATTTCTCGCGTCTCGTCATCGGGCCGGTCGGCGCTCTTCATGCCGGGATGCAGCGCATGACCAGCGACGATCTGACGGTGCGCGTTCCGGTCGCCAGCGATGACGAACTGGGCGGCCTGGCCTTCGGCTTCAACCAGATGGCCGAGCACCTGCAAAGTGTTTACAACACGCTGGAGCAGCGGGTCGCGGCCGAAACCCAGCGCCTCGCCCAGCGCAATCACGAATTAAGCATCCTCTATTCGGCGACCACCTTTCTCAGCGAGCCGGCCCCGGTAACGGTGCTCAGCGAGGGCTTTCTCGACCGGATCATGAATGCTCTGGGGGCGGATGCCGGCGCCGTGCGCATGTACGAACAGCCGTCGGACCGGTTGTTTTTGATTACCCATCAAGGCCTGTCCGTCGATTTCCTCGACCACGAGGCCGAAATGAATTGCGGCGACTGCTTGTGCGGCGAAGTCTTCCAGACCGGTGTTTCGGCCGCCTTTGCTACGGTCAACCCGCCGCCGGGCATGAAATTGCGGACCTGCATCCGCGAGGGATTCGCCACGGCGACCGCCTTCAGCATTCTTTACGACAAGCAGAAACTCGGCGTTTACAACCTCTATTTCAAGCGGCCGCAGGCGCTGTCCGAGCCGCAAATCCATCTGCTCGAAACGCTCGGGCATCACCTCGGTGTGGCCATCGAAAATCAGCGCCTCAAATCGCGCGAGAAGGAACTGGCGGTCTCCGAGGAGCGCAACCTGCTTGCCCAGGAATTGCACGACTCAATCGCCCAGGGCCTGGCCTTTCTCAACATCCAGGTCCAGTTGCTGCAGGACTCCCTGCGCAAGGGCAAGGTCGAAGAGGCCATGCAGACCGCCGGCCAACTGCGTGAGGGCGTGCAGGAAAGCTACGACGATGTGCGCGAATTGCTCGTCCATTTCCGGACCCGCGTCCATCAGTCCGACCTCGACACGGCCATCCAGTCCACGCTGGAAAAATTCGAGGGGCAGACCGGCATCGCCACGGCCTTCGAGCGCATCGGCAGCGGCGCCGCGCAGGTGCCGACCGACGAAATCCAGATCATGCACATCGTCCAGGAATCCCTGTCCAACATCCGCAAGCACGCCAAGGCCAGCCAGGTGCGGGTCGTCGTCAAGCGTGAAATAGGCCGGATTGGCGTCGAAATAGAGGATGATGGCGTCGGCTTCGATCCGGAAAGCGATCCGAATTGCTTGTCTGACCGGCATGTCGGCCTGAAAATAATGCGCGAGCGCGCGCACCGCATTGGCGGTGAATGTCGCGTCGCATCGAAACCGGGCGAGGGTTCCCGGGTTACCTTGACCCTGCCCCGCGAAAACAAAGAGGTTGCCTGAATATGAGCGAAAAAATCCGTGTCCTGCTGGTCGACGACCACACGCTGTTTCGCAGCGGTATCAAATCCCTGCTCCAGCGCAATGATGATTTCGAGGTCGTCGGCGAGGCCGGTGACGGGCTTGAAGGCATCAAGCGCGCGCGTTCGCTGAAACCCGACGTGACCCTGCTCGACCTCCACATGTCCGGCGTGTCCGGGCTTGAAGCGGTCAAGGTCATCGCCGAGGAAATGCCGGAAGTCAGCGTCTTGATGCTGACCGTGTCGGAGGACGCGCAGGATCTGGTCGATGCCTTGCGGGCCGGGGCCAGCGGCTATCTGCTCAAGAATATCGAAACTGATGCCCTGATCGATGCCATCCGGCGCGCCGCCCAGGGCGAGTCAGTCGTTTCGCAACAAATGACGGCCAAACTGATCCAGGGCGTGCGCAATCCGCCGAAGGCCGAAGCCGCGGGCGGCGAGCGCGATCGTTTTTCGCCGCGCGAACGCGACATCCTGCTCTCTCTGGCGCATGGCGAAAGCAACAAGGAAATCGCCCGCAAGCTCGATCTGGCCGAAAGCACGGTGAAGATTCACGTCCAGAATATCTTCAAGAAACTGAACATGAGCAGCCGCGTCCAGGTCGCGCTTTACGCTGTCGAACACGGCTACGCCCAACCCCGCCACAACTGACCTTCCGGCATCGGGGCAGGGCGTTTGCGACGGTCAACCGAAAATTTTGGCGAAAATTGAAATGAAAAACCCCCAACCTTGACGGAGGGGGTTCGGTGCGCACCGCCAGTCTGGCAAAGATGCGCCTGCTATGACGGAATCGGGTGAGTCCGCTGCAGATGTTCGTAGGTTTGCGACAAATCCTTGACGTGC
>NZ_JAVHPH010000366.1:0-2099 GCF_036170495.1 Azonexus sp.
TCCGGCCGCGGATTTCTTCGGCCAGCTGGAAAACCGACATGGCGTAGAAGCTCGATCGGTTGTAGCGCGTGATCACGTAAAAATTCTCGAATCCCAGCCAGTATTCCGTCTCGCGCCCCGGCGAGACGAGATCGATCAGTGCGGCCTTGGCCTGTGGATCGATGTCGGCGCGAATGCCTTTGTCAGCCAGGTCAGCGACTTTGAGGCTGGGGCGGAGGCCGGCCTCTATCAGCTCGGCCTCGGGCGTCCCTGCCGTCATCGCTGGCACGGTGATGGACTGCCCGGCTTGCCAGCCATGTTGTTCGAGAAAGCGGGCGACGCTGCCGATGGCATCGTCGACGCTGTTGGCGAGATCGATACGCTGGTCGCCGTCGAAATCGACGGCGTAGCGGCGCTGGCTGCCCGGCATGAATTGCGGGATGCCGATGGCGCCAGCAAAAGAGCCCTTGACGGCCAGCGGGTCGAGATTGTTCTCGCGCGTCAGCAGCAGGAACTGTTCGAGTTCGGTACGGAAAAACTCGGCCCGGCGCGGGTAGTTGAAAGCCAGCGTCGCCAGCGCCTCAAAGACGCGGAAGCCGCCTGTGTTGCGGCCGTATTCGGTCTCGACACCGATTATTGCGACGATGATTTCCTCGGGGACGCCGTAGAGTGCCGAGGCCTTGGCCAGTTGCCCGGCGTTTTCCTGCCAGAAGCTGACGCCGCCCTCGATCCGCCGTTCGTTCAGAAAGCGCGGCCGGTAGCGTTCCCACGAGCGCTGTAGCGGCGAGGCGGGTGGCTGGATCAGTTTGAGGACGGTGGCGTTGGGGTGGGTCTGGGCGAACTGGCTGATCAGTTCGTCGGCCATGAAGCCGTGGCGGGTTTCAAGGTCGCGGGCGAATTCGATGGCGGCTGGATCGTCGGCGAAAGTCGGCGCAGCCGGGGCCGCATGAGCCGGCAAAAATGTTAGGGCGAACAGTAGCGGGGCAAGCGTTAGTTTGAGATTCATTATCGCAATGGCGCGATAGCGTCGCGCAGGGTTTTCAGGTGTTTGTCGGTGTTGCCGTAGCGTGCAAAAGGGAAGTTGGCGACCACGTGCTGAACCGGTTCGGCCGGTTCCCGGGGCGTTTCTTGGCGCGCAGTCTACCTTTCTTCGGGCCAGCTGTCGCCGCGCCTTATGCCAGAGGCGAATGGCCGGACCGCGCTAATACGGTCAACCGGAAAATTTGCCCGAAATTGAAACGGGAATTTCCGGCTTCAGCCCGCTTTATGGGCGGGGAGGAGCGAAGCGGCGTACTGGCGCTTTTCGCCGGAGGGGAGTTGCTTGATCCGGTATTCAGCCTTCGAGGCCGAAGAGCGATCCGGGTGGTTCTCGTAGCCGAGCAGGCGGAGCGGGGGATGCGAGCGCGTGTACCGGGCGCCCGTTCCGGCGCAATGGGCGGCGTAGCGGTGTTCGACGTCGACGGCGATGCCGGTGTAGATGCTGCCGTCGGTACACTCGATCATGTACAGAAACCAGGGCTTGCTCATGGTTCGGTGGCGCGCGCCAGGGCTAGGCGGATGCGCTCCAGCGTGGCCTCGACCGGCGCCTGACGGGTGACCTCCAGGCCCAGGTCGCGGGCGATGGCATTGACCTTGGCTGGATTGAGCGGGATGCCGCCACGGTCGACGGCGGCCAGCAGTTGCCGGGCGCGGGCATAGTCGGAGAGCGGGGCGGGGTGGCCGAAAAAGAGCGCCTTGAGGCGCGAGAAAAGGCCCGTGAGCCAGCGTGATCCCATACACTTGCTTCTTGATAAAAGCGGAAGGATACAGGGATGCCGCCGGTCACGACGATGAAACCAGCCAGGAGCGCACATCATTGAGCGAAGTTACGATTAGTCGCCGCCAACTCGCGGCGAGCGAACTGCCGATCTATCCTGGCGTCGGCCTGGATAGGATCAGCCTGGTTGTCGATGCGCCGCTCGCTGCTCGTGCCCTGGCGGCGCTGGAGGCGGTGCCGGCCATTGGTTTCGATACGGAATCCAAGCCAACTTTCGTTAAAGGCGAGATGTCGACCGGGCCGCACCTGGTTCAGCTGGCGACCGATCAGCACGTCTATCTCTTTCCGGTCGCTTTTTCCGTTA
>NZ_JAVHPH010000367.1:0-2093 GCF_036170495.1 Azonexus sp.
GCCAGCATCTGAATCACGTCGTCGCCGCGCCGGTAGCCGAAGGCATCGTTGTAGGGCTTGAAATTGTCGATGTCGACATAGGCCGCGACGAAGGGATTGTCCGCTGCCAGCATGCGGTCGACGTGTTCGTTGATCGGCACGTTGCCGGGCAACTGGGTCAGCGGATTGGCGTAGCGCGCCGCGCTGATTTGCATTTCGGTGATCGTCGCCATGAGGTCGTGGCTGCTGCCGACGCCGATGTATTCGCCTTCTGCGGTGACGATGAAACCGTCGAACAGATAGTGCCTGGGCGCCAGCGACAGCATCATCGCCAACTCCTGGATGGTGGCGTGCTGATCGACGATGAGCGGCGCGTGGTCCATGAACAGTTCGCAGCTCTTGCGGCCGAACAGCTCCTTGCGGAAAGGCCGGGCAAAGCGGTCGATCATGCTGTGCCGGTTGATCATGCCAACGGGCAGGGTGCCATGGACGACGGGCAGCACATCAAGGTCGGCATCGGCCTCGAAGCGGGCGATGACGTTGACGTTGTTGGCATCGATCGGCACCGGCTCGATCAGCCGCGCCAGGTTGCGCGCCGTCGGCAATTTGCCCGGGCCGCCGGTCATCGGCGACAAGGCCAGCGACGGCTGGTCGAGCGCCGCCAGCGTCGGCGCCGATAGCTGGCGAATCGGGTGACTGTCCGGCCAGGCGATGAAAAAGCCCTGGCTGCAGGCAATGCCCATATCGCGCAAGCAGACCAGATCCTCGCTGCGCTCGACGCCTTCGGCGACCAACGAGGCGTTGCAGATCTCGGCCAGATCCTGCATGGCGCGGACAAAGTGAAACTTGATCCGGTCGTCGGCGATGCCGGTGATGAAATGTTTGTCGATCTTGACGAACTCGGGGCGCAGTTCCGACCACATGCGCAGGTTGGCGAAGCCTTCGCCGAGATCGTCGATGGCAATCTGGAAGCCGCGCCCGCGATAATGCTGCAAGGCCTCCAGGATGCCCGGCATGTCGGTGATCTGCTGATTCTCGGTGAGCTCGATGACGATGCGGTTCGGCGTGATGCCCAACTCGATGAGCAAGGCACGGGTATGACCGTTCATCAGGCGCTCGTCGAGCAGGCAGCCCGGCGTCACATTAAGAAACAGGCGTCCGGGCAAACGCTGCGCCGCAAAGGCGCGCAGACTGGCCTCGCGGCAGGCATGCTCAAGGTCCGGCCGCTGGCCGTTGCGCGCCGCTACGGCGAACAGTTGATCCGGTCGATGCAGCGGACTGTCCTGCGGACCGCGAATCAGCGCCTCGTACCCAAGAATGGCCCGCACGCGAAAATCGAGAATCGGCTGAAAGACGGGATACAGAAGTCCCTCAGCCATGATCCGCTGGAGTTCGGCGGCTTCATCATCGATCAGGACAATCATTGCGCTTCTTTCGTGGTAACCATCCATTCAGTTTAGGAACGCACTATTGCAGCGCTGTGACAGGCCGCGGCGACGCCGTCATCTTGCCGAAACAGGGAGGCGGCATACTGGGTTTCAGTTCAAACACGGAGGCCGCGATGACTGAAACCGCTTTTTGCTACTGCTGCCGCGTTCATCACGACAAGACCCGGATGCGCCTGTTCCCGACCCGCCAGGGCTATCGCTGGCGCTGCCTGCGCAGCATCGAGGCAGCAGCGAGCAGTCGCCGCGAGCGCGACGCCTTCGGCCAGCAACAATCCGAAATGAATCGCGAAGCTGCCCGCCGCGCCGCTGAATCCGGCCAGCTCCTACGCCGGGTTCAGCCCGTCGCGACCTGACACGAACGATGGGAAAGATTCGCATCGATACGCTGGACGCCAGCAGTCCGGCCCTCCTTGAGGCGAGCGTGACGCTGATCTTCAACGCCTTTGCCGACCCCGAACGCTACAGCCCCGAGCGCCTGGCAAAGGAACTGCGCGGTGACGACAGCGCGTTCTATCGACGCTTCTTCGTTGCCATGGAGGCTGGCGAAATCATCGCCGTCGGCGGCGTCAAGGCCGCTGACTGGGCCTCCAGCACCCACCTCCTCTTCCTCTCGGCAGTCGCCCCGGAACGCCGCGGCCAAGGCATCGGCCGCGCCCTGATCCAGGC
>NZ_JAVHPH010000368.1:0-2088 GCF_036170495.1 Azonexus sp.
CGCCCCGAAGCTGGCCCGACTGAAATCGCTGATTCTGCGTTCTGCCTGAGGAGACCAACATGAGCTACGTCGAAAAATACCCTGAAGCGGCACCGGATCGGGCCGAAATCGACGCCCTGCCCGGCGCGCTGCTCATCGAATTCGGCGTCGACTGGTGCCCGCATTGCCAGGGCGCCCAGCCTTTTATCGAAACGGCCCTTGGCGCGCGGCCCGAGCTTCGCCATATCAAGGTCGAGGATGGCCCGGGCCGTCGGCTGGGGCGTAGCTTTCGCGTCAAACTATGGCCGACGCTGATCCTGCTCCGTGACGGTCAGGAAATCGGCCGCGTCGTCCGCCCGACCCGTCGCGCGGAAATCAGCGAACTGCTCGCCGGCTGATGCGCTCAGGCCGGCTGGCGGCTGCGCTGCCAGGCGTCCAGTTCGGCGCGCTCGATGAAGGTTTCCAGTCGGTTGATATTGCCCGGCAACTGCCGCCCTTCCCATTGCTCGGTGGCCCAGCGCTTGACGTTGGCGGGCAGCTCGCCATGTTCGATGGCCTGGGCCAGCGCGACTTCAATCGCGTGTTGGGCATCGGGCCCGGCGGCCAGCATTTGCGCCGCATCGTGCAGGCTCAGGCTGCTGTCGATTGGGGAATTCATGCACGCCTCCTTCAAGGTTTCAGCTGCTTTATTCTAGCCCTGCGGGACAGGGGTCAGGCTCGTTTCACGACCTTTTTTGGCGGCCGGTGGCCGGCCTTGATCTGCTCGATGGCCTCGAGCTGGAAGCGCAGTTTGGTCATGGCATCGTGTTCGGCAGGGCTTAGTTCGTCCAGCTTGACGTGCTTGATGAGCACCGCCAGCGCGTCGCCGATGCAGCCGAGTTGCTTGCCGTAGCTGCCGACTTCGTCGAGCACTTCCTGCTCGACTTGCGGATTGCCGCTGCGCCCGAGGTTGATATTGACCAGCCCGAGCTGGGTGGTGGTCGGGCCGAATGCCCATGACCACGGCTGCGTGACGTCGCCGGACAGCGGCATCTGGAACGATTGCCAGGCAGACAACGGGTTCTGGAAAAAATCGACGGCCGCCCCGGCTTCCGGTTCGGGCGACGCTTTCGAGGTAACGCGGGGATAAAAACTCGGCATGGCGGATGCTCCTTGGCGACGGGTCGAATCCGATCATCCGGCATCGGGCCGGCGCATGCAAGGTGAATTATCTGCCGGGCCCGGAGGCTGCCTCAGATCATCGCGCCGTTGATCGAGATGACCTGCCCGGAAATGTAGGCGGCTTTTTCCGAGGCGAGGAAACCGACCAGATCGGCGACTTCTTCCGGCTTGCCGGCGCGCTTCATTGGCACCAGATTCTTGATTGCTTCGGCGTCGAACGTACCCTCGATCATGTCGGTGGCGATGATGCCCGGCGCCACGGCATTGACCGTGATGCCGCGGCTGGCCAGTTCGAGCGCCAGCGATTTGCTGGCCGCGTGCAATGCCCCCTTGGCGGCCGAGTAATTGACCTGGCCGCGGTTGCCGGTAATGCCGGCAATCGACGAAATAGTGACGATGCGGCCCCAGCGCGTGCGGATCATCGGCATGGTCAGCGGCTGGGTGACGTTGAAAAAGCCGTTGAGCGAGACGTCGAGCACCGAATGCCACTGCTCGGCGCTCATGCCGGGGAAAACCGCGTCGGCGTGGATGCCGGCGTTGTTGACCAGAATCTGAATCGGGCCGCCTTCGAGCAGGCGTTCGACGGCGGCCGCCGTCGCGGCGCGCTCGGTGACGTCGAAAGCCACGGCTTCGGCGCTACCGCCGGCGGCAACGATCTCGGCGACGACCGCTTCGGCCTTGTCGCGGCTGCGGTTGGCATGGACGATGACGTGATGGCCGTCAGCCGCCAGGCGCTTGCAGATCGCCGCACCGATGCCGCCGCTGCCACCGGTGACGAGAGCACGTTTCATGAATTTTCCTTTTTGGCCATTATTTCCGGTTGACCGTAGAAGTCTCAGCCCAGCGCCGAGGCGTCGAGCACCACGGCGGCGCGGCCTTCGAGCAGGCTGCGGCCGGCGTGGCTGAGCGAGAACTGGTAGAGGATGTTGTTGCTGTCGCCCGACAGGC
>NZ_JAVHPH010000369.1:0-2085 GCF_036170495.1 Azonexus sp.
GATGGGCAGCGGCGGCTCAGTGCTACGGTCAACCGGAATTTCAGGCAAAAAAGCGAATCCTCGCAGCAGCCGGAATGTCCATACCGGTGACGTGGGCGCGGTCGAGCAGCTCCCAGTAGTAGCGGTAGGAGGCGCGGTCGTGCAGCTTGCCTTCATGCTGGATGGGGCCCCAGTCCTTGTCCTGGGCGGCAATCAGGATCTCGGCGGCAGCCTGCATTTCGGAGAAGTCGGGGCGCATGGCTTCAATGATCGGCATGATCTGGTTCGGGTGGATGCTCCACATGCGCAGATAGCCGAATTCGCTGCGGGCACGCCGGGCGTCGTTGCGGATGTACTCGATATCCTTGAGTTCGGTCGTCACGTTGTGCGCAGGCACGACACCGTAGGCCAGGGCGGCGGCGCTGATTTCGCACTTGGCGCGGGCGACCAGCGGGTGGTCGAACTGGCCGGGACTCTTCATCGCACTACCAGGGATGGCACCATGGTGACCCGAGACAAAATCCATCAGGCCGAAATCCAGGCTCTCGACACCGGGCTGGGCGGCGATTTCCCAGACGTCGCGCAAGGCACCATGGGTTTCAATCAGCACATGAACCGGAATCCTGCGGTCAACGCCAAAATGCTGCTCAATTTCACGTAAAGCTTCGATCTGCACCTGAACATCGCCGGCGCTGCAGGGCTTGGGCAGCGTGATAAACGGCAGCCTGCTGGCGGCAATGCCGACCAGGATTTCCATGTCCTGTCGCCAGTGCGGGTGGGTGACGTCATGCACCCGCGCGCCGACCCGGTTGAAACGATTGTCGTCGCTCATGATTACGCCCGCGGCCATTTCGGCATGCTCACGCTCGGCCCCGGAATGGGCGCCATCTTCACAATCGCAGGTGATGTCGAAGATCGGACCGAGTTCGTTCTGCAATTGCAGCGCCTTTTTCATCAGCTTTTCCGAGCCGGCATAATGGTCGACTGCGGGCAGGATGGGGAAGGGCTTCTCTCCGGCAAAAAGAACGGCTTTCGGGTGGCGCATGTTAGATGTAAGTCGCTGGTTATTAGTCGTTAGCTATTCGTGAGCTGGAAATGAAAAAGGCCACGGTATTTTACCGCGGCCCTTGCTTGCTTTTGCTAGCGACTAACCACTAGCAGCGACCAACTATCAGAGCATGTCCTTGACGGCTTCGGCTTCGTCAGTCAGTTCCTTGAGCGTGATGTTGATCTTCTCGCGGCTGTACTCGTCGATTTCCAGGCCCTGGATGATGGTGAACTTGCCACCCTTGCACTCGCACGGGAAGCCGAACACGATGCCGGTCGGGATGCCGTAGGAACCATCAGACGGAACGCCCATGGTGACCCACTCGTCGGAGCCGAGGACCCAGTCACGGACGTGGTCGATGGCGGCGTTGGCGGCGGAAGCAGCCGAGGACAGGCCACGGGCCTCGATGATGGCGGCGCCGCGCTTGCCGACGGTCGGCAGGAAGACGTCGTTGTTCCAGGCGTGGTCGTTGACCAGAGCCTTGACGCTGTCGCCATTGGAGGTGCAGAAACGGTAGTCAGCGTACATCGTCGGCGAGTGGTTACCCCAAACCACCAGCTTCTTCAGCGAAGAAACGGCACGACCGGTCTTGCCGGCCAGTTGCGACAGGGCGCGGTTGTGGTCCAGACGCAGCATGCCGTGGTAATTGTTCGGGTTGGTGCGGCCAACCTTCTTGGCGGCGGCGGCGGCGATGAAGGCATTGGTGTTACATGGGTTGCCGACGACCAGAACCTTGACGTCTTCCTTGGCATTCTCGGCGATGGCCTTGCCCTGAACGGTGAAGATCGCCCCGTTGGCGGTCAACAGGTCGGCGCGTTCCATACCCTTGGTGCGCGGACGGGCGCCAACCAGCAAGCAGACGTCGGCATCCTTGAAGGCAACATTCGGATCATCGGTAGCCACCATGCCAGCAAGCAGCGGGAAGGCACAGTCTTCCAGCTCCATCATGACGCCCTTGACGGCTTGCTGCGCTTGCGGCAGGTCGAGCAACTGAAGGATGACCGGCTGGTCTTTGCCGAGCATTTCGCCGGAGGCGATGCGGAACAGCAGGCTATAAC
>NZ_JAVHPH010000370.1:0-2084 GCF_036170495.1 Azonexus sp.
GCGTTACTGGCTATCCTTCTGAAAAAACTTAAGGTGTCGGGACAATGTGGCCGAATTTTGGGGTGAAGTTCGAGGCGGGATGGATGTCGGTGGTCCGGCACGGCGATCGCATTGATCTCGCCCATGTCGTTCGCGCTCCCGGCAAACGCCCTGAAATCAAGCTTTGCGACTCGTTCCGCATCGAGAAAAATGAAGCCGATGCGTTGTCCCGTTTGGGTCACAGCCGTGGCCTGAAGCGCTACCGCTGCGCTGTCCTGCTTGGCGAGAATGATTACCGGTTGGTGCAGATTGACGCACCCGCCGTGCCGGCCGAAGAGCGAGTGCAGGCCTTGCGCTGGCGGCTCAAGGATGTGGTGGATTTTCCGGTCGATGACGCGGCGATTGCCGTCGCCGACATCCCTACCGAAGGTGGGCGCCAGGCCAGCGTCTTCGCCGTTGTTTCGCCGGCCGCAGTGATCGGTGAGCGGATGGCCCTGTTCCATGAGAAGAAGATTCCGCTCGAAGCCATCGACATTCCAGAAATGGCGGTGCGCAATGTCGCCGTGCTCTTTGAGGAAGAAAATCGTGGCCTGGCCTTTCTGGCGCTGACCCAGGGCGATGGCCTGCTGACGATTACCTTTCGTGGTGAGTTGTACCTGTCGCGGCGCATCGAAATTGATTCGGATGCCTTGGCCAAGGCTGATGAAGAGCGGCGCCGACAAATGCTTGAGCGTCTGGCGCTGGAGTTGCAACGGACGCTGGACAATTTCGATCGGCAGTACGGTTTCATCTCCGTGTCGCGCCTCTTGGTGGCCGCCGAATTCGATTGCGCCGGAACGGTGGCCGGGCTTGTTGAGAACCTCTATCTGCCGGTGCAGGCGGCTGATCTCGCTGTAGTGGCCGAATTTACCGGGCTGCCTGAATTACGGTCGGCCGAGCGTCAGGCGCAAAGCCTGCTCGCCATTGGTGCTGCACTCAGGGGCAACGCATGAGCCAGCAGATTAACCTGATTCTGCCGGCCTTGCGGCCGCGTTTTGACTGGCTGGCCTTGCCGGTGGTGGCCGGGGCGGCCTTGGTCGGCTTCCTGTTGGTCGGTCTTCTGGCGGCCTTGGGCGTCAATCAGGGAATGAATCTCAAGGCGCATGAAACCGAAATAAAGAACCAGTTGCTGGCCGTGCAGCAGCAGGTTCAGGCGCTAGGCCAGTCGCTTGCTGCCCGCCAGGGAGACATGTCGCTGGCGCGCCAGATAACGGCGGCGCGCTTGGCTGTCATCCAGCGCCAGGAAGTGCTTGCCGTTATCGCTCAAGGCGACGTCACGCAGGGAAGCGCGTATTCCGGGCTGCTGCAGGGATTTTCCCGACAGGGCATTGACGGTGTCTGGTTGCTCGGTTTTGGCTTCGCCGACAAGGAAATCGAGATGCGCGGCCGACTGCTCGATCCGGCCTTGCTGCCGACCTATATCAACCGGCTCAATGATGAGCCGGCCTTTGCCGGCCGTCGCTTTGCCGCGCTCGACATGAAGGGCGTCGATCCGGCCGACGCAAAGCCCGAGGCAGCAGCCTCCGCCGTCAAGGCCAAGGCGCCGGCGCGTTATACCGAATTCACGCTGCGTACTGAGCTGCTTGGCGGGCGGGAGAGGGCGCGATGAAAGTCCTGTGCCAGCAATGGAGTCGCTTGTGCCGCCGATATGCGGCGTTGTCCCAGCGCGAACGTTTGTTTGTCGCGCTGGCACTGGTGCTTGGCCCGCTGCTGATTGGCAATGCGTTGTTTGTCGATCCGCAATGGAGCCGCAGCAAGGCAATGCAGAATACCATCGCTACCGAGAGCGCTTCGCTGGCGGCCATGCAGACGCAGGCGGCCAGCCTGCAACAGGAATTGAAAGTTGATCCGGATGCCGGCCGGAAAGCTGAGCTGGCGACGCTGGTGGCGCAACGCGAACAACTCGATGAGCAGTTGCGGCAAGTCGGCGCTGCACTGGTTCGGCCAGAAGACATGAATGGCCTGCTCGAACGCCTGCTGGTCCGGCAATCCGGCTTGCGTCTGGTCAGCCTGAAAACGCAGGCGCCGCAAAGCGTGCTGCGCGAAAAAGAAGCGGCCAAGGAAGC
>NZ_JAVHPH010000371.1:0-2083 GCF_036170495.1 Azonexus sp.
GTCTTGTTGATGAAATACGGGAAGTTCATCTCGATGTGGCCGGTGACGGCTTCGAGTTTGACGACCATGTCGCGCAGCATGACCGGGAAGTTCTCGACCGAGATTTCACGTTCGTGGCTGTTCAGGATCTCCACGAAGCGCGACATGTGCGTGCCCTTGAAGTTGTGCGGCAGGCCGACGTACATGTTGAACATGGCGATGGTGTGCTGGACGCCGGTCGATTTGTCCTGGACCTTGATCGGGTGGCGGATGGCCTTGATGCCGACCTTGTTGATGGCGATATGGCGCGTGTCGACCGAGTTCTGGACGTCGGGGATGCTGGTGTTCGGGGTGTTCATGGCTGTTCTTTAAAGAATTATTGTGGGTTGGTCCTGGCCCGCACTGCACGCACGATGCCGTCCTTGTCGAGGCCGAGTTCGGCCAGCAATTGTCCTTGTTCGCCGTGGTCGATGAAGCGGTCGGGCAGGCCGAGGCGAAGCACCGGCACGCTCAGACCGCGTTCCGCCAGAACCCGCTCGATTTCCGAGCCGGCGCCGCCGATCACAGCGTTTTCTTCGACGCTGACAAGCAGGGAATGGTTCCCGGCCAGTTCGACAATCAGCTCGACGTCGAGCGGTTTGACGAAGCGCATGTTGACCACGGTGGCGTCGAGTTCCTCGCCAGCGGCGACGGCGGCCGGAACCAGGCTGCCGAAGGCGAGCAGGGCGACATTCTGGCCCTGGCGGCGGATTTCGCCCTTGCCGACGGGCTGCGTGTCGAGATTTCCAGCCGGAACCTTGCCGGTGCCGCCGCCGCGCGGGTAGCGCACCATGCTCGGGCCATCCAGGGCGTAGGCGGTGGACAGCATCTGGCGGCATTCGGCTTCGTCGGCCGGGGCCATGACGACCATGTTCGGGATGCAGGTGACGAAGGACAGGTCAAAAGTGCCGTGGTGGGTTGGGCCGTCGGCGCCAACGACACCGCCACGGTCGACCGCGAAAATGACCGGTAAATTCTGCAGCGCGACGTCGTGCACGAGCTGGTCATAGCCGCGCTGCAGGAAGGTCGAATAGATGGCAACGACCGGCTTGAGTCCTTCGCAGGCGAGGCCGGCGGCAAAGGTGACGGCGTGCTGTTCGGCAATGCCGACATCAAAATAGCGGTCGGCATGTTCGGCCGAGAAGCGCACCATGCCGGAGCCTTCGCGCATGGCCGGGGTGATGGCGACGAGGCGCGAATCGGCCTTGGCCATGTCGCACAGCCAGTCGCCGAAGACCTGCGTGTAGGTCAGCTTGGCCGGGCCCTTGGCGGACTGGATGCCGTCGCAGGCGGCGAACTTGCCGACGCCGTGGTAGAGAATCGGGTCGGCCTCGGCCAGCTTGTAGCCCTGGCCTTTTTTGGTGATGACGTGGAGGAACTTCGGGCCCTTGAGCTTCTTGAGGTTTTCCAGCGTCGGGATCAGGGCGTCGAGGTCGTGGCCATCAATCGGGCCGTAGTAATGGAAGCCGAATTCCTCGAACAGCGTACCCGGGGCGATCATGCCCTTGACGTGCTCTTCGGCGCGGCGCGCCAATTCGAGCAGCGGCGGCGCGAAGCCAAGCATGTGGCGGCCGGCTTCGCGGGCGACGTTGTAGGTCTTGCTTGAGGTCAGGCGGGTCAGGATGTTGTTGAGCGCGCCGACCGGTGGCGAGATCGACATCTCGTTGTCGTTGAGGATGACCAGCATGTCGGCATCGGCGACGCCGGCGTTGTTCATCGCTTCGAAGGCCATGCCGGCGGATAGCGCGCCGTCACCGATGATGGCGATGGTTTTGCGGTCCTCGCCCTTGTGCTTGGCGGCCAGGGCCATGCCCAACGCCGCCGAGATCGAGGTCGACGAATGGCCGACGCCGAAGGTGTCGTACGGGCTCTCGGCGCGTTTCGGGAAGCCCGAGATGCCGCCGTGCATGCGCAGCGTGCTCATACCTTCGCGGCGGCCAGTGAGTACCTTGTGGGCGTAGCACTGGTGGCCGACGTCCCAGACGACACGGTCTTCCGGCGTATCGAACACGGCGTGCAGGGCAATGGTCATCTCGACGGTGCCGAGATTGGACGACAGGTGGCC
>NZ_JAVHPH010000372.1:0-10778 GCF_036170495.1 Azonexus sp.
GGGAAGTCCCGGTCATGGTCCAGCGCCTGTGCGGCATCTGCCCGGTGTCGCACCATCTGGCGGCTTCCAAGGCGCTCGACGTCATCGTCGGCGCCAAGAAGCTCACGGCGACGGCCGAAAAGATGCGCCGGCTCATGCACTACGGCCAGATGCTGCAATCGCACGCGCTGCATTTCTTCCACCTCTGTTCGCCCGATCTGCTCTTCGGTTTCGACAGCGATGTGACCAAGCGCAACATCGTCGGCGTCGCCATGGCCCATCCGGAAACGGCCAAGCGCGGCGTGCTGCTCCGTCGGTTCGGCCAGGAAGTCATCCGCGTCACGGCCGGCAAGCGCGTCCATGGCACGGGCGCCATCCCCGGCGGCGTCAACAAGGCGCTGACGGTGGCCGAGCGAGACGAGCTGCTCAAGGACATTTACCACATCGTCCAGTGGTCGCGCGACGCCGTGCAGCTGATCCAGAAGGTGCACACGCAGGACCCCGGGCTGTACAACAGCTTCGGCATTTTCCGCTCCAATTTCATGTCGATTGTCGGCAACAACGGCGACCTCGATTTCTATCACGGCACGCTGCGCGCCCGCGACGACAACGGCAAGATCATTTTTGACCACGTCGATTACCAGCAATACAACCAGTACATCGAGGAAGAAGTCCGGCCGTGGAGCTACATGAAATTCCCGTTCTTCAAGTCGCTCGGCAAGGAGCAGGGCTGGTACAAGGTCGGCCCGCTGGCCCGCGTGCAGAACTGCTGCCAGATTTCGACGCCCTTCGCCGAACACGAGCGCCGCGAATTCGTCGATTACGCCGGTGGATCGCCGATGCACGCGCCACTCGCCTACCACTGGACGCGGATGATCGAGATGCTGCACGCCGCCGAAGTGATCAAGGAATTGCTGCACGATGACGATCTGCTCGGCAGCGACCTGGTGGTCCAGGGCGAGCGCCAGTCGGAAGGCGTCGGCGTCATCGAGGCCCCGCGCGGCACGCTGTTTCACCACTACCGCGTCGATGAAAACGATCTGGTGACGATGGCCAACCTCATCGTGTCGACGACCAACAACAACCAGGCGATGAACGAAGCCATCCGCCACGTCGCCCGCCGTTACCTGCACGGTCACGAAGTGACCGAAGGCCTGCTCAACCACATCGAAGTCGCCATCCGCGCCTTCGACCCCTGCCTGTCCTGCGCCACGCACGCACTCGGCAAGATGCCGCTTGAAGTCGAGCTGGTCGATCCGCAAGGCCGCATCGTGCATTCGCTGCGCCGTTCGTGAGCGCACCCGTCGTCATTTTCGCCATCGGCAACCCGAGCCGCGGCGACGACGCCCTCGGGCCGGAATGCTACGGTCAACTGGAAAAATGGCTCGAAAATGAAAACCTGGCCGAGCAGTTCGAGCTGATTGAGGATTTCCAGCTGCAGATCGAACACGCCCTCGACCTGCAAGGCCGGCAACTCGCCCTGTTCATCGACGCCGGTGCCAGCACCCCGGGGCCATACACCTTCCAGCGCATCGCGCCGGCCACCGGCGCCGCCTATACGACGCACGAACTACCGCCGGCAGCGGTGCTCCAGGTTTATGTCCAGACCGAAGGCGCCGAGCCACCGCCGGCCTTCGTGCTCTGCATCAGCGGTGAGCAGTTCGAGTTGGGCGAAGGGCTCAGCCCGGCTGCTGAAAAGAACCTGCGGGCGGCCTTCAATGTGCTGCAAACGCTCTGCCGGAAGGCGCAACTTTCGGAATGGGAGAGGGCGGCACGCGCCTGAAGGCGATTTCGTTTTTGGGTGTTTTTTAGGCTTTGAGTTGTAAACCCGGTTGACCGTGGGGTCAGACAGTGCGCTGGCGCGATCTGAAGTCGGTTATGAAATCAGCCAGCTTTTCGACCGCCGATAGCTGAAGCCCGTTATAGAGCGAGGCCCGAATGCCGCCAATGCTGCGGTGTCCGGCCAGGCCGGAAAAACCGGCGGCCAATGCGTTGGCGATGAATTCCTTCTCCAGCACCGGGTTTGGCAGGTTGAAGGAAACGTTCATCCTGGAACGGTCGGCGCGGGCGGCTCGCCCGGCGTAGAAGCCATCGCTGTCGTCGAGGACTGTGTAGAGGGTATCGGCTTTCCGGGTATTGATCGCCTTCATCGCCGCCAGACCGCCGATTTCGTCGCGTAGCCAGCGGGTGACCAGCAAGACGACGTAAATGGAGAAAACCGGCGGCGTGTTGTAGATCGAATGGGCGTTGATCTGGGTCCGGTAGTCGAGAAAACCGGGCAGATTGTCCGGGGCATCCTTGAGCAGTTCATCCTTGACGACGACCACGGTAACGCCGGCCGGCCCGATGTTCTTTTGCGCATGGGCGTAGATCATCGAAAAGCGGTCGAATTCGCCTGGTGCGGAAAGGAAATCGGACGACATGTCGCAGACGCGCGGCACGTCGTCACGCCCGAGAACCCGGTGAAACTGGAGCCCTTCGACGGTTTCATTGGAGATGTAGTGGAGGTACGGGGCGTTGGCGTGGAAATCCATTTCCTCGTCGGCGGGCAGGCGCCCGAAACTGCAGGATCTGCCGCTCCAGACCACGCGGACGGGGCCTTCGCGTTGCGCTTCGGGCAGTGCTTTGCCGCTCCAGTAGCCGGTGTGCAGGTATTCCGCCGGATCTGTCTTGCCGGCCAGCAGGGTCATCGGCAGCATGGAAAACTGCTGTGTCGCCCCGCCTTGCAGGAACAGGACGTGATAGCTCTCCGGGAGGCCAAGCAATTGCCGGATATTGGTTTCCAGTTCGGCCACCACGGCGGCAAACCAGTCGGAGCGGTGGCTGATGCCGAGTATCGACAGCCCGACTTCCGGTACGGCCAGGATCGCTTCCTGAACCTGTTGCAAGACGCTTTCCGGCAGCGCACCCGGGCCGCCCGAGAAATTCAGGCTATTTAGCAGATTGGTGTGCTGCCGGGTCATTCGACGGTTTCCGTGGTCAGGCTAAGGAGGCAGTCTTCAAAAGCCTGCCTGACCTTGCGCATATGGACTTGCTTGTAGGGGAACAGGTCTTCCGGATCCATCGCGTGTACCACCATGACGTGGTCCATTTCAAAAATCAGCAACTGACCGTCCTGCGTTTCGGCGCAGTCGATGCAGATGTAGTCGAGTTTCGAGCGCTGATAAATGCTGGTCAAAGCCGCCTTGTGGCGTTGGGCGAAGGCGGCAAAGCTGTCCATGAAACGGGCCTCTTCGGCGCGCTTCTCGGCATTTTCATACATCCCGGCGTTGAGATAATGAATCATCCAGTGCGCCGAAATGCCCATGTGGCAGGCAAAGGGTTGGCCGGCAATCAGGGCGACGCGGAATTTTCGGAACAATCCGTCTGCGCTGCTGTAGTCGATGAAGCGCGACAGGAAAAAACTTGGCTCATTGACCTTTGAGAGGTAGTCCGTGACCCCCTGAATATCATCGATCCTGGCCAGGTCACGCCCCGCTTGCGAACCGACCGGGCGCAGAATGATCGGGAACTGGCAACCGTCAAAAACATCGTTGATCGGCATTGCGCCGCGAGCAATGGCTTGCACCGCATCCCGGCCAATCTGGCAAGTCGGTGGCATGAGCAGCCCGGCTACCTGCTGCAACAGCGCGCTGGCCGTATCGCGGGCGGTGTTGGGAATGTGTTGTGGCCCATTGATGATCGGCTTTGGCCAATCCTTGAGCAAGTGAGTCAGCGCTTTGAGGGTTGGCGAATTCGCTTCCGCATCGCAGATGGCCACCAGCAGGGCATCGTGTTCGGGAATGCATTTCGGCAACGGTGCCTCTGCGCTGGCATAGTAATAGAGCAGGTCGATGTCACAGCCTTCCAGCAGGCAATCGATTGGCGTGTTTTCAGCAATGTCGCCGGCCACCATCAAAACCAGCAGGCGCAACCGGGCGGGCTGGATGGCGGCGGGAATCCGGTAGGAGCGCTGCATGTCCAGGGCCTGCCCCTGAATCAGCAAGCCATGTTCCCTTTGTCCAATGCAAAACAAAGCGGTCGAGAGGTTCAGCCACAGGTTTGCATTGGCCTCATCCTGACCCGCCCTTTCCAGCAAGGCCTGGGCAACCGGCCGAAGATCGTCGCCGGCAATGTTCAGGCGAAGGAAGGGGGCAAGGCCAAGGTAGGTGGTTTCAGCGGGATGGGGCATGTTGTTGTCGCTCGAAAGGCGTGCGGGCTGGCGCTGGCTGGGAAAAGGTCGAAAATACTAACATGTCGGGCGTTTGACCCGGCCGGTTTTGCCGTGAGTCGCGCCTTGTGGCTATGCTGGCACTTCCGAGCATGCCGGCCTTGCTTCCCATGAAAATTTCCCGTCTCTTTCTGAATCGCTTGCAGAACCAGCCGATTGTCAGCGATACGGTCGTCGTCATTGACGTTCTGCGCTCATTCACGACGGCGGCGGTCGTCCTGGCGCGGGGGGCCGAGGCCATCTATCCTGTGGAGCGCATTGTCGAAGCCACGGCGCTGTCCGGACAGCTCGATAACGTCGTGTCGATCGGTGCCGTCGGCGGCGGCGATCCGGTCCCCGGCTTCGACTTCGGCAACTCCCCTTCGCGGCTGATGCAGGCCGACCTGGCCGGTCGCCAGGTGGTGATGACGGCGGCGGCCGGTGTTCGCGGTCTGCAGCGCTGTCGCCTGGCGCGCCGGCTGTACGCTGCCAGTCTGGTCTGTGCCCGGGCAACGGCCCGGGTAATCCGCGCGACCGGGGCCGATGAGGTCTGCTTCGTCATCACCGGCGAATGGGTCGATCGCGACGGCGACGAGGACATCGCCTGCGCCGATTACATCGAAGCCTTATTGTGCGGCGCTGCGGTGGCGCCGGACGAGTTCGTTCAGCGCGTCCGGCAATCCGATTTCGGGCAGCGTTTTACCGCCGGCACCTGGCCGAACCTGCCACTGGCCGACCTCGATATTGCCGCCCACGCCGATCTCTTCGACTTTGCCATGCCGGTGCGGCGTGAAGGCGAGCGTCTGGTCATTCGCTGAGGTCTTCTGGACGACCTCTTTCCCGCTGTCGGCCGGCGTCGCCGCGAATGGCACAGTCTTATCCGAGGTGGGCAGATTGAAACTGGAAGCCTATAATCAAACCACTTAATGACCGTTAGGTCAGTAATTTATTGGGTGCACCATGAACCGTTCCCGCCTTGGCAAGATTTTGCTTTTTGCCCTTTTTTTCGGGTTGACCGTAGCCATCGGTTTGTACCTCTATCAGCAGCGCCCGGCCGGTTTGCCGGCTGGCTTGGCCTCCGGTAACGGGCGGCTGGAAGCGACCGAAGTCGATGTCGCCACCAAGATTGCCGGGCGCCTGGCCGAACTCGGACCGCGTGAGGGCGATTATGTCGAGGCCGGGGCGGTCGTCGCCCGGCTCGATGCCGACGATCTGCGCGCCCAGTTGCAGGCGGCCGAGGCGCAGATTGTTCAGGCGCAACGCGCTGTCGACCAGTCGCGGGCCGCTGTGCGCAAGTCGCAATCCGACGTAGCGCTGGCCGGCAAGACGCTGCAACGCTCCGAAGATCTGGTTGGCCGGGGCTTCATCAGCCGCAGCAAGCTCGATGTCGACAAGACCGGCATGGATGGCGCGCTGGCCGGCATGGCGCAGGCCAGCGGCAAGGTTGGCGAATCCGATGCGGCGGTGGTGGCGGCGGTGGCCAAGGCGGAAAGCCTGCGCGTAACGCTCAACGATACGTCCCTGAAGGCGCCGATTGCCGGCCGCGTCCTCTACCGGCTGGCTGAGCCGGGCGAGGTGCTGGCCGGCGGCGGCAAGGCGCTGACGCTCGTGAATTTGTCCGACATGTTCATGACCCTCTACCTGCCGGCCGACAAGGCAGGCCAGGTGGCGCTGGGCAGCGAGGCGCGCATCGCGCTCGACGCCTTGCCGGGACAGGTGATTCCGGCGACGGTCAGTTTTGTTGCGCCAAAGGCGCAATTCACGCCGCGCGAAGTCGAAACCCGGAGCGAGCGCGAAAAGCTCATGTTCCGCCTCAAGGTCAAGCCCGCGGCGGCCTGGCTGGCCGCCCATCGCGATCTGGCCAAGGGCGGCATGCCCGGCGTTGCCTACGTGCGGCTCGATGCCAGCGCTACCTGGCCGGCCAATCTGCAGATCGACGGAAAGTAAAACGCCATGGACCGCCCGCCGGTCGCCCGATTGTCTGGTGTCAGCCATCGCTACGGCCCCGTCGTCGCCCTGGCGGCGGTCGATATTGCCCTGCCGGCTGGTCGCATGGTCGGCCTGATCGGGCCGGACGGCGTTGGCAAGTCGTCGCTGCTGGCGCTGATTTCGGGGGCGCGGCAGATTCAGGCCGGGCAGGTCGAGGTGCTCGGCGGCGACATCGGCAACCGTCATTTCCGGGCCACGGCGCAGCCGCGCATTGCCTACATGCCGCAGGGTTTGGGCAAGAATCTTTACCCGACGCTGTCGGTCTTCGAGAACGTCGATTTCTTTGGCCGCCTGTTCGGGCAGGGCAAGCGCGAGCGCGTCCGGCGCATCGATGAACTGCTGACCAGCACCGGTCTGCTACCGTTCAAGGACCGCCCGGCGGCCAAACTGTCGGGTGGCATGAAGCAGAAGCTGGGCCTGTGCTGCGCCTTGATCCACGACCCCGACCTGCTCATTCTCGACGAGCCGACGACCGGCGTCGATCCGCTGTCGCGGCGCCAGTTCTGGGCATTGATCGATGCCCTCCGGGCCAGCCGGGACGGTATGAGCGTGCTGGTGGCGACGGCTTACATGGAAGAGGCTGAGCAGTTCGACTGGCTGGTCGCGATGGATGGCGGCAAGGTGATCGGCACCGGCACACCGGCGGAGTTGCGCGCGCAGACCGGGCAGGCGACGCTCGACGGGGCGTTCATCGCCTTGCTGCCGGCGGAGCGCCGGCAGGCCCATCACGAACTGGTCATCCCGCCACGCGTTGGCGCTGGCGGCGTGTTTGCCATCGAGGCCGAGGGGCTGGCGCAGCGTTTTGGCGACTTCACGGCGGTCGATCACGTCAGTTTCAAGATCGAACCGGGCGAGATTTTCGGCTTTCTCGGCTCGAACGGCTGCGGCAAGACGACGACAATGAAAATGCTGACCGGCCTGCTGCCGCCAACGGAAGGCGAGGCCAAACTGTTCGGCAAAACCATCGACGCCCGCGACCTCGAAACGCGCAAGCAGGTCGGCTACATGTCGCAGGCTTTCTCGCTGTACGGCGAGCTCAGCGTCGCCGCCAACCTCGATCTGCACGCCCGGCTGTTCCATCTGCCGAACGCCCGGCGCGGCCCGCGCATTGCCGAACTGATGGCGCGTTTCGGGCTCGCACCCTACGCCGACAAGGCGGCGGTCGATCTGCCGCTCGGCATCCGCCAGCGATTGTCGCTGGCCGTCGCGGTCGTCCATGAACCGAAGCTGCTCATTCTCGACGAGCCGACCTCTGGCGTCGACCCGGTGGCGCGCGACGAATTCTGGGCGCTGCTCGTCGAATTGTCGCGCCAGCAGGGGGTCACCATTTTCATTTCGACGCACTTCATGTACGGACAAGTTCTGCACTGAAAACGTAACTGTGCAAGTAATGCTCAAATGGACGGCATGTGCCAGGTGAGATTCCAGCGTTGCCGCTACACAAGTAGGCATCGGAATTAATTCAGGCGAAGTTGGCGAGCTGCCAACTTCAGCGGCCACGCTTTTCCTTCCCTCAACAACTCGCTCTTGAGCTTTCCTATAGGAAAGCGACGAAGGGGTGACGGCCAGCTTGGCTGTCACCCCTTCTTTTTCGTTCCTATCTAACAACACAAAACCGTTCAAGCCGGCTATTCAACAACCATCAGGAGATAAATATGAGCTTTGACCCTGACAATCTATTGGTTTCTCTTGGGCATTTCGCAGCCGCAGTCGCAAAGAGCGCACACCCGCAAAAAAATACGTTCTTTCCAGTCCTTGGAGCCGAATGCGACAATTTTTACATTCAGATTTGTGAAGGTACGGATTTCATTGGCCGCAAGGTGCATAAGATCATCCATGTCGACATTGACGTGAATAACTTCCGGATCGGCTCCCCTGATGGGGTCGAAATTACGGTTGCCGTTCCAGACGCGGCGCATTTGATCGCCTTGCTGTCATTGCTCCAACAGGCGTTGAATGCCTCTCAAATCAAAATTCACCATCCTCTAGACGACTATGGTGATCACCTTCCGCACTGGGAATTGGCACTTATGGCCGCTTCGCCTCAAATGCCTTCTTGATATAGAGATGATCGAAATTTTGGATTGGTACGACTAGGCTGCCAGCTTGAACGCCTGGCAAGCCATAGGCGTACCACCGAATTTCCGTGCCCGTTTCTTCGAACGATCCCAGCTTTTCAAGCAATGCCAAGTGAGATTGCGGAGAACCGGATCCGATAACTGTCTGATCGATCTGTATCCGGAATGGCAATGCCTCTCCCCGCAATTTTCCATCCGTCTGGCTTTCGATCGCCAACCCATTTACGCTGCTAACAACCAGTCCCTTGCCATGATAAATGCGTTTGAACTTCCAATTTAGAAACGTCGGGCCACGAAACCCGTCGTCGTAAGTGGTCGTATCCTCCAGCCGAAGTGGCATTGAACCAAGCACCTTTTTCATTTCGGCTTTGATTTTGGCCTGATCCCAATTTCCTTTGCCGGCCTGCTTGTATATCTCCTTAATTTCGATGTCCCGTGCCTCAACAATAGATCGGAGCAAATAAGTTTTGGGAATAGGCTTGCCGAGAGAACTCGCTTGGCGCCTTCTGGCAGTGACATCAGCAATGCTCGGAGAAGGGACATTTAGGGTTGCAGGGTCAGCACTGGCGCGATATTCGCGCTGAGGTGGTCGATCAGACAGCGCTTCCGGGATGCCCATTCGGCGCGGTTTATAGTGGGCACGCGGCAGCTTTCTGTCGGGCTGCTCCACATCAAGCGGCTCGCCCTCGCAATCGAACAGGTGCTTGCTATCTCTAGCGGCAAAGTGGGGAGACCGTGAGAGCTCCTCGTCCGAATAGATCAGCATGGCCACCAAGGGAATGTCACAGAATGGGCAAAAGAATTCGGAATGTCTCTCCCCGTACTCCAGGTAGAGCTCACGATACTCCCAGGCGCTAATCGCTACGCCACCTCGTTCTGTTGCTCCCCATCCCGACATTTACAAGGCTCCTTAACCATATGATTTTCACTAATCCGGCAGCTGGCAATACAGCGGCATTTCGCTGACTACAAATGAATGCCGGATCTTTGTTACTTCAACCTTGGACTTCTAACAAAAAAACCAATTGACGGATAGTTGCCTATTGGCTCCCTCCACGGCGGAAGCAACGAGAGAAAGACAGGCCCGACGCGCTAGCAGATTAGTACATTCGTTTCTGATTTATCTGTTCGGCTTACTTCGGTACGTCGCCGCCAGCCGTTCTAAAGAATTTTCAGAAATAGGGTAGGCGACTCTATATCTTGAGTATCACCTTGCAACTCATCAGGAATGCGAAGTGATCTATCCCAAACTGCAAAGCCACCGCAGCGCGCGGCTTGAGCTCAAATTTGCGAGCCAACAAAAGAGACCGATCGGGACCATCTGCACCCTTACGCCGGGAGAAACGGAATGACAAATTCCTTTCGCCACAAAGTTGTTCTCCCGGCCTGTGTCATCACCGAAGTTTGCCAAGAGGGGACTCCCGGCAGCACCCTGCGCAAAATTCCTGCAATTGATGGGCGCCCGCCAGTCACCTATCACTTCCGACCCATTACTGACGATGATGGCGTCGTTGAGTCCATGTATAACCTTTTCCCGGTCATCCTGGATGGGAAGGGGGGGCCTTGGGATATCGCGATGATCTATCTGCTGTCGCGATTGGAAGGTGTGTCACTTCCCAATATGACAACCTTTCACAGCATCGCTGACGACCTGGGAGCCTTCAAAGCCTTTCTGGATGAAAAAGAAATCGACTTCACTGATTTCCCTCAGAACAAGCAGAAACGACCAACCTACCGGTATCACGGCTATCTGAAACAACAGATTTTTGCTCGCACAATTCGTGCGAGGACCGCCAAAAGGCGCATGGGATGTGTTATCGCCTTTTATCGTTGGCTGATTCGGGAACGAATCATCCCCATCCGGCATGATCCTTGGGAAGAGCGCGAGTATTACCTCGAGTTCAAAGACTCAGTCGGATTAAGCGCCACCAAGAAAGTCGTCACGACCGATGTGTCGATCAAAGTACCCAAACAGGACGATCCGTTCGATGGGTCAATCAACGACGGCGGAAAGCTGAGGCCAATGCCGCCTAACGAGCAGCACTGGATCATTGAGGCTTTGGCCCATTTCGGCAACAGCGAAATGACCCTGATGCATCTTTTCATGCTCCTGAGCGGCGCGCGAATTCAGTCGGCATTGACTCTGCGTGTCCGGCATGTACAGCTCGAGCTACCTGATGGCCTGAAGGAGGTACGAATGGTCGCCGGACCAGGGACGAACATTGATACCAAATTCGATAAATCGATGACTTTGTGCGTACCGCGGAAACTGTACGAATTGCTGCGGACCTATTCGTATTCTGAGCGCGCCCAGCGGCGACGCGCTCGGGCGCCTGGTGGCGACACTGAGGATCAGTATCTGTTCTTGACCCAACACGGCGCGCCGTTTTATCAAGCCAAATCCGATGCCCTCACGTTTGATCCCAGCTTTGACAAGCGGCATCAAAAGCGGGGCCAAGCAGTTCGACAATTTCTGACCGACTACCTGTGCGGTGGTCCCGGTCGTTTGGACAGCCACCGGGCAGGAATAAGCTAAGGCCGGT
>NZ_JAVHPH010000373.1:0-10747 GCF_036170495.1 Azonexus sp.
TGAAAACGCAGGCGCCGCAAAGCGTGCTGCGCGAAAAAGAAGCGGCCAAGGAAGCCGATGGCAAGCCGGTTGAGCGTTCCTTTGACCTCTATCGGCACGGTGTCGAAATCCGCCTCGAAGGCAGCTATAGCGAGCTTCAGGCCTATCTGGTGCAACTGGAAAAATTGCCGCAACGCCTGCTGTGGGGACCGTTGAGCTATCGCGTGATCGATTACCCGCGGTCGGAAATGACCCTGACCGTTTATACCCTGAGTCCGGACAAGACATGGTTGACCTTATGAGGCTGATTGCGCTCGCCCTGCTTGTTGCCACGACCTCGGCTTTGGCCCAGTCGGCCGATCCGACGCGCCCGCCGGCGGCCTGGCTGGCGCCGGTCGACGACGCCGCCAAGTCCGGTGGCGATGCATCCGGCGGTTTGCGCTTGCAGTCGGTGCTGGTGCGTCAAGGTGGCCGGCCGGTTGCCGTGATCGGCGGCAAGACCGTTGCCCTGGGCGATCGGGTTGGCGGGGCGACGCTGGTTCGCCTGAACGAGCGCGAAGCCGTGTTGCAGGGGGCGGATGGGGTGACCCATCTTTACCTGACGCCCGACGTTGAAAAACAGATGATTGAAACGCCCAAGCCCCGAAAAACGGGGAAAACCGGGCCAGTGAAGGGTCTGCCATGAGCAAGATTTTGATAATCGGATTGTCGACACTGATGCTGAGCGCGTGCAGCAACCAGCATACGCGCCGGGCTGAGGCTTTCGAGCGGGCCGACCAGGAACTGGGGGCGGCCGCGGCGAGCAAGGCAAACAGGCCGCAGGGCGACGTCGTCGGCCAGGCCATGGTGCCGCCGCTGCAACTCGATCAGCCGGTGGCCGCCAAGCCGGAGCCGCGCTTCAACCTGGCCGTGAACAATGCGCCGGTGGCCCAGGTGTTGAATGCCCTGGTCTCCGGCACCCGGTACAGCATGCTGTTCCCGCCCGAATTGTCGGGCACGGTCAGTCTCAACCTGAAGAGTACGACGGTGCGCGAGGCGCTTGAGACGCTGCGCGAAGTCTATGGCTATGATTACCGGATGCAGGGCACCCGAATCTATGTTCAGCCCAATACCATCCAGACGCGTATTTTCAAGATCAATTATCTGGCCAATCGCCGTCAGGGCATGAGCGAGATGCGGGTGACAGGTAGTTCGCCGACTACTTCCACCCCGACGACGACTAGCGGGGCATCGAGTGGGGCCGGCAGCGTTCCGGCCGGAAGCACGGGGGGCCAGCCGCAGCGGGGTAACGACAGTGCGCGGGTGCAGACCACCTCGGACTACGACTTCTGGAAGGATCTCGGCTCGGCACTCAATTCCATCGTTGGTACCCAGGAAGGGCGCAATGTCATCGTCAATGCCGGGTCGGGGGTCGTGCTCGTCAAGGCATCCCCCATCGAGCTACGCTCGGTCGATGAGTATCTGAAAGCAACGCAGCTGGTGGTTGAACGCCAGGTCATGTTGGAAGCCAAGATCATTGAGGTCTCGCTCAATGACTCGTATCAGACCGGTATCAACTGGAGCAAATTTGGCGGTCTGCTCGGTGGCAAGGTGGCCTTCGGTACCCTGGCGCCGGGGGCGGCATTGAGTGGCTCGGCGACTCTGGGCGGCTCGGCGACTGGCGTTACCGCCGGTACGGTGGTCGGCGCGGCGCCCGGGACAAACGGTTCTATTGATACGACTGCGGCCGGTCGCGGCTTCTTCGGCCTGGCTTTCCAGTCGCAGAATTTTGCTGCGCTGCTCTCCTTCCTCGAAGGGCAGGGTGATGTCCAGGTACTGTCCAGCCCGCGTATCGCGACGACCAATAACCAGAAGGCCGTACTCAAGGTCGGTACCGATGATTTCTTCGTGACCGGTATCAGCACCAACACGACGACCAGTGCGGCCGGCAATGTCGTGACGCCGAACATCACGTTGCAGCCATTTTTCTCCGGCATCGCGCTCGACGTGACGCCGCAGATCGATGACGAGGGCAACATTATTTTGCATGTTCATCCCTCGGTCAGTGTGGTCGAGGAAAAGGTCAAGAATGTCAATCTCGGCGATCTCGGCACCTTTACGCTGCCGCTGGCCTCGAGCAGCATCAACGAAACCGACAGCATCGTCCGCGTTCAGGATGGCAGCATCGTCGCCATCGGCGGTCTGATGAAACAGGAGCAGAACACCAGCCGTTATGGCCTGCCGGGCGTCAGCGGGTTGCCGGGCATGGGCGCGCTGTTCGGTCAGAAAAGCGTGTCGAACAACAAGCGCGAACTGGTCATTTTGATGCGGTCAACGGTGATTCGCGACGAAAATTCGTGGCGCAATGCCTCGGCCGAGGTGCAGGAGCGTATCCAGGGGCTGGACCCGCGCCAGCCGCGCCATCTCGAATGGCAATAAACGGTAACAGGCAGCCTTGTATCTCGACCATTTCGGCCTGAGCGAGCTGCCTTTCGGCATCACGCCGGACACCAGCTACACGGTCATCACGCGCAGCCATCAGGAGGCGTTGAATACGCTGCTCGTCGCGCTGGGTAGCGGCGAAGGCTTCATCAAGATTACCGGCGAAGTCGGCACCGGCAAGACGCTGCTCTGCCGCCGCTTGCTGCAAGCGTTGCCCGAGGGCTGCGTGTCCGCCTACCTGCCCAATCCCTATCTGGCGCCGCGCACCTTGCAACTGGCGCTGGCCGAGGAGTTGGGGCTGGCGGTGAGCGCCGACAGCGACGACTATCATCTGCTGCAAAGCATCAACCGGGCACTGCTCGACCATGCGGCGGCGGATCGTCAGGTGGTGGTCTGCATCGACGAGGCGCAGGCCATGCCGCTCGAAACGCTGGAGTCGCTGCGCCTGCTCTCGAATCTGGAGACCGAGAAACGCAAGTTGCTGCAGATTGTCCTCTTCGGCCAGCCGGAACTCGACCGCAAGCTGGCTGAGCCGTCGGTTCGCCAGTTGTTGCAGCGCATTGCCTTCCATTACCGGATCGGTGGGCTGGCCCGTGACGAGGTCGCCAATTATCTGGCGCATCGCCTGCGCGTCGCCGGCTATCGTGGTGAGGATGTCTTTGGGCCGCGCGCCGTGCGCTGCCTGCACAAGGCCAGCCGCGGCACGCCGCGTTTGCTCAATATTCTGGCCCACAAGTCGCTGCTCGCCGTTTTCGGCGAGGGCAAACATGCCGTGCGCGCCGGCCATGTTCGCCGGGCGGCGGCCGATACCGAAGGCGCGGCGGCGGCCGGATGGTGGTGAGATGAGCCTGATCAACGACATGCTGCGCAACATCGAGGCCAAGCGCCCTGACGATCCGGCCCGGCAAAACCTGCAACGCGAAATCCGTGCCCTGCCGGCGGCGCCGGGGCGTGTCGGGGGCTGGCTGATGGCCCTGGTGATCGTTGCCGTGCCTACGCTTGGGGCGGCGGTGCTGCACGCCAACGGGGTTCTGTTGCCCTGGCTCGGCATCCGTGTCGAGCCGCCAGCGATTGCCGCGCCCCCGGGGGCGCTGCCGGTTGCTACGGTCGACGTGAAAAAAGAGCCGATTTTGGATAGCGAACTGCGTCTGGCCTCGAACCTGGCCGTTCTCCCCCTGCCGGCCGCGCCGGTGCTGGGCGTCCCCGACCCCATCGCGCCGATGCCGCCTGTCGCGCTAGCCAATGCCGAGGCGGCGGCTGCAGCACCGGCGCCTCCGCTGGCGGCGCCGGTCGGGCCGGTCAGGATCGAGAAAAGTCCCGTTCTGGCAACGCCGCGCGATCGTGCCGATGCGGAATATCGGCGAGCTGAAAATGCCTTGGCTGGAGGGCACGGTGCCGAGGCTATCGACGCACTGAAGGCGGCACTCAAACAGGATCCGGGCTACGTCCAGGTGCGTCAGATGTTGCTCCGCCAGTTGCTGGAAATGCGCCGGATCGCAGAGGCGATGACGGTGCTGCAGGAAGGCCTCGACCATCAGCCGGCCCAGACCGGCTGGGCGATGTCGCTGGCCCGCCTGCAACTGGAGCAGAACGACCTTGGCGCGGCCGATCGCACGCTGAGCAAAGCGCAGATCTATGCCGAGGCGAGCGCCGACTACGCCGGTTTTCAGGGGCATCTAAAATCGCGCCTGGGGGCCAGTCGCGCGGCGGTGACGCATTACCAGCGGGCGACGCGTCTGGCACCCAACGAGGGGCGCTGGTGGCTCGGGCTGGGCCTGGCGCTGGAGGCCGACGGGCACGTAGCTGAGGCGAAGGAATCGCTGCGCCGGGCCGTGGCGACGGGAACCTTGTCCGTTGAATTGTCGGCGGTGGCCGAGCAGCATTTGCGCTGATACCTGGCGCTGACCATCGCTCTATCTTTCATTTGTTTATTTGCCAAGAAGACCCACTACCATGACCCTGCACGAAAGCCCCGTCGTCTACGGAACCGAAGACATCCTGCGCAGCCTGTGCAATTCGGTGACCAAGGTATTGACCATCGCCACCCAGAGCCAGATTCATTATTCCGGCATGGTCCAGCGCATCACCAAAACCTGCCTCAAGCCGGACATTGGCTGCTTCGTGCTGTTCGATGGCGGTTTTTCCGGGCTGGTCGTCACCAACTTCTCGGCGGCGGCGGCGATGGAGCTTTACGAGAGCTACATGCTGAGCATGGGCATGGCCAAGGACGAGCTGGCCAGTTCGCATACCTCGGACGAGGTGGCGAACGTCATGGGCGAACTGATGAACCAGATCGTCGGCGATTTCACCGGCAAGGTGGCGCGCGAGCTGCAGACGCACATCACGCAGAACCAGCCGAAGATGTTGGCCCTGACCAAGCAGGTCATGCTCAGCGTCGATACCAATCTCGACAAGCCGGAAGCCCGCCGGGTGACCTTCTTCACCGGCCGCAACAACATTTTTTATCTGGAATTGGCGATCGACCGTACCGAGTTCATCAAGCTCAACGACTTCGAGAGCGAAGAGGCCGATCCGGATGCGCTGATCGAGCAGGCCAATGCAGCGAGCGCTTGCGCCGTCCCGTCGAAAGGCGTCGACGCCAGCGAGCAGGACGACTTCCTCAAATCGCTCGGGATGTAGCCAGCGGCGAGGGTGGGCCGGCGATTCCTACGACCATAGAAACAACGGCTGGCCCTAGGGTCAACCGGAAATTTTGCCCATTTTTGAAAGCTTTGCCAGCTGCCGGTCGTGCCAGCCGGAAAGCAGGGCAATCGCCGTGCTCGACCCGATCAGCGCCATGAACATGTCCGATTGCGTATCCCACGGGTCGCCCTGGGTGCCGAGGAACTCGTCGGCGCCTTGGCCCATGGCCAGCGCTGCAGCCCACTCGATGAGCTCGTAACTGGCACTGATCGCCATCGCAATGCAGATGCACACAAGGCCGGTCATCCGGCGGCCGACGACGTAACCGCCGCGGATCAGGATTTCACGGGCGACCATGGCCGGGACTAAGCCCTGCAGCAAATGACCGATCTTATCGTAGGGGTTGCGCACCGTGCCGAGCAGATCCTGCAGCCAGAAACCGAGCGGCACGCGGGCGTAGGTATAGGCCCCGCCGGCAATTAGGACCAGCGCATGGATGGCGATCAACACGGTGAGCAGCGTCGTCAGCGGATAGCTTTGGCGCGTGGCGATCATGAGCGGCAGGGCGATCAAGACCGGCGCCACTTCCATCATCCAGGTCGCCCGGTCGAAGGGGGCGATGCCGGAAATGACCAGCGCCGCGATGACGACGGCGGCCAGCGTGGCATTCAGCGCGTTCCGGCTGTCCACGTCAGCCCTCGTTGCGGATCAGGTCGAGCAACTCGGCGCCGTAATGCTCGATCTTGGCGCTACCCATGCCGGTGATGCCGGCCAGCATGCCGTGGCTGGTCGGGCGGACTTCGGCCAGCTCGCGCAACGTCTTGTCATGCAGGATGACGTAGGCCGGCACGGCTTGCTCCTTGGCCGTATCGCTGCGCCAGGCGCGCAGCAACTGGAACAGCATCTCGTCAGCCGCCGACAGTTCGCTGTGCACCAACGTGCTGCTGCTGCGTGAAGACGACGATGAGGTGGCCTTGCGCTTGGCCGGCCGGCGCAGTTGCACCTGGCGCTGGCCCTTGAGCACTTCGCGGGCAGCATCGGTCAGTTGCAGCGCGCCGTGTTCGGCCATGTCGACATGGACCAGCCCGGCCGCCGCCAGTTGGCGGAAAACGCTCTTCCAGGCATGGTCGTCGAGGTCGGCGCCGACGCCGAAAGTCGGCAGCTGGTCGTGGTGCCACTGCTTGATCTTGTCGGTCGCCTTGCCGCGCAGCACATCGGTCAAATGCGTGACGCCGAAGCGCATGCCGGTGCGGAAGATGGCCGACAGCGCTTTTTGCGCCGCCAGCGTGCCGTCCCACAGTTCCGGCGGCTCGCTGCAGACGTCGCAGTTGCCGCAGGGCTCGCGCTCTTCGGCGAAATAGTTGAGCAGCACCTGACGCCGGCAGCGCGGCGCTTCGCAGTAGGAAAGCAGGGCGTTCAAGCGTTGCGATTCGAGAATTTTCTGGCCTTCGCCGGCGCCCGATTCGGCAATGCGTGCGTGTTGCAGCGCGACGTCCTGCATGCCGTAGGCCATCCACGCCTCGGCCGGTTCGCCATCGCGGCCGGCGCGGCCCGTTTCCTGATAGTAGGCTTCGATGCTTTTCGGCAGGTCGAGGTGGGCGACGAAACGCACGTCCGGCTTGTCGATGCCCATGCCGAAGGCGATCGTCGCGCACATGACCAGCCCTTCCTCGCGCAGGAAGCGGCGCTGGTTGGCGGCGCGCGTCGGGGCGGGTAGGCCGGCGTGGTAGGGCAGGGCGGGGTAGCCCTGGGCCGACAGCCATTCGGCCGTTTCCTCGACCTTCTTGCGCGACAGGCAATAAACGATGCCGGCCTGGCCCTGGCGCCCGGTCAGGAAGCCAAGCAACTGCTTCTTGGCGTTGTCCTTCTCGACGACGGTATAGCGGATATTCGGGCGGTCGAAACTCGACAGGAAAACACGCGCTTCGGTCAGGCCGAGGCGGACCAGCATTTCGTTTTGCGTCGCCTTGTCAGCGGTGGCGGTCAGCGCGATGCGCGGGACCTTCGGGTAGCGTTCGTGCAGCGTCGACAGTTGTAGGTATTCCGGCCGGAAATCGTGGCCCCATTGCGACACGCAGTGGGCTTCGTCGATGGCGAACAGGGCCAGCTTGCCGGCTTCGTAGAGCGCATCAATCATCGACAGCGTGCGGTCGATGAGCAGGCGCTCGGGGGCGATATAAACGAGGTCGATCTGGCCGGCGAACATCTGCTGCTCGATGGCCTGCGCCTCGCGCCAGTCGAGCGTCGAATTGAGGCAGGCAGCCTTGACGCCCAGCTGGGTCAGGGCATCGACCTGATCCTGCATGAGCGCGATGAGCGGCGAGACGACGATGGCGCAACCCGGGCGGAGCAGGGCGGGAATCTGGTAGCACAGGCTCTTGCCGCCGCCGGTCGGCATGAGGACGAGCGCATCGCCGCCGTTGCCGATGTGGTCGATGATTTCGGCCTGGGCGCCGCGGAAAGCCGGGTAGCCGAAGACGTCGCGCAGGATGGCGAGGGCGGTGGTTTCCACGGTCAACCGGAAATTGGGGTCAAAATTGAAATGTTCATACGATGGCTTCGCGGCTCAGCGTCTCGCCATCCCAGACCAGTGCTTCGCCGCGCGCTTCATGCCAGTCGGAAAGGACCCAGCGTTCGACATGGATGCCATCGACGATATGGTCGTGTTTCTCCGGCCGGTGGGTATGACCGTGGATGAAGGTGGCGTAGCCGTGGTCGCGCAGGAAATCGTCGGTGGCCGGACCGTTGAGGTCGGCATAGACGTAGTTCTCGGTGCGCTTGCGCCGGGCGCTGCGCCAGCGGATGTAACGGCCGAGCAGGCTGCGCAGGAATCGCGGTTTGGCGCGCATCGTGCGCTGCCATTCCGGGTCGCGCACCTTGGCGCGATAGGCCATGTAGGCATGGTCGTCGATGCACAGAGCGTCGCCGTGCGAGAGCACGAAGGACCACTCGGGCAGGACCAGCAAATAGGGGTCGGGCAGCAGCGTCATGCCGGCGGCCGCGGTGAATTGCTCGCCGATGGCGAAGTCGCGGTTGCCATGCATGAAGCCAATCTTCAGTCCGGAATCGCTGGCAGCGCGCAGGGCGGCAGTGATCTGCGCGGCATACGGATCGTCGATGTCGTCGCCGACCCACACTTCGAACAGGTCACCGAGGATGTACAGCGCCTCGGCCTGGCGGGCGCGGCCGGCCAGAAAGCTCAGGAACAAATGCGTCGCCCCGGGTGACCGGGGCGACAGGTGCAGATCAGAAATGAAGAAGATCAAACGATCTCGGCCTTCTCAATGATCACGTCTTCAGCCGGAACGTCCTGATGGAAACCCTTGTTGCCGGTCTTGACGGCGCGGATCTTATCGACGACATCGAGGCCTTCGACGATTTCGCCGAACACGCAGTAGCCCCAGCCCTGGCCGGACGGCGACTTGAAGTCGAGGAAATCGTTATCGACGGTGTTGATGAAGAACTGGGCGGTGGCCGAATGCGGGTCGTTGGTACGGGCCATGGCAACGGTGCCGCGCTTGTTCTTGAGGCCATTGGCGGCCTCGTTCTCGATCGGTGCCTGGCAGGCCTTCTGGCCCATGCCCGGCTCCATGCCGCCGCCCTGGATCATGAAGTTCTTGATGACGCGGTGGAAGATGGTGCCGTTGTAGTGGCCGGCTTCAACGTAGGCGATGAAGTTGGCAACGGTCTTCGGGGCCTTCTCAGCATTCAGTTCGAGCGTGATGTCGCCGTGGTTGGTGGTGAGCTTGATTTTGGACATTGGGGATCCTTATTTGTCGGAGATGATTTTGACGTTCTGGATGACGACCGGGGTCGTCGGAACGTTTTCGTAATAGCCAGCGTTGCCGGTCGGCACCTTGGCAATCTTGTCGACGACGTCCATGCCCTGGGTGACCTTGCCGAAGACGGCATAGCCCCAGCCGCGCGGGTCGCCGGTGGTCTTGTGATTGAGGAAATCGTTGTTCTTGAGATTGACGAAGAACTGGACGCGGGCCGAATGCGGGTCCGATGTACGGGCCATGGCCACCGTGCCGCGATCATTGGCCAGACCATTGGTCGCCTCGTTCTTCAAGGCCGGAGTCAGCACCTTCTTCTCTTCCATGGCCATGCTGAAACCGCCGCCCTGAATCATGAAACCATCGATGACGCGGTGGAAAATGGTCGATTCGTAGAAACCGTGCTTGGCGTTGTAGAGGAACATTTCGACGGTTTTCGGGGCTTTGTCGGGGAATAGTTCAAGCGTGAATTTACCCAGATTGGTCGTCATTTCGACGGTCGGGGCGGCCCACACGGCGAGCGAGACGAGCAAGCCGGCGGCGAGAACGGATATTTTTTTCAACATCAGGCACTTCCTTCGTAAATGATTTTCCACTGACCGCCTTCGCGCAGCCAGTACTGGCGCTTTTTCATCTGGTTGTTGAGGTTGTTGCTGCGGTAATCCTGGTCAAAGGTCACGACGACGACTTCTTCCTTGCCCGGGTTGCGGAATACGGAGAGATTGTCGATCTTGAGCTTGATCCATTCCTTGCCGGCATTGACCTGCTTTTTCTGGGCGGAAAACTCGGCGAAATCCTGCTCGCCGGACTTGAAGCGCGGCGAGTAATGCTTCAGATAGCGCGCGGTGTCGCGGCTTTCCCAGTCGGCGCGCCAGGCGTCGATCGACTTGTTGAGTTCGCTGCGTTCCTTGGCCCAGTCGTCGAGCGACAGCCATTCGACCGAGTTGCTGATGATCACCGGCGTCAGGCCAACCTGCAGGTTTTTGGCGACGACGTCGAGATCCTGGTTGGTCAGCACGACGCAGCCGTCAGAGGCGCGCGGCGGCCGGGAAAAGGTGTCGGACGGCGTGCCGTGCAGCCAGATGCCGCTGCCGCCACGGCCCTGACGCTTGTCCCATTCGTTGGGGTAATTGAGCGGGAAGGCACCGTTGCCATAGAGATCGGCCAGCTTCTGGCGGGGCAGGTTGGCGGTGACGTGATAAACGCCAACCGGGGTTTTCTTGTCGCCCTCGGCCAGTTTCTCCGCGCCCAGCTTGCCCTGGGTGACATAGTAGTCAGCGACGAAGCGGGGCCGGCCGCCGTTCTTGAGATCGTTTTCGTACAGGTAGAGGCGCGACCGCTGGGTGTCGACGACGATGGCGAAGCGCTGGTCCGGTCGCATCTGCAACAGGTAGCGCGGCACGAAATCGGCCGGTGGCTTTTCGCGATAGGCAGCCAGACGGGCAATGGCTTCGGCGCGCAGATCGGCCACCTTGTCGGCTGGGGCATCGGTCAAGGCGCCAAAGGTGTTGATCGGTTGCTTGCGGGCGAGTAGCAGGTCGCCCTTGATGAGGTTGGCCAACCGGTAGTTCGGGTGCTGACGCAGCAGGTTTTCGGTTAGTTGGAGGGCATTGCTCAGGCGATTGCCTTCGATTTCGGCAAATATGCGCGTCAAGGCTTCTTCCGGACCGGAGTCGGAAACAGTCTGGGGAAGGGTCGAACCCTGGCTGGATGCCTCGGGTGTTGTCCGCGCCAAGGCAATCGCCGAGAGTTCGTTGATGGTGACGGGGATAGTCGCCGGCTTGTCCTTAAGCCGGGCTGCTGCACCGGCGGCCAGGGCGACCGCCAGTCCGGACAAAACTAATTTACGGCCTAATTTCACCGGGCGTTTTCGTCCTTGATCAGCCACTTGCTACCGGCCCGAACGAAAACGAGTGTCTTGGTCGTCG
>NZ_JAVHPH010000374.1:0-10746 GCF_036170495.1 Azonexus sp.
TGCGCACCGAATTCCCGAGCAGTTATTTCTATTGCCTGTCCGTGCCGAGCAACCTGCAAAGCATCGTCCTGCTCCAGCGCGCCGGCGCTGATGCCTGCGTACCGCTTGGCGACACAGTCAGCGACGTCTTGTCACGCATTCTCGACCTGGCCCAGACGCGCGAACACGAGATACATCGCGTGCTGATCGTCGAAGACTCGGCCACCGCCATCGCCCACGTCCGCCGCTCGCTATCCCAACACGGCATCGACAGCCGAGCCATCAACGATCCGCGGCTACTGCTCGAAGTGGCGGCCGAATACAAGCCCGATGCCATCCTGATGGACATGTACATGCCCTTCTGCAATGGCGTCGAAGTGACCAGCGCTCTGCGCCAGGTGGCCGAATACCATTCGCTGCCGGTCATCTACCTATCGAGCGAAGGCGACATTGCGCAGCAGGTTGAGGCCTTGCGCCTCGGTGGCGACCAGTTCCTGACCAAGCCGATCAATCCGATCATTCTGGCCGCGGTGGTCAAGACCAAAATCCAGCGCTACCGGGAAATGCTCCACTCGACCCGCCACGACAGCCTGACCGGCCTGCTCAACCACGCCACAGCCAAGGATCAGATCGAACGCTTGCTGCACGACGCCCTGCCGAACGGTCGCCTGGTCGTTGCCATGATCGACATCGACCGTTTCAAATCGATCAACGACCGTTTCGGCCACCCGGTCGGCGACCAGGTCATCCGCAGCCTATCCTGGCTACTGCGTGGCCGCCTGCGCAATACCGACCTGATCGGGCGCTATGGCGGCGAGGAATTCATCGTGGCCCTGCCCGATACCGAACTGGAACGGGCCACTGTTCTGCTCGATCAGATACGTCAGGATTTCTCGGCATTGCCGCACGCGCATGCCGAGGGCTCGGTGCGCGCCACCTTCAGCTGCGGCATCGCTGCCCTACCCTGTTTTATCACCGCATCCAGCCTTATTCAGGCGGCTGATGCCGCCCTGCTTCAGGCCAAGCGGAGCGGCCGCAACTGCCTGCTCCGTGCCGAGCCGGAAAGCGGGCTCTCAGTCAGCAGCGTGGAGATGGAACAGTCGGCTTACCGTGGCCTGCAATTCAGCCCGTTCGCCGTGGTCAGCTGAATTCAGCGTCTGCGTCGGCGCGTGCAGGAACTTGTTGGTCAGCCGTTGCGACAGGTGTTCGAGCACTTTTTCCGGGGCCTCACCCTTGGCCAGCAGCTTCATCGCATGTTCCATCTCGTGGCGGCGCGTACGCTCAGCCGAATCGCGCAGCGAGCGAATGACCGGCACGGTTTCGCGCGATGCCAGCCAGCCGAGAAAATCCTGCACCCGGTTGGCGATGATGGCTTCGGCATCGACCACCGCCGCCTGCCGTGACTCGAGGCCGCTCTCGACGACCTGCGCGAGGTCGTCGACGGTGTATAGAAACACGTCGTCAAGCTGACCAACTTCCTCTTCGATATCGCGCGGAACGGCAAGGTCGATCATGAAGATCGGGCGATGCCGGCGCGTCTTGATCGCCCGCTCGACCATACCCAGACCCATAATCGGCAAGGGGCTGCCCGTACAGGAAACGATAATGTCGTGAGCAGCCAGATGCTCGCCCAGTTCGTCGAGGCGAATGGCCGTGCCGCCGTACTGTTCGGCCAAGGCACGCGCCCGCTCTAGCGTGCGATTGGCGATGGTGACCTGTTTCGGCTGGCCGGCACAGAAATGCGCAGCGCACAGTTCGATCATTTCTCCAGCGCCAACGAACAAAATGCGCTGGCCGGCAATCGACTCAAAAATGCGTTCAGCCAGATGGACGCCGGCGGCGGCCATCGAAACGATGTTGGCACCAATAGCCGTCGTCGTGCGCACCTCCTTGGCGACCGAAAACGAGCGCTGGAACAACTTGTGCAGTTGCGTGCCGAGGGTGCCGTTTTCTTCGGCAGCGCGTACGGCGTCTTTCATCTGACCGAGAATCTGCGGCTCGCCGATAACCATCGAATCGAGGCCGCTGGCGACGCGGAAGGCATGGCGGATGGCTTCCGGCTGGTCATGGGTGTAAATATACGGTGCGATTTCTTCGCGGCCGACCTGGTGGTAATGGGCCAGCCAGTCAATAACAATCTCGGGCGACTCGGCCGAGCAATAAATCTCGGTACGATTGCAGGTGGACAGGATCGCCACCTCGTGCACCGGGCGATCGTGCATCAGGTCGCTCAGCGCGTGGCCCAGTTTGTCGGCGCCAAACGCCACCCGCTCACGGATGGCGAGCGGGGCGGAATGATGGTTGATGCCGAGGGTAAAAATCACCGGATAGGGTTGGCGTAATGAAACGGGGGCCGATTATAACATCCGGCCCAAGCCCCCCTCCCCGATCTCAATCAGAACATAAATACCTGCTTTTCCCGCGTTGACCGCGAGCAGAGATTCTCGACTGGTGAATGAGCGAAGCCGCTATACCCCAAAAGACAAAAAGTTGATTTTTCCATTTCACCAGGTAAATCTACCTTGCGCTCATCCCGCCGGACGCTGACAAGACTATTCGCCAACCATGCGAGGGGCTATGATTCGGGCTTCCTCACGCCGCCGAAAAAACCAGATGCGCGCTTCTCTGCCTATCGCTTTCCTTCTATCCACCTTGCTTACCGCCTGCGCCGCGTTCAAAAGCGAGATTCCGCCGAGTAAGCACATCTCGCAAAGCGGCCCGCTCAAAGTGCACCCCGGCCTGCTCGGCAAACCAGTGCCGACCGAACTACAGCCGGGTGCCAGCCTACCCGCCGCCAACACAACCCCGCCGGCGGCCAGTGCGATGCCCGAATCGTCAATGAAAATGGACCCGGTCGGCCTGCGCACCCAGCGCAGCGTCTATTTCGACCTGAACAACGCCACCGTCAAAGCCGATTACGACCCGGCGCTACGCGCCCACGCCCGCTACCTTGCCGAGCACCCCAAGGCGCGGGTGCGCATCGAAGGCAATGCCGACGAACGCGGCAGCGCCGCTTACAACCACCAATTGGGCCTGAAACGCGCCGAAAACGTGCGCGCTACGCTGGCCAGTCACGGCGCACAGAAAAAACAAATCACCATCAAAACGCTGGGCGCCAGCAACCCGAAAAAAACCGGCCACGACGAAGAATCGTGGGCAGAAAATCGCCGATCCGACGTGGTTTACGAACGGGAAGAATAATCCAGCCCCCATAAACACCAAGGCCTCGCTAGATGGCGAGGCCTTTTACGTTTTACAAACCGTTTTATTTTTGCGTTTCAGTCTCGGCCCGCACCGGTCGATAAGCCAGCCATTCCGAGAACGGAATCTCATCCACCTTCACCAGCCGCCGCTCGACGCTCTTGCGCCGCTCACGCCAGCCATTGGGTGGCCCGAATTCGCAAACGCGGCGATCATCACCCAATCGTTTTTCATTCTTCACGACCATCGCACACCTCGCTTCGACCTTGATTCGGGAATCCCCCGTCACAACTGCAGGATGTGGCCAGGCGACAATCGAGTCAGTGAAGAAAATCACACCGGCAAAAAAAAGGCCCGATAAAATCGGGCCGCTCGATCAAATCAGCTAAAAAATGAAAGCGAACAATTAAGTTTGTCGGGTGCGACGCTTTTAAGCTACTGATTTCATGCCACTTTAAAAATAACAATTTATATGCAATGTCTGTCGAGACTGTCGCTTTTCAACTGTCGGTGCTCAACACTTACGCAAAAGTCCGTCGAGCCCAAGAGCAGCCTGGATTTCAGGTTGTTGGGGCAACAATCGACCCAAGCAGTCTTTGGTCATTCAATCTAATCTCTCGCAAGTTATACCCGTTCCGGCAGTCAGGACACAAAGCGCTTGTTGTTGGGGTTGAGTTGATTGGCGTGGTTGTTCAGCGCGTGATAATGGGCGTCATTATTGGGGTTGAGGCTATTGCTGCGGTCATTATTGCTGTTGACCAACAAGTGCTCGTTCAGATAGTGACCATGGGAACCGAGGCCTAAGCTGATACGTACATTGACAATATTGACGCCGGCATACGGCCTGTCCAGCAAGTAAAGATAGTTCCAAAAGTCATATTTATCGCCAATATCGATGTCCACGTTAGCCCGCTTGGCCGTAACAAAGGGGTCCAGTTCACACAGGCAGCGGGCGCCAGGAAGAGATTCATCACAGTGACTACGCAGTAACACCGGCTCTACTTTACCGAGCACTTCGCAAAGCTCCTCTACCGTTTTGCATTTGCGCATGCTGGGGCTGCCACCTGCAACCCAGTGGCTTCGACTGCGGTGGGAGGCAGGCATGAGGGGCGCTGTGTAGTTGCTGGCTAGCATGGTCACTTGCTTCCAGCTTAGGTATCCAGCTTGTTGAGCGACGGCCTCCAAGGATACGGCGAGTGGTAGGCCGGTAGTGTCGCGGTGTTGTTTGGCGAGCCGCTTAAGTTTTTCCAATGCGGTGGCACTGATGGATTTGGTATGCATACATTCTCCAAGTCTTGATACGGAAAAGCAGTGCCCATTGCCGCTACCCGCAAAACCATGAGGGAGACGATTACAAAACCAAAGACAAATGTCGTTCCGGCGAACCAGATGAGCCTAGATGGGCAGCTCGCATCGACTTGTGCGATACGGAAAATTATACCAAGCAGCCATAAGCTGGCAACCACTGACATGCGACAGGTGCAAAGATACCTTCAGGCCGTTAAGCAGCGAACATCCGCTGTAGGCTGCTTGCTGCCTCATGCTGCGTGGATTGCCCTTCAGGAACTGCTCGGCCCATTTCACCAGTTCTCTGCATTATTGTTAGCTGGTGGTTTCGGCTCTGGCGAACGCAACACAAGTTCCAAACCCAGGTTCTTTGCCAGAACAAGGAGCCGCATGAGAGTCAGGTCCCCTGGAATGGTTTCCAAGACGGAGAACCGGTTTTGACTAATGCCAAGCCGGATTGCGACTTGAGTCTGCGTCAACTTTAATTCTTTGCGGCGTTCGCGCAAATAAGCGCCAGCCTGCCCCGGAGTATGAATCACCTTGCCAGGAAAAGTCAGAAGCATCATGGTTTCCTTATATCTGCATTTCAGATAAAACAAAAATATCTTTAATGCGGATAAAAGTCAAATATCCCTAATAGAGATATTGCCCTCTGCAAATACCGTTCAAACTTTGCATGGATTGCCGCATGCCCGCATCGACAATCTTCGCCAAAAAACGACAATTAAGGCCGTTCCGTAGCTGCTACGCGACAATTCGAGACAAACCTAGCTTATTTTTAGCTGTGGAGCGACATCGGCTGGGCTTCGGTTAGGCTGACATCCACTTACAGACGACATGCTCTAATAGCACTATGAAACGCGCTCGCCGCACTCCTCCCTCTTTTGTCCACAAAGCAGCCTTTCGGCCGCGGTACAGCCTTGCTGAAATGCTCCTGCAAATTCCAGCGGGTACTCCCTTCGATGAAGAATGGGAAACCATGCCGCCAGTTGGCCGAGAGGTCGAGCCGGCGGCGGTTACATTGCGCACAATCCGCGCAATGCAGCGATTCATTCGAAAGCAGCGTCGGAAGCGAGCCGGTCGCGGCATTAGTTTGCGTCGGCTAATAGACGAAGGGCGAGACTAAAAGGCAGCCCTTCCTCACTTCAGATTTCTCGACGGAAAGATGTCAGTGAAATGCCGATTCCTAGAAGCAGCCAGTCGTCACCGAGTGCTCTCGACCCAAAGGTGCCGTATCGGTTTCCCTATAGCGGCCAATCAGCCAATGCCGGATTTTTCAAACCGGACTGCCACCAAGCAACCGTTGGCGACCTCACACTACCGGCCAGTAGCGGCCGGTCGCTGTTACATCTGAATTCACATCTGGGGCCTACCCAGAAATGGACCTTGGCAATCAATCGTTCCCCCAGTATTGATTGACGAAACCCCTAGAGGCTAGTCCGTCGCGCCTGCTAACCTGATTGTCATCACAGCAATGCGAGCCAATCATGGAAATTCCGAATGTTACAGAGTCACTTCGCAGCCGCTTAATTAAGGCTGCGCTGGATTGTTTCCTCGCCGATGACTATCACAACGTCACCACCCGACGCATCGCGGAGTCCGCCGGCGCCAACGTCTCCATGATTCGCTACTACTTCGGAAGCAAGGAAGGACTTTACGAGGAGATGATACGTGAGACCTTGAGCCCACTACTGGATGTCCTCGATGGGCCGCTCCTGTCCTCGACAGCAGGTTTCGCCGAATTTCTGGTCTTGTACTATAAAACAATGTCGGCCCGCCCTGAGTTTCCCAAGCTAATCCTCAAAGTGTTGGCGCTCCATCATGGTCCGGGCCGACGCTTCATTCAGCAGTTGCTTGAACGCGGACGTACCCGTGGTGCGCGCAAGGTTGCCGACTTGAAGGCACAAGGGCAGATGGCGGCAGGAATCGACCCCGACATTCTGCGATTGGCATTCGTCAGTCTGGCCATGACCCCAATGCTGCTCAAGGACATTTTCGAAGAACAGATGGAGCGTCCCATGGACGATGCTTTCTTGGAACGTCTCGCAAACTTTAACGGCCACCTGTTTTCGGCTGGCTTGGCACCAGTCGTTCCAAGTAGCCAAGGAAATGCACTATGACGCTCCAGATGAATATCGGTTCGGTGCGCCGATTCGCCAAGGTAATGAAGTTCGGTTCCTGGCTTCAGTCAATTCCCAATAAGGTCACCCCAGCACCATTTCGGCTCGTGCAAATTGGCTCGGCATACTGGCAATCAAGGGCACTCTTCGTGGCAGCGCGACTGGATGTGGCCACGGTCTTAGGGAAGGAAAGCATGGATGCATCAGCACTTGCCGGCCGGGTCGGCGCCAATGCTGATGCTCTTGGCCGCCTAATGCGCTTGCTTGCGGCCATAGGGGTCTTCGAAGAATCGGCTCCCATGGTCTTCCGCAACAACAAGCTGTCTAACTGTCTTCGTAGTGACGACCCGCAAAGTGTCAGGGCCATGATTCTGATGCACAACTCAGAAGCCATCAGCCGTCCCTGGTTCGAGCAGTTGGAAGCCGGTATTCGCAGCGGCACACCACCATTCCGACTCAGTCATGGTGAGGATTTGTTTGATTACCTGGACCATCACGCTGACTTCGACCAACTTTTCTCAGAAGCCATGGACAGCGTTGAGGCCTTGGCTGGTAATGGTTTTGCCACTGACCTGGATTGGAGCCAATTTGAGCGAGTTATCGATATTGGCGGGTCACGTGGAGCCAAGGCACTTGCCATTCTGAAACGCCACCCTAAGCTAACTGCATTGATTGTGGACCGGCCTCAAGTCGTGGCAGAAGCCCAAAGGTACTGGGCTAACCAACATACGGAAGGTGTCGAACGCCTTCACTTTCAGGCAGGAGATTTGTTTGAGGCGATTCCTGTCTCGACTGGCCCGAGGGACATCTATCTTCTCTCGGCTGTCCTACACGGCTTTGACGACAGCAACTGCATACGTGCGTTGAAATTACTACGTGAAGCTATCGGAAACAGTGGCGCCCGCGTTGCGGTGCTGGAGATGGTCGTGCCGGAAACAGGCGCCGACATCGCAAGCGCTTCCTTTGACTTGCAGATGTTCGTCGGCTGTCGAGGTCGAGAGCGGACATTGTCCGAATGGAAGTCGGTCATTCAAGCCAGCGAATTGGTTCTCGATGAAGTCGTGCACCTTCAGTCACTCGGATGCATTTTGGTTTTGCGTTCTGAGTGAAGGCAACGACCGCTTTCGAGCGATGAATACTAAGAGATGACAGTCGCTTCGCGACCCAAAACGGTCATAGCGGTTTCCCGATAGCGGCCAGTCAGCCAAAGCCAGGTTTTTCGAACCTGACTGCCACAAAGCGGCCGATGGCGACCTCACACTACCGGCCATGAACCGCCGGTCGAGGTAGGCGTCCAATTTCAATACCGAAGGTTTCGGCAAGGCTCGGCCAATGTCCGCTGTTCGGCGAGCTAATTGCCCTCTGATTGCCTCGAACCGGCCATGAGCCGTCCCTCTGGATTTTTCTCCAATGCAACCTGTTCGCTTTGCGGTGCTTCTCCAGTGGCCTTTCAATAGAGCAACCAACTTTCGCCACCTTAGTTTCCAGCAATTGAGCAATTGAGCAGTTGACGCCATTAACGTCAATTGCACTTTATAAGAGCCATGATTCATTTGACGCAAGTCAATGCTGCGCTGCACCATATTTCGTATCATGGAACGCGGTTTTGCCAACTCGAAGAACGACATGATTGATTTGTCTGAATGGAAGCCCGAATACAGCGTAGGAAACACGACTCTGGATAATCAGCACCAGAAGCTATTGCAACTATGCAAGCATGTATCTCAATACCAATGTGATGGCACCAAAGCCAGCATTGAGACTTTCCACAGCATCCTTAGTGAACTGGCTTTTTACGCGGAAAGACATTTTGAATTGGAAGAAGATGTCCTCCGTCGTGTCTGGTACCCTCGTCTCCAAGAACAAATACAAGAACACGATGCATACCGAGAATGGCTCACAGAGTTTCTGTGTGTTGCAATGCATGGCAATATTGACAAGTCCACCCTGCAAAATTATCTCGAGCAGTGGTGGGTAGGCCATATCCTAGATTCTGATATGCAATACAGCTGTTATTTGAAGAAATAGAATTTCACTTCCGGGAAAATTCGGCGAATGACGGCTTCCATTTATCAGTAATGGCTGCTCAGGTTAGAGAGCGCTCAGTGGCGACTGGCCGCTTCCGGGAGTCGGAATTTCACTGGCCGCTTTCCGGCTGGCAATTTGAAGAGAGGCCTGTCGCAAGCCGACCCATTGCAGCCGGTTACAGTTCTCAGGCAGCACGGCTGCAATCAAGCACAGACCAGTCATTCAAGCTTGGCTAGACGGCTACAATTAGTGCGATGTATCGACGTAGCCTAATTCTCTTTTCGCTATCAATTGTCCTTGCGTTTAGGACGCTTGCTGCGTCTGCTTCACAAGAGCGCGCAGACTGGTCCAGTTTCTTTACTACAGCCGAGGCGCACGGCACCATCGTTGTCGTAGACAACCGCAATGGGAAGGAAGTGGCTTTCGTTTACGACTCGGAGCGCGCGGGGCGTCGCTACTCGCCGGCTTCAACCTTCAAAATTCCTCATAGCTTGTTTGCTCTTGACGCGGGAATTCTCCGTGATGAGTTCCAGGTAATTCCCTGGGATGGCATCAAGCGTTCGATAGAGGTGTGGAATGAGGACCAAAACCTACGCTCCGCGATGCGTAATTCGACTGTCTGGGTCTACGAACGATTTGCTCGGCAGCTTGGCGATGCGCGTGAGACTGAGTACATGCGAAAGATTGCGTATGGCAACGCAGTTGCGGGAGGCGGCAAACCTTTCTGGGTCGAAGGCGACCTAGCAATTTCGGCAAATGAACAAATATCGTTCCTGCGTCATCTCTATCGTAATGAACTGCCATTCCCGGTCGAGCATCAGCGGCTCATCAAGGACGTGATGGTGAATGAGGCAGGTCGTGATTGGATATTGCGGGCCAAGACCGGCTGGAGTGGAAAGGTTGGCTGGTGGGTAGGCTGGGTCGAGTGGCCAACCGGACCGGTATTTTTTGCGCTGAACATCGATACGCCCAACAGACTGAATGACCTCTCAAAGCGGCAAGAAATTACGCGCAACATACTTCGTTCTATCAGTGCTCTGCCACCGTATTAACTGTGAAGGACGATGTCCGTTGTTTGCTTAAGGCAGTCGGCCCACCGTACATAGCTCACCGGCAGTTCCTGGCCGGCTCCTAGCCGATACCAACTAGTTGCCGTAACGAAGGACAGCCCTCGACCCTGAACAGCCTTCAGTCGTTACTAGCGATGCTCTCACCGCTACGGGTTGTCTTGAGATTTGAGGAGTTTGGACACGCTCGGAATCCGAATTTTCTTGCCATGCACCTCAAGCAGCCCGCTATCCGACAGGTCGTGCAATACCCTGGAGAAGTGTTCCTGAGTGATGTTGAGGCGTGAGGCAATGACCCCTTTGCCTGCAGTGAGCTCAAACTCCAGTTTGTCTGTGTCTATTGCTGCCTGAGGCACATCAGTCATCAGATATCCGATAATTCGCTGCTTGGCCGACTGCAACGAGTAGGCTTCGACGTCCGTCATCAAGTCGTGTGTGCGTTTTGCCAACCCGGCTAGCATCTTCTTGGTAAAGCCGTAGTCGTGTTCCAACTCATTCAGTATGGCTTCCTTGGGGACATGAATCAGCATCGAATCCTGCAGCGCTTGAGCAAAGACAATATAGGTCCGGTCCAAAAACATAATGGCTTCGCCAAAACTTTGACCCTGCTGAATTATTTCCACAATCTTCTCGTTGCCCTGAGATGATGTGAATGCTAGTTTGACCTGGCCGAAAACCAGAAGATGAAAGCCCGTACAAGCATCTCCGGCACGAAAGAGTACATCGCCTTTTTGCGCGTGGATAAGCTTGGAGCAACTGGCAATGTGTTCGATATCGCTGGCAGCCATGCCAGCAAACAAGGGCAAGTGAGCCAGATGGCTTTCGAGGCTGATTAACTTGTGGTCGCGCATATTCGTCCCGAGGCAAATGACAATGCGCAAATCATAGTTTGATTTGAATCAAAACTCGAGCTAGCGCACGATTTTCTGGTAACACTTTGACGTGCACTCTTGAATTAGCTTGATGCGCTGGTGCCATGTCAACAAATTCAGGTAAGCGATAGGTCACCCTGCGGCGGTCACGTTTTTTTGGACAGTCGGATAAGCTAAGGCTGACCGGTTGAA
>NZ_JAVHPH010000375.1:0-2067 GCF_036170495.1 Azonexus sp.
CCTGGCCAACCGGCGTGGTCAGCGGCAGTTCGGCGAGGACAACGCGATCGAGCAGATCGGTGCGCGTAAACACGCCGACCGCTTTGCGGTCCTCACCCGCGACGACCAGCGAGCCGACCCCGGCTTTTGACATGATTTCGAGCGCGGCGCGCAAAGGGGTTTCCGGCGCGACCGTGATCGGCGAGCGCGAACCAATGCCGGCCAGCGGCGAATTGAGCGTCTGCTGCTCGCTGGCGCGCTGGGAAAATTGCAACTGCAATTGGCGCCGCGATTGGTCGAGCAGGCTGGCAATGTAGCGTGTGCAGAACAGGTTGAATTCCGGGCTGGCGGTCAGCAAGGCGAGGAAATCATCGGCCGGCAAATGGTAGCAGAAGGTGTCTTCAACCGCCGTGTACAGATTGGTCGATGGCCGGCCGGCCGTGACGGCGCCGATCGGGAAGCTCTCGCCGGCACCGAGGCTGAGAATCGAGTATTCGGTGACGGTAACTTCGCCAGCCTGGCGCGCCTGCACCTTGCCCGATTCGATGAGGTAGAAAAACCGGACCTTGCCGGAATCCGGCCCGACGATTTCACTGCCGGCGGCGTAAAAGACGATCTGCGCCTTTTCGGCAAAATGCTGCAAGGCTTCCGGCTGCATCGTATTGAACGGCGCGTGGTTGCGCAGGAAAGCCTGCGTGTTGCTGGCCATTCGGCTGCGCCCATCATGACGCAGCGACATTTCCACCTGGCCTACAACCTGTTGTTGTACCTGTTCTTTTTCCTGCCCGGTTTGCTGTTGGGTAGTCACGACGACCTCATTTCTTAGAGTGCATAGTTTAACTTGAGACGCTGTTGCAGGCGCTTTGCCTGCTTCAACGTCTCGCGCAAGATGGCGCGATCGACATCATGCAGGTTGCCGGGTTTCAGGCCATGACCCTCGGGCTCCCCACGGCCCGCGGTTTCAATCTGCTGCGCCAGCCGCAAGCGCAAAATTTGCGAAAAAGCGGCGTCGACCGCAGCAATCTCGCTCGCCGGCAGGCCAGCCGATGCGCCGGCCTGACGCAGGCGCTCAGCCGTATTGACCGATGTCGTTCCGGAAGACAGCGCGAAGATGCGGGCGACATCGACAAAGATCCGGCTGCCGTATTTCTTGAGATCGATGCTCTCCCCCTCCCCTGCCGCGATGTCGCCACGAAAATTGAGCGGCACATCGACCCGCAGGGCGTTAGCCGCCATAAGGTGCTGGAAGGATGGCGTGGCCACCGTCATCGCGAGCAGCACGCTACGCAATTTTTCGCCCAGGGCGAGTTCGCCGTACAAGGGACGCAGATCGAAAAATATGCTGGCGTTCAGCAACGCCTCGGGCTCCGGGCGGCGCACCCAGTCAATGAATTTTTCGCGCCACTCTTCAAGCGACAAGCACCAGGCCGGATTGCCGGCCATGATCTGCCCGATACACAAGGCGAAGCCACAGGCCGCCAGGTGCCGATTCACCTCCTGGGCGAAGGGCAGAAAGATCTGGCGCAAGGCGGTCGCCTCCTGCTCGCTGGTGGCGTTGAAAATCAGGCCGTTATCCTGGTCGGTGACGAAGGTTTGTTCATGCCGCCCTTCCGAACCGAGGGCCAGCCAGCACCAGCTCACCTGGGGCAGGCGATGGCGGCGGACGGTCAATTCGATAATTCTGCCGGTCAACCGGTCATTGAAGACAGAAATCAGCTGCGTCGCGGCGAGCCCGTCAAGACCGCGCCCCGCGGCGCCCAACAAGTGGTCGCGCAAACGCCCGGCGAGGGCCGGTGCCGCGTCGAGTTCGGACAGCGCGCTCACCGCCGTGACCAGTTCGAGTTGCTGCCGACAGGGCGAGGTGAAATCGGAATTCATGCCGGCCTCAATATTTCACTCGGGCGAAATAGGTTTTCTCGGCCGCTTCCAGCGCCTGGCGAACGGTCACGATACCCATGTCTTCGAGCAGCTTGATCAGCTTGAGGAAAACTTCGCCCGTCGCCAAAGCGTCCTCCAGTGCGTTGTGCCGCGTGCCGATGGTGATGCCGAGGCGCTCAAGGATGACGTCGAGCTTGTGCGATTCCTGGT
>NZ_JAVHPH010000376.1:0-2063 GCF_036170495.1 Azonexus sp.
GCGCGGGAATGACGGCGACAGCGGTTGGGCACGGGACGTTTTACCGGGCCCCTTGAGAGGTGCCGAGCAACGCAGGAAGGCCGGGGGCAGTCGGCGAGGACTGTCTGAGGGGCGCAGCCCCGAGTTCCGCAGCCGCCCGGCTTTCCGAGTAGCGCAGGGAACCGGCGCAGCCGGCACCGACCCAGGGTCGCCTTCTTCTTTGGCTACTTTCTTCTTGGCGAAGCAAGAAGAAAGTACGCCCGCGCCTCAAGCGCGGAACCACCGGTTGAGAAAGGACGACCCCCAGGCCAATTCAACAACAACCCCTTAAAAAACCTCGTCGCCAACCCCAACCAGCGCCGCATCCCCAGCCCTGACGGTTTCCCCATAGGAGGTCGCCAGCGGCAGCATCTGGTCAGCGTAGAACCATGCCGTGGCGGTCTTGGCCCGGTAGAAGGCCTGATCGCCCTCAGCCCTGTCGAGATAACCGGCCGCCGCCAGCGCAGCCTTGCCCATGAACCAGCCGCCACAAACGGTGACGGCGAGATGCAGGTAGGGCACGGCTGCGGTCAACACGCCGGAGAGGTTGGTTTTGGCGTTGGCAGCTAGCCATTCTGTCGCTTCTGTCCAAGCCTTGAGTGCGACGCCGAGGCGTTGGCCGATGGCTTGGAGTTCGGGCTTGTCGGAGGTGCCGAGCGCTTTGGCGGTGGCGTAGACCTCGCCGAAGATGACTTTGGCCGTGGCGCCCTGGTCGCGCATGAGTTTGCGGAACAGCAGGTCGTTGGCCTGGATGCCGGTGGTGCCTTCGTAGATGGTGGTGATGCGCGAGTCGCGCCAGTGCTGGGCGGCGCCGGTTTCTTCGATGAAGCCCATGCCGCCGTAGATCTGGATGCCGAGCGAGGTGACTTCGATGCCCATCTCGGTGCCGCCGCCCTTGACGATGGGGATCATGAATTCGGCGAGCCACAGTTGGCGCTTGCCCTCTTCGCTGTGCCCAGCCGCATGGGCGCGGTCGAGCAGGCCGGAGGTGTAGTAGGTCATGGCGCGGTTGGCTTCAACGCGGCACTTCATGAGCATCAGCATGCGGCGGATGTCCGGATGTTTGTCGAGCGTAACCAACGCCTCGCCGGTCAGCGCATCGCGGCCTTGCTTGCGTTCGCGGGCGAAAGCGAGGGCCTGCTGGTAGGCGCGTTCGCCCAGCGCGATGCCTTGCAGGCCGACGCCGAGACGGGCTTCGTTCATCATGATGAACATGTATTCGAGGCCGCGGTTGGCTTGGCCGAGCAGGTAGCCGACGGCACCACCATTGTCGCCGTAAGCCATGACGCAAGTCGGGCTGGCGTGGATGCCGAGCTTGTGTTCGATGGAGACGCAGTAGGCGTCGTTGCGGCCGCCGAGCGAGCCGTCGGCATTGACCAGGAACTTGGGCACCAGGAACATCGAGATGCCTTTCACCCCGGCCGGCGCATCGGGCAGGCGGGCGAGCACAAGGTGGACGATGTTGTCCGTCATGTCGTGGTCGCCGTAGGTGATGAAGATCTTCTGGCCGAAGACGCGATAGCTGCCGTCGGCCTGCGGCTCGGCGCGGCTACGGATCAGGGCGAGATCGGAGCCGGCTTGCGGCTCGGTGAGGTTCATCGTACCGGTCCACTCGCCGGTAATCATCTTTTCGAGGTAGATCGCTTTCAACTCGTCGCTGGCGCAGGTCAGCAGTGCTTCGACGGCGCCGGTCGTCAGCAATGGGCCGAGCGAAAAGGACAGATTGGCCGAGCAGACCATTTCCTTGACGGCGATGCCCAGCGTGTCTGGCAAACCCTGGCCGCCAAAATCAGCCGGCGAGGTAATGCCGTTCCAGCCGGCTTCGCAGAAGGCCTTGTAGGCTTCCTTCCAGCCAGGCGGCGTGGTGACGCCGTTCGGCGTCAGCTTGCAGCCTTCCTTGTCGCCGACGCGGTTGAGCGGAGCGAGGACTTCGCCGGTGAATTTGGCCGCTTCATCGAGAATGGCATCGGCCAGATCGGGGGTTGCCTCCTCGAAACCGGCGATCTGGCTCAGTTCCTTGAAACCGGCCAGTTCGTCCATGACGA
>NZ_JAVHPH010000377.1:0-2061 GCF_036170495.1 Azonexus sp.
TGCAAGTTCATGACGGCGAACCGGCGAAGGGAAAGAAGCGTGGTCGCACCCGCAACGCGCCGAAGTTTGACCTGCGCACGCAATTGTTCAGGATGTGCGGGGTTGATCTTACGCGCATCGACGGCATCGACGTCACCACCGCGCTTGCGGTGATCTCCGAGACCGGGGCGGACATGTCGCGCTTCCCTACGGCAGGGCACTTCGCGAGTTGGCTGGGGCTATGCCCCGGCACCAAAATTACCGGAGGCAAAGTGATGAGCGGCAAGACTAAGCGCGTAGCCAACCGGGCGGCCCAAGCCTTGAGATTGGCCGCAGCAGCATTGCGCAGCAGTCAGTCGGCGCTGGGCGCATATTTCCGCAGGATGTGTGGGCGCATGGACAAACCTAAAGCCGTAACCGCCGCCGCGCACAAATTGGCGCGCCTGATCTACACCATGCTTACCAAAGGTGAAGAATATACCGATCAGGGGCAGGACTACTACGAAGAACGCTATCGTGAAAGAGTGTTGCGGCAACTTGCCCAGCGCGCTGAAAGAATGGGGATGAGACTCGTCGTCAATGAGCAGCCCGCTTAATTCCGCTTTTTAAAATCAGTTGGTTAGGAGGTGTTTCTTAAGAGCGCTTCAGTAACAGCAGGGTATTCAGCGAGGTGTGGTTTTGGTTAAAGTTGCCGCATGGAAATTCCACGGCAACAACTTATCCATTTCATCCGCAGTTCGAGCTGCTGGCAGATGCTCCAGCACATGGCGCAGCCATGTGTATGGCTCTACGCCGTTTGCCTTGGCGGTCTCGACCAGCGAATAGATGATCGCACTCGCGTTCGCTCCGGCGGGTGTATCGCTGAACAGCCAGGCCTTGCGCCCAACCACGAAGGGGCGGATCGCATTCTCGCAACGGTTGTTGTCGATAGGCAGATCGCCGCGTTCCGTGTAGCGAACAAGCTTGCCCCAGTAGTTCCGCATATAGGACAGTGCGCTACCCAGCGCGCTCTTGGGCGGAACCATGGGCAGCATCTTTTCCATCCAGTCGTGCAATTCATCGAGCGCCGGGTTGCTTTTCTCCTGGCGTGCTGCATAGCGCACTGCATCCGTGGAATCCTTGTGTTCCCGTTCGATACCGTAAAGCTTGCCGATTATGGCGACCGCTTGGTCGGCATGGCCGTGCGCGCCTTTCGGCTGCACCTTCACGGCATCGACAAACTTGCGGCGGACATGCGCCCAGCAAACCAGATGTTCGATGCCATCGGATTTGGCAAGCTTGTTGTAGCCCTCATAGCCATCCGTCATCACATAGCCCTGATAGCCCAGCAGCAGGCGCGCAGGCACTTCCCCGCACCGGCTCGGATCATAGTCGTAAATCACCACGCGGCTTCCCGGTGGCCCGCCCGTCTGCACCCACATGTAACTTTGCGAGGTCGGGCTTTTGCCCTTTTCCTTGAGTACCTGCACCATCGTTTCGTCCATGTGGATAAACGGCGCATCAAACAAGACATCCCGTATCAGGTTGTGCAGCGGTTGCAGTGCGCAGCTGCTACCGATCGCCCACCGCGCCAGGGTCTGACGCGGCACCAACACGTTGTGGCGGGCCAGCACTTTCTCGAATCTTGCCAGCGGCAACCCATCGACATACTTGGTCGTCAGCAGCATGGCCAGCAAGCTTGGGCTGGCATTGCTCTTTGGCAGAGGTTGCTGCGGCAACGCCGCCGTCACCGGCGCATGTTCGCTGGCTTTGCACCCGTAGACCAGTCTGATATGTTGCAGCACGCGCACCTGCATCGGAACGATGTCGAGTTGTTCGCTGACGACCCGGTTGATCAACACCATCGGTGTGCCGCAAGCGCAGGTGCGTTCAGATTCGGGCACGTCGTGAATGATCTCTACCCGTTCAAGTTCTGGCGGCAGCGGGCTGCGTTTGCCGCGCGCGGGCTTTTGAGCTTTGTCCAGCGCCGGCAACGGCGCAATGTCTTGTGCTTCGGACGAGGTCGCGGCCAGCACTTCCGCTTCGTCGAACAGATGCAATTGGCCCGCGCTCTCGGCGCTTGCGCCGAACATGCGGCGGCGC
>NZ_JAVHPH010000378.1:0-7683 GCF_036170495.1 Azonexus sp.
TACAAGGCGCGCGGCATCGCCAGCTGGTACGGCAAGAAGTTCCACGGCCAGAAGACCTCGATCGGCGAGCCCTACGACATGTTCGCCATGACCGCCGCCCACCCGACGCTGGCCCTGCCCTCTTACGTCCGGGTCACCGGCCTGCAGAGCGGCAAATCGGTCATCGTCCGCATTACCGACCGCGGCCCTTTCCACGCCGACCGCGTCATCGACCTCTCCTACACTGCCGCCTACAAGCTCGGCCTGATCAACGGTGGTAGCGGCCAGGTCGAGGTCGAGGCGATCATTCCCGGCGAACTGGCCGGCACCACCTACGCCCAGCTGACGCCACCGCGGACAGCCAGCAACACCGAACAGGACGAAATCGAGCAGCTGGCCAAACGCCTGGCAGTCGACGAACCCCCCGCACCAACGCCAGCCCCGGCCAACCCGAACAGCGATGCCAGCGCCACCAAAGGCATCTACCTGCAGCTCGGCGCCTTCGCCAACGCCGACAACGCGGAAAACCTCAAAAACCACCTGCTGCGCGAGCTCGACTGGCTCAATGAAAGCATGCGGGTCAATCCGGCCGGCGGCATTCACCGCGTCCATCTCGGCCCCTACGCCAGCCGTGGCGATGCCGACCGCGTAGCGGAAAAAATTCGCGCCGCGCTCGGCTACCGCCCGACCATCGTCAGCCGCTAAGCTTCAATTGCGCAGTTGACCGTGGCCACCACGATGTTGCCGCAGCCCTGATAGTCGAGACTGGAAAAACTCATCATCCGGGCCATGGCAATGCCCCGGCCGTTCGGGTCGAAAGCGCGATCCGGGTCGAAAGCCAGGAACTTCGACCATTCAAAACCATGGCCCTGATCGGTGATCGTAAACACCGCGGCGGTCGGCGTCCGTTCCAGCCGAATCGTCGCGAAACGCTCGCGAAACTGCGGCAAGGCTAGCCGGCGATGGATTTCCGCCTCCCAGTCGCCCTCCCATTTGAGCAAGGATTTTTCCTCGTAGCTGACGCCCAGGTTGCCGTGCTCGACGGCATTGATCATGAGATCCGAGAGCCCCGGCGCCACCACGTCGGGCGCCGGGCACATGGCGGCCAGCACGGGGACCAGGCTGGTAATGTCGTCCATCGTGACGAAGCGGTATTCGACCGTGCGAATCAGCTTTTGTGCTTCTTCCAAACGCGCCGCCCGGCGGCGCAATTGGCTGCGCGCCCGGCGATCCTCCATCGCCACACGGACGATGGAAATCAGCGCCTCCGGCTCGTAGGGCTTGGTCAGATAGTAGTAAGCGCCGGCAGCGAGGCCTTCCCGCACCTGATCCGGCGACGACGCGGCCGTCTGCATGATGACCGGAATATCGGCAAAACGCGCCTCGCGCTTCATGCGACGCAGGAATTCCATGCCGTCGAGCTCGGGCATCATCCGGTCGAGAATAACCAGCGAAAAATCGCTCTCCGGGGCAATCAGGCTGGCCCACGCCGCCAGCGGATCGCTGTGCATTTCCAGCGCAATCGTTTCCTGCCCGAGAAACTCCTCGATGATGAACAGGTTCAACTCTTCATCATCGACGACCAGAACGCGCTCCTGATCCATGTTCCTGTCTCCCTTTTTCACGGCGGATAGTCAACGCAAGCCACCCCGGCGAGCCGGTCCTCGGCGAAGCAAGATCGTAGCACGCGCCATCCGTTTGACCAGGATCAATGGCAAGCCGGCGGCGCTGGCTATACTCGCGCGCTTGATATTCCGGATGTCGCCGATGACCTCCTTGCCCGATCTGGTTTGCCCGGCCGGTAGTCTGCCGGCCCTCAAGGCCGCCGTCGACAACGGTGCCGATGCCGTTTACCTCGGCTTCAAGAACGACACCAACGCCCGCAACTTCGCCGGCCTCAATTTCGACGCCAAGACCATGGCCGACGGCATTCGCTACGCCCACGCCAAGGGTCGCGAAGTGCTGCTGGCCATCAACACCTTTCCCCAGGCCGGCCGCACCGCCGACTGGCAAAAGGCCGTCGATGCCGCGGTCGACCAGGGCGTCGATGCCATTATCCTGGCCGACATCGGGCTGCTCCACTACGCCCGCAACCGCCATCCGCGGCAGCGCCTACATCTCTCAGTGCAAGGCTCGGCGACGAGCTATGAAGCAATCAATTTCTGCCAGCGCGAATTCGGTATCCGCCGCGCCGTGCTGCCGCGCGTCCTGACCCTGGCCCAGGTCGAGAACGTCATCAAGAACACGCCGGTCGAAATCGAAGTCTTCGGCTTCGGCAGCCTGTGCGTCATGAACGAGGGGCGATGCTGGCTGTCCTCTTATGCCTGCGGCGAGTCGCCGAACACCGTCGGCGCCTGCTCGCCGGCCAAGTACGTCAAATGGGACAAGAAGCCGGGAACCATGGAAACCCGGCTCAACGGCGTGCTGATCGACCGTTTCGGCGATAACGAGCCGGCCGGCTACCCGACGCTGTGCAAGGGCCGCTTCGAAGTCCAGGGCGAAACCTATTACGCGCTCGAAGAACCGACCAGCCTCAATGTGCTGGAAATCCTGCCTGACATCCTCAAGATCGGCGTCCGCGCCATCAAGGTCGAAGGCCGCCAGCGCAGCCCGACCTACGTCGCCCAGGTCACCCGCACCCTGCGCGCCGCGCTCGATTCGCTGCGCGACGGCAGTGAGCGCTTCCACGTCAAACCGGCCTGGCAGGCGGAACTTTCCAAGGTTTCCGAAGGCAGCCAGGCAACGCTCGGCGCCTATAACCGGCCATGGCGCTGAAGGACAACGCAGCATGAAACTCTCGCTCGGACCCCTGCTCTATTTCTGGCCCAAAGCCGAGGTCATGGCGTTCTACGCCGAAATGGCGCAGAACCCGGCCCTCGACATCATCTACGTCGGTGAAGTCGTCTGCTCGCGCCGCCAGCAGTTGCGCACCACCGACTGGATCGGCCTGGCCCGCGACCTGACCGATGCCGGCAAGCAAGTCGTCGTTTCGGCCCAGGCCCTGCTCGAATCGGAGAGCGACCTCAAGGCGCTGCGCCGGCTGATCGATGAATCGGGCTGCATGCTTGAAGCCAACGACCTCGGTGCGGTCAACCTCGTGCACGGCCAGAATTTCGTCGCCGGCCCGCACCTCAACATCTACAACGAAACGACGCTCGCCACTTTCGGCCGCTTCGGCCTGAAACGCTGGGTGCCGCCGCTCGAAGGCACGCGGGCGATGATCGAAACGCTGCATGCCAGCAAGCCGGCTGGCGTCGAGACTGAAATATTTGCTTTCGGCAAACTGCCGCTGGCTTTTTCGGCCCGCTGCTTCACCGCACGCCACTACGATCTGAATAAGGACGACTGCCAGTTCAAGTGCCTCGACCACGCCGAAGGCTTGACCTTGAAGACGCGCGAAGGTCAGGATTTTCTCTGCATCAACGGCATCCAGACGATGTCGGCACAGAGCTACAACCTGCTGCACGAAATCCCGGAGATGCTGAAGATGGGCATCGATATCGTCCGCATCAGCCCGCAGAAGGACCACATCCACGCCATCATCGCCGCCTTCGATGCCGCCCGGCGCGGCGAGCCGGTGAACGTCGACAGCCGGGACTGGAACGCCAGCGGTCTCGTCGATGGCTACTGGTTCGGCGATGCGGGTATCGTCCAGCATCACACGCAAGCCTTGGCGCAACTCGGAGCCTGAACATGAACGGCCGTTTCACCATCCCCAAATTCCGCCTGCCCACCTTCATCGCCAGCCTCGGCCAGAAACTGCCGCAATGGCCGCACACTCTGGCCCTGGTCACCGGCCTCAACGCCGCACTCAAAATGAAACTGCTGCCGGACAGCGAACTGGCCCGGCTCGAAGACAAATTGTTCCGCGTCCGCGTTCTCGATACCGGCGGCGAGGCCAGCTACACCTACGCCAATGGCCTGTTCCGGCCGGTGTTCAGCCCGCAGCGCGAACCTGACCTGGCTTTTGCCGCCAACTTGTCGGCCTACCTGCAGTTGCTTTCCCGCCAGGAAGACCCCGACACGCTGTTCTTCAACCGCGAACTGGAAATCACCGGTGACACCGAGCTTGGTCTGATCGTCAAGAACATGCTCGACGCGGTGGAGTGGCCGAAATTTTCCGACCGGCTACCGATCTTCCGCCACTGACCTGATTCCCACGGTCAACCGGAAATTTCGGCCAAAATGGAAGTCCGCTAAACGCTGCCTGTCGGCACGATACTGAGCGTCTCAGCCAGTTCGATGGGCGTTGCCAGCCCCTGCATTTCACGAATGCTGCGCGGACCGAGAAAAACGGCAACGCCGGCCTGCAAATCGCCGGCCGAAGACATCAGGTGCGAACGAATAGCCGGGTATTCATGTCCGACGGCCTCAAGCACCTCACCCACAGTGTCACCGCTGGCCATGATTTCATGCTGGCCCCCGGTAAAACTGCGCAGCGCCTGCGGAATATGAACGGCTACAACAGGAGAATCGAACATGATGGGCCTCCTCGCGGTGTGTGTCTGTAGGACAGGCCGTGACAGGCATGGTTCGCTCAATAAAAACGGGAGGCCGCAGCCTCCCGTCCGGTTCTTCAGGCAATACTGCCCTCAGTTTTTCTTCTGCGTATCGAGACGGAACTTAACGTAGGAACCGGGCGCATCTTCGATGACCTTGAGGGCACCGTCTTCCGGCTTGCGTGCCTTGACCTTGGCATCACCACCCGGCAAGGCGGTTACCCAAGCGTTCCAATGCGTCCACCACGAACCGCCATTCTGCGTCGCGCCGGCCAGGAAGTCTTCCGGGCTTTCCGGCAGGTTGCCGTCGGTCGCGTCATTGGTCCAGAAACCGTACTTGTTGGCGACCGGCGGATTGACGATACCGGCGATGTGGCCGGAACCGCCGAGGACGAACTTGGTGTTGCCGGACGGCAGACGGGCGCCCATGTAGGTGCTCTTCCACGGGGCGATGTGGTCTTCGATGGTCGAGATGAAGTAGCACGGGGTCTTGACCTTGCTGATGTCGATCTTGACGCCGCCCAGCGTGATGCCACCCGGTTCCTTGAGCAGGTTGCCGAGGTACATGTTGCGCAGGTAGAAGCTGTGCATGGCGGCCGGCATGCGCGTCGAATCGGAGTTCCAGTAGAGCAGGTCGAAGGGGAACGGGTCCTTGCCCATCAGGTAGTTGTTGACCACGAAGGACCAGATCAGGTCGTTGGCGCGCAGCATGTTGAAGGTGCCGGCCATTTCCGAGCCTTCCAGGAAGCCGCGTTCGGCCATCTTCTTTTCGAGACCGGCGACGGCGCCTTCGTCGAGGAAGATGCCGAGTTCGCCCGGCTCGGAGAAATCGAGCATGGTCGTGAAGAAGGTGGCCGAGTTGGCCCGCTTGTCCTTCTTGGCGGCCATGTAGGCCAGCGTGGTCATGGTCAGCGTGCCGCCGAGACAGTAGCCAGCCAAATTGACGCTGTTTTCGCCGGTATGGGCGCAGACCTGGTTGATCGCTTCGAGCGAACCTTCGAGCAAGTAGTTTTCGAAGGACTTGGCGGCCAGCTTCTCGTCCGGGTTGATCCACGACATGATGAAAGTGGTGTGGCCTTGATCGGTCGCCCACTTGACCAGCGAGTTTTTCTCGCGCAGGTCGAGGATGTAGTACTTGTTGATCCACGGCGGGACGATCAGGAACGGCTTCTTGTTCTGTTCCGGGGTGCTCGGGTTGTACTGGATGAGCTGGAACAATTCGTTCTGGAAGACGACCTTGCCCGGCGTCGTCGCCACGTTCTTGCCCATTTCGAAGGCCGAGGTGTCGGTCATCCGGATGCGCAGCTGGCCATCTCCGGACTCGACGTCGTGCAGCAGGTTGTTGAGGCCCTTGATGAGGTTCTGGCCGTTGCTCTTGACGGTTTCGCGGAAGACTTCCGGATTGGTCAGCGCGAAGTTGGATGGCGACAGCGCATCGATGTACTGGCGGGTGAAGAAATTGACCTTTTGCTGGGTCGCTTCGTCGAGGCCTTCCGTGCAGCACACCGTGTCATGCAGGTGACGGGCGGTGATCAGATACGACTGCTTGACGAAGTCGAACATGAAATGCTCTTCCCACTCTTCGTCCTTGAAACGGTTGTCACCCTTCTTGGGGGCAGCCACCGGGTGACTGCCCGGCATGCCCATCATCTTCATGCTGGTGTTTTGCCACAGCGAGAAGTAGTCCCACATCATGTTCATCTGGGTCTGGGCCATCTTGTACGGATTGGCCAGCAGGCGGGAAGACAGGTCCATGAAGGCTTTCGCCACGCCGAGCTCATCGGCCGGCGCATTGACGCCGTCCTTGGCCTTCTTTTCGATGAAATGGGTGATCAGGCGCGAGGCGCGCTGGGCGACTTCGGCATAGGTCTTGGCCATCTCGGCCGGGTTCGGCAGGTTCATACCCTTGTTTTCGGTTTGCTGCGACATCTTGAAACTCCCTCTGTCAGTGCGTAACGGCTTTAGGCTGCAACCGCGAATAGCGAATCACTCCGTCGGCGCCGATGCTGCCTGACAACCGACCTGCTTGCTCAAGGTAGTTCAGATGGGCAATCGCTTCACCCATCGCGAACATGGTTTGGTGTGTATCAAGCGCCCGATTGAACAACACATCGAGCAACTCGGCGGCGCTCTGCGGCGCTCGTTCACAGCTGTCTTCCAAAGCTTGCAATCGTTCTTCATGGTGCGAATGCAGTGCCTGAACCCGCGCCCGTATCCCGGTAAAGGGCAAGCCGTGCGAAGGTAATACCAACGTTTGATCCGGAATTTCACCCGCCATGTCGTCCAATGACTCAAGGAACCAGCGCAAGGCATCCGCCTTCGGGGTTGCGGCAAAAACGCTGATATTGGTCGAAATTCTCGGCAAAAGCATGTCGCCTGAAATTAACACGCCGAGTTCGACGCAGTAAAGCGCCATATGCTCGGGTGCATGACCGTGACCGATCAAAATTTGCCATTTTTTCCCGTCGACCGTAGCAATGTCGCCGATCTTCAGGCGGTCATAGTATTCAGGCAGGGCCGGCACCGCTTTGCGATAACCGGAACCGCGTTTTTCAAACTTGGCCAGTTGCTCGCTTCCCAAGCCATGTTGACGGAACTGTTCGACCATGAAACGCGCGCCATGCCCGGCCACCTCGTGCCAGACGACATGCGCCGTCAGGAACTCGCCGGTCGTCATCGACAGCGGCGCCCCGGTCTTTTCCATGAGCCAGGTGGCCAGCCCGAGATGATCAGGATGGAAATGGGTGACGATCAGGCGATGCACCGGGCCGTCGAGCTTTTCCAGGATCTGCGTCCACATCCCGCGCACCGCATCGTCCGGAAAACCGGTGTCGATGATGACCCAGCCGGCGCCGTCGCGGAGCAGCCAGAGGTTGATATGATCGAGCTGAAAGGGCAGCGGCATGCGCAGCCAGAAAACGCCGGGCGCCACTTCGGTCAGTTCGCCGGCGGCCGGCGGATGGGCGTGGGGAAAATGCAGGGTCATGGGCAAGCCTTGGAATCAAGGCGAACAACTTACCATACGGTGGCGGATTGAAAAAACCTGACGCATCTGTTTAACTTGGCCGCACCTTGAGGAGACTGATTTGAGCCAGACGGCCACCACCTTTGCCATCTCCGACCTCGCCCGCGAGTTCGGCATCACGCCGCGCACCATCCGCTTCTGGGAAGACCAGGGCATCCTGTCGCCCGAGCGCGAAGGCAG
>NZ_JAVHPH010000378.1:7783-10471 GCF_036170495.1 Azonexus sp.
GTAAAAAATCTTCGATCTTTAGTTGACGTTAACGTCAACGTAAATACAATCACGACCTATGAGCAAAATCATCGATCCCCACTTTGCCGAGCGCGTCAGCGCCAGTTTCGCGCGCCAGAACGCCATGGAACTGATCCAGGCGACGATGCCGGTGATCGAGCACGGTCGGACGGAAATCCATCTGCCGCACTGGACGGGCGTCGAGCAGCAGCACGGTTTCGTCCATGGTGGCGTCGTCGGCATGATTGCCGATTCGGCCGCCGGCTATGCGGCGATGACTGTCGTGCCGGAAACCGCCTCGGTGCTGACCGTCGAATTCAAGATGAATCTGGTCGCCCCGGCCGACGGCGAGAAACTCATCGCCCGCGGCAAGGTGGTGCGCCCGGGCAAGACGTTGATCATCACCCAGGCCGAAGTCTTCGCTGTGAAAGACGGCCGGGAAACGCTGTGTGCGCTGATGCAGCAGACCATCATGTGCGTGACGCGGACCGAGAAATCCCACGGTCAACCGGAAAATTTGCCAAAAAGCGAAAACATCACGGAGACAAAACCATGAACATACCCAGCCTCGACTTCGGCCTCGGCCAAGACATCAACCTGCTGCGCGATGCGGTGAAGGCCTTTGCCGACGCCGAAATCGCCCCGCGCGCCGCCGAGGTGGATCGCCTCAACCACTTTCCGGCCGATCTCTGGAAGAAATTTGGCGACATGGGCCTGCTCGGCATGACCGCCAGCGAAGAGTACGGCGGCACCAACATGGGCTACCTCGCCCACATCGTCGCCCTCGAAGAAATCTCGCGCGCCTCGGCCTCCATCGGCCTGTCCTATGGCGCCCACTCGAACCTGTGCGTCAACCAGATTCGCCGCAACGGCACTCAGGCCCAGCGCCAGAAATACCTGCCCAAGCTCATTTCCGGCGACCACGTCGGGGCGCTCGCCATGTCCGAACCGAGCGCCGGTTCCGATGTCGTCTCGATGAAGCTCAAGGCCGAAAAGAAGGGCGACCGCTACGTCCTCAACGGTTCCAAGATGTGGATCACCAACGGCGGCGATGCCGACACGCTGGTCGTCTACGCCAAGACCGACCCGAACGCCGGGGCCAAGGGCATGACCGCCTTTATCGTCGAAAAGGGCACAAAAGGTTTCAGCCATGGCACCCACCTCGACAAGCTGGGCATGCGCGGCTCGAACACCTTCCCGCTGTTCTTCGACGACTGCGAAGTGCCGGAAGAAAACGTCCTCGGCGGCGTTGGCAACGGCACCAAGGTGCTGATGTCCGGCCTCGACTACGAACGCGCCGTTCTGTGCGGCGGTCCGCTCGGCATCATGGCGGCGTGCATGGATGTCGTCGTGCCTTTCCTGCATGAACGCAAGCAGTTCGGCCAGGCCATCGGCGAATTCCAGCTCATGCAGGGCAAGGTCGCCGACATGTATTCGACCTGGATGGCCAACCGCGCCTACGTCTATGCCGTCGGCCGCGCCTGCGATGCCACCGACCATGCCCGGACGCTGCGCAAGGACGCCGCCGGGGCCATTCTTTATTCGGCTGAAAAGGCCACCTGGATGGCCGGGGAAGCCATTCAAACCCTGGGCGGCGTCGGTTATACCAACGAGTACCCGGTCGGCCGTTTGTGGCGCGATGCCAAGCTCTACGAGATCGGGGCGGGCACCTCCGAAATCCGTAGAATGCTGATTGGCCGCGAACTCTTCGCCGAAACGGCATAAACAGCTCCCGCCGGCGCGCCCGAGCAGGGGGCGCCGCACACTGGAGCGCACAGCATGACCCTTACCCTACGCACCCTCACCGCCAGCGACGTCGAAGCCTTGGAGCAGGTCCGCCAATATTTCCGCAATTACGCGGCCTGGCTCGGCGTCGATCTGTCGTACCAGAATTTCGACCAGGAAATGGCCTCCCTGCCCGGCACCTATGTCGCGCCGCAGGGCCGGCTGTTCTTTGCCGAAATTGACGGGCGCCCGGGCGGTTGCGTCGGCGTTCGGCCGCTACCCGACAGCGATGGCGTCTGCGAAATGAAACGTCTCTACGTCGAGCCCGAAGAACGCGGCCACGGCGTCGGCGCCGCCCTGGCGCTGGCGGCGATCAAGGCAGCGAAGGAAATCGGCTACCGCAAGCTGATCATCGACACCCTGCCCAACATGCGGATGGCCGTGAAGCTCTACCGCGAACTCGGCTTCACCGAAGCGCCGAACTATTACCAGACGCCGGTTGAAGGCACGATGTTCCTGGCCCTCGACCTGGAAAACTGGTCGGAAGAAGAGATCCGCAGCGAGAACCTGTCGCACCTGTTCGACTTCAACCGCGCCTGGGCGCAGCGCATGCAGGAGGTCGATCCGACCTACTTCAACAAGCTGTCCAAGCTGCAGACGCCGGAATTCCTGTGGATCGGCTGCTCCGACTCACGCGTCCCGGCCAACCAGATCGTCGGCCTGCTGCCCGGCGAGGTCTTCGTCCATCGCAACGTCGCCAATGTCGTCGTGCACACTGACCTCAACTGCCTGTCGGTCATCCAGTACGCGGTCGACGTGCTCAAGATCAAGCACATCATGGTCGTCGGCCACTATGGCTGCGGCGGCGTGCTCGCCGCCCTCAACCGGACCCGGGTCGGCGTCGTCGACCTCTGGCTGCGCCATGTCCATGACGTCCATAACAAGCACCTGGCGACCATCGAC
>NZ_JAVHPH010000379.1:0-2021 GCF_036170495.1 Azonexus sp.
TTGATGGCCAGCGCCTGGGCCATCGTGATGCTTTGCACCATGCCGATCAGCATCATCACGAAAGCGGGCAGCAGCAGGCGATGCAGGGTATCGAGATCGGGAACAAAAAAGATGAAGCCGGGCAGACCCGCCACCACCGAACCAACGACCGCTACGCCCTGCCCTCGATCAAGATCGAATTCAATGACAGCCAGCGTACCAACGATAACCACAACCAGTGGCATCAAGCGCACGATGAAATCCGCTCGGGGCTTGCCCAGACCCATCCTGACCAGCCAGCGGGCCAGGGCCAGGCGAACGAAAGCGAGAATGCTGAAGGCGAGCAGCCCGATCGCCAGCGTCGGAGGATGCGCCCTTGGCAGCTTTTGAAGAAGGTCAAGTAGCAGTTCTCCGCTGCTCGATCCATGCGGTGCAACACCGGTCAGATACTTTAGCTGGCTGATGATGATCAGCACGGCGGAACCCGAGATGAAGCCGCTGATTACCGGTCGGCTGAGTAGTTGCGACAAGAAACCCAGGCGCAGCACGCCGCAGGCCAGCAGCATCAGTCCGGAGAGCAGCGACAGCGCCGCAGCCAGCATGATGTAGAGCGCCGAACCCGGCGGCGCAATCGGACTCAACACGGAATAAGTCATGATCGCGGTGATGGCTACCGGCCCGACGGCCTGCACCATGCTGCTGCCGAACAGCGCGTAGGCGATCACCGGGAAGATGCTGACGTACAACCCGAGTTGTGGGGGCAAACCGGCCAGCAGCGCGTAGGCCAGGCTCTGCGGAATAACCAGGATGGTAACGATGAGACCGGCGACGACATCCGCGCCGAGCTTGTTCTTCGGGTAATGGGCCAGCCACCCCGGGATCAGCCTAGCCCATGTCATTTCAGTTTTTCTTGACCAGTTGCCGGGCGAAAGCCGCATCATTTCTGGTAACGCGCGGCACGATCTGCGGCCCTTGCGCATTTACAAACTGGACAAAATCGTTGAGCGCCAACGGCTGGGAAACATCCTTGTCGGCACCTTCAACCCGTTCGCGCAAAACGAACAGGCTGTTGCTGGTGATCACCATGACGAAATAACGGCCCGCACTGCGTTGATTGAGGCGCGCAACGGCAGCGGTGGCCCGAGTCGAGCGCACGATTTACTTGTACTTCTTGAAAATAGCCCTGGCATCGAGATGAGCCCGATCCAGCGTACAGATCGATTCATCGTCGTCATGGCCGGTAAAAAAATCATCGGCCTGGGCGCGCATTACCATCTTGATTGCCGCATCGTCCGCGATGTCGTATTTTTCGGTGATGAGTGTTGTTACTTCGTCGAGATGTTCTTCGTAGGTCATAGTTGATCGTATTTCATCGACACATAAAGCACCTCCACCTTGCTGCGCGCCCATGGGGTTCGACGCAGAAACTTCAGGCTGGAGGCAATACTGGGATCGTGTGTAAAGCAGCGAATATCGATTTGCTGCCCGAGTGACGCCCAGCCGTAGCATGCCACCAGTTCGGTGACAATATTTTCCAGAGTGACACCATGCAGCGGATTGTTTGGCTGATCTTTCATGAGTTTACCGGTGTTGGAACCAACCAATAACGACGATGAGGGCTTTCGGCATAACGACCGCGCTCGATCAGGCAGTCACTATCGCCCATCTCGTAATCTCGGCATATTCGCGGTCGCCGAGCATAGATTGTGCAGCGCATGGTGTCCCGATCCAGCGCGGCACACCAGCCATCATCAAGGCGACGCATCACGTCGCCACCCCATTCATCTGCTTCTGTCAGTCGATTGGGCACGTCATCATCGCCCATCAGCATCACTTCAAGCCGGCAACAGCACGCCTGGCAATTGTCGCAGGCGACCGCGAGGGGATCGGTGGAAATAATTACGCGACCTCGTCGATCCACGCCTGCTGGATAGCTTCGAGAATTTTCTCGCCGCAGTGCTTGGGGTCATCGTTGAAACCAGGCAAGGCCATCACGCAGTCACGCAGATCGACGAAATTGATCTGCAACGGATTGATGTCAG
>NZ_JAVHPH010000380.1:0-10400 GCF_036170495.1 Azonexus sp.
CGCAGGCGCTGGCCCGACAGTTGCGGATTCCCTTTGTCGACCTCAATAATTTCACCCCCAAGCCGGATCTGATCAAACTGTTACCGGAAGCGCCGGCCCGGCGTTTCCGGGCGCTGGTCCTCGATCAGTTGCCGGATGGCCGTTTGCAGATCGGCCTGGCCGATCCAACCGACTTGCAGGCCTACGACGAAATCACCCGTCTGGTCCATCGCGAGATCGACCTTGCTGTGGTCACCGAAAGTCAGTTGCTGGCCATGGTCGACCGCGTCTATCACCGTGGCGAGCAGATTACCGGCTTGGCCAAGGAGCTGACCGCCGAACTGGGCGACATCCCGATCGAGTTCGGCGACCTGCTCGGCCTCAACCCAGGCGCCGAGGATGCCCCGGTCGTCAAGCTCTTGCAAACGGTGTTCGAAGAGGCGATGCGTCTGCGCGCCTCCGACATCCATTTCGAGCCGCAGGAAAAGTCGCTGCGCATCCGTTTCCGTATCGACGGCGTGCTACATATTCAGACCGAGGCCGACGCCAAGGTTTCATCGGCCGTCGCGTTGCGCCTCAAGCTGATGTCCGGCCTGGACATTTCTGAAAAACGCCTGCCGCAGGATGGCCGTTTCAACATCAAGGTCCGCGCCAATCCGGTCGACGTCCGGATTTCGACCTTGCCCACCCAGTACGGCGAATCGGTGGTCATGCGGCTGCTCGCCCAGAACACCGGCCTGCTCGAACTGGACAAGATCGGCATGCCGCCCCGTGTGCTTGAGCGCCTGCGCCACGCCCTCAAGCGGCCGAGCGGCATGGTGCTGGTCACCGGCCCGACCGGTTCCGGCAAAACGACGACCCTCTACGCTGCGCTCAACGAACTGAACAGTCCGGAAAAGAAGGTCATCACCGTCGAAGACCCGGTCGAATACCGGCTCGGCGGCCTCAACCAGGTGCAGGTGCACGAAAAGATCGACCTCTCCTTCTCGCGCGTGCTGCGCACCGTGCTGCGGCAAGACCCGGATATCGTGCTGATCGGCGAAATGCGCGACCAGGAAACGGCCGAGATCGGCATGCGCGCCGCGATGACCGGTCACCTCGTGCTGTCCACGCTGCACACCAACGACGCCGTATCGACGCCGATCCGCCTGCTCGACATGGGCGTGCCGCGCTACATGGTCGCGCTCTCGGTTCATATGGTCATCGCCCAGCGTCTGGTCCGGATCATCTGCAGCAACTGCCGCGAAGCCTGCGCGCTGACGCCGAACGAGCATGAATGGTTGCGCTACGAGTTGGGCGATGACGTCGACGCCCATGCCTATCATCACGGTCGCGGTTGCACCCATTGCGCCAACACCGGTTATCAGGGGCGCAGCGGCGTCTACGAATTTCTTGAAATGAGCGACACCGTGGTCGAAGCGATCAACCATGAAGATCCCGGCGAATTCATGCGCGTCGCCCGCCAGCAAATGGCCGGTGAAACGCTGCGCCGCGATGCCGTCCGTTTGGTGCTGTCCGGCCGGACGACGGTGTCCGAGGCCATGCGCATCAGCAACCAGTTCGAGGAATAAGCCGGCGTGGCCAACTTTGCCTACAAAGGACGGGACGGTGGCGGCAAGCTGATCGAAGGGGTGCTCGAAGGCGCCAGTTCGGGTGGCGTCGCCGACGTGCTTCTCGGGCGCGGCATCACGCCGGTTTCGATCGAGGAAACCCGCGCCAAGGCAAAGAGTGCAGGCAATGTCGAGCTGAGCTTCTTCAAGCCCAAGGTTGAGCACGTCGACATCCTGCTTTTTTCGCGACAGATTCATACCCTGTTGAAGTCCGGCGTGCCGATCATGCGTGCCCTGAGCGGTCTGCAGGAATCGGCGACCAATCCGGCGATGAAGGACGTCATCCGCGATGTGCGCGAAAGCCTGGAGGCTGGCCGCGAACTATCGGTATCGCTGGCCCGCCACCCCGAGGTGTTCAACCCCTTTTATATTTCCATGGTGCGGGTCGGCGAGGCGACCGGCCTGCTCGACGAAATATTCCTGCGCCTGTTCGATCACCTCGAGTTCGAGCGTTTCATGCGCGAGCAGGTTAAGTCGGCCCTGCGTTATCCGACCTTTGTCGTTATGGCCATGGCTGCCGCCATCATCGTTGTCAATATCTTTGTCATCCCGGCCTTCGCCAAGGTGTTTCAGGGCTTCGGTGCCGAGTTGCCGTTCATGACGCAAATACTGCTCGGTTTCTCGAATTTCATGGTCGCCTGGTGGCCGGCCATGCTCGTCGGCACCATTGCTGCCGTATTTATTTTCCGGGCCTGGGTGGGAACGACGGCTGGGCGCATGCAGTGGGAATCAATGGTGCTGCATTTCCCGATTGCCGGGAAAATCGTTCGCAAGGCAGCGATGGCCCGTTTCGCCCGCAGCTTCGCCCTTGGCATGCGGAGCGGCGTACCGGTCATGCAGGCCCTGACCAACTCGTCGCAAACCGTAGACAACAGCTACATCGCGGCGAAGATCGAAGGCATGCGCGATACCGTCGAGCGCGGTGAAAGCGTCGTCCGTTCGGCCATCGCCTCCGGTTTCTTCACGCCGGTCGTGCTCCAGATGATCTCGGTCGGCGAGGAATCCGGGGCGCTCGACGACATGCTGGAAGAAGTCGGCCAGATGTACCAACGCGAAGTGGAATACGAATTGAAGACGCTGGGCCAGCAGATCGAGCCGATCCTGATTGTGTGTTTGGGTGCGCTGGTGCTCGTGCTGGCGCTCGGTATCTTCCTGCCGATGTGGGACCTCGGCAAGGTTGCCATCAAGCGCTGATGCGGTCATGCGGCGCTATTACGAATTCGCGGTCGTCGTCGTCCTGATTGGTATCCTCGCTTTGGTGCTGTTGAAGGCGTTGGGGCGGACGAGCAATGAAATGGAAGAGGCCGGGGTGCAGTCTGAAGTGTCGGCGGTACGCATTGGCTTGATGGAAGTGGTGGCGCACCGCGAAACCTTTGGCGGCAGTTTGCCGCAGAGTGACAACCCGCTCGACTGGGTCGCCACTCGGCCGGCAAGCTATGTGGGAGAAGTGGACGCTGTGCCGGACAGCAAGGCAGTCTGGTATTTCGACCGCCGGGCGAGGGAACTGGTTTACCGTTTTCGCGATGGGCATCGGGCCCGATTCAAGCTCAGTCGCGATGGCAATGTGGAGAGCCCGAGGGCTGTTGTGACAGGAGTCGGGTTGTTGCGACTTGAAGATCAACGAGAATAAGTGTTGAGAAGGAAAGTGAATATGTCTAAAGTAATAAAACTTCTACCCGTTAATGACGACATGAACCGTAAATCCACGCACAGGCAAGGCCAGTTCGGCTTCACGCTGATCGAATTGATCGTGGTCGTCATCATTCTCGGCATCCTGGCGGCGGTTGCCTTGCCGCGTTTCGTCAATTTGCAGCGCGATGCCCGCATCGCCAAGCTGCAGGCAGCTCGCGGCAGCGTCTCGGCTGCCTCGGCACTGGTTCATGCCACGGCGTTTTCGCGGGCCGGCATCGCCGATACGGCGCCTTGCGCCGGTGGCGGCACGGCGGATAACGCAACCGGGGCGAGCGGCACCATTTGTACTGAAAGCGGCCTCATCAACATGGTCTACGCCTACCCGGCGGTGACGGCGATCGGCACTGCCGGCGTCCTGTCCATGGCCGGCCTGACCGGTGTTTTCAACCCGACCGCCGCGCAACTGCAGGCCGAGGGCTATACCTATGACGTCGCTGGCGGTGTCGCCACCTTTGGTGTCGTCGGCGCAACAACGGCAGCGACCTGTTTCTTTACCTATACCCAACCGACGGCGCCGAATACTGCGGCAACGATCAGTGGGCTGACTACGACCGGATGTTGATTTTTTAATTTTTAGGAGTTGGTGATGAAAGCTATGCAAAAAGGTTTTACCCTGATTGAACTGGTAGTCGTGATTGTCATTCTTGGCATCCTCGCCGCGACGGCATTGCCGAAGTTCGTTGATCTGCGCTCGGATGCTGAAACCGCAGCCATTCAAGGCGTTGCTGGGGGCTTGGGTTCAGCCTCTTCAATTAACTACGGTGGTTGTGCTGCAACGAATCAGGTGGTTACGACCAATAAATGCGTCAAGGTGGCCGATTGTGCAACGGTTGGCACCCTTCTGATTCCGTCGTTGACGCTGGGCACGACTGCAAGCGCGACATCCTATTACCTAGCGGCTAACACGGCTGTCACAACGAACGGCACTGCAGTAAGTTGCGAAATTCGTAAGCTTACTGCTGCGAGTGCGAGCACTTTTTATACGGCAACTTATTCAGCAGTCGGTGCTGGCAACTAAGTACATCTTTTCTGAAGATCGCAGTTGGCAAAAGAACCCGCCGCCAGGCGGGTTCTTTCCTTCTGCCGGAGGGGCTCGTGGTTTTACCCTTATCGAGCTCATTATGACCATGGTCATCATCGGTATCTTGGCTGTGGCGATCTTACCGAAATGGAATGGCACCTCGGGTTTCGACGAGCGAGGCTTTCGCGACCGCGTCGTCGCCGGTCTGCGCTATGCGCAGAAATCCGCCATTGCCGCCCGGCGGACGGTTTGCGCCAGTTTTTCCTCGCCCCCTGCGCGCGTTACCTTTGACATCTCGACCGCCAACGGTGCCGCCAATTGCGCGGTCGGCAATGCGCTGGCCGGGCCGGATACCAATCCACTGGTCGTGACAGCGACGGGAAATGTCACCTTCTCCGCGCTGCCCGCCAATGTCGTCTTTGATGCGGCTGGGCGGCCGGCCAGCGGCGCGGAAATCAGCGTGACCGGCCTTCCCGCGGCACTGGCGATCACCGTTGAAGCGGAAACGGGTTATGTCCATTAGGCCTGTCCTGCAGCGCGGCATCACGCTGATCGAGCAGATCATGTTCATCATTATCGTCAGCGTTGGCGTGATCGGCCTCGTCTCGGTGATGAATCCGGCCATCCGGGCGAGTGCCGATCCGATGCTGACCAAGCAACTGGTTGCCATTGCCGAGTCGCTGCTCAACGAGGTCATGCACCAGCCGTTCACCTGGTGTGATCCGGATGATCCGGCGGCGTCGACGGCGCTGTCTTACGGCGATTGCGCCAGCCCGCAGAACACCAATGCCACGGTGTCATTCAGCGGCGCCGAGACTCGTTTTGGCGTGGCGCCTGATTCGCCGTTCGACAACGTGTCCGACTACGGCGGCCATTCCTGGGCCAATATTGACGATCCATCCGGCAGCTACGCCATGGCCGGCTATACCGCCAGCGTTGCCGTCGCACCTGCCGGAACTGCCCTGGGCCTGGCCGATGACTCGGCAGCGCTCAGCGTCACGGTGACCGTCACCCGTGGCAGCGAAACCTTTTCTTTGACCGGCTATCGTTTCCGCTATGCGCCGCGCATTTGATTTTCGGCCGTTATTTCCGGTTGACCCTGGGGCTAGCCGTTGCCTCTATGGTCGTGGCTTCACGCTGGTCGAGATGATCATTTCGATTGTCATCACCGGCATCATCGTGTCGATGGTGGCGATGTTCGGGCGCGGCCAGGTCGATGCTTACATTGATGCCGGCAACCGGGCCGAACTGTCGGATGCGGCCGATACCACCCTGCGCCGGATCGCCCGCGAACTGCAGGCGGCATTGCCCAACAGCGTGCGCCTCTCCGGCAATTTTCTCGAATTCGTGCCGATTCGCGATGCCGGCCGCTACCGGGCCGAGCTCAATTCGAGCGGTGGCGGCGACCTTCTGGATTTCGCCAGCAACACCGACACGACTTTCGATGTGCTCGGCCCGTCGGTGACCATTCTGGCAGGTGACGAATTGGTGGTTTTTAATCTTGGGCAACCGGGGTCGGATGTTTATGAAGGAACCAGCCGGCGGGCGGCGACACCCGGCATCGGCCTCAGTAACCTTGCGTTCGCCCCGGCCGGTACCCAGTTTCCGCTGGCCTCGCCACAACATCGCTTCCAGATCGTCGGCGCACCGGTGATTTACGAATGCAGCGTGGCGACGGGGCAGTTGATCCGGCGTTCGGGTTTTGCCTACGGTCACGCCTGGCCACCGGTGCCTGCTGCGCTCGGCGGCGTCGCGGCGGTCATGGCCGACAACGTCACTTTCTGTGCCTTCAACTACGTGCCGGCCATCCTCCAGCGCAACGGGCTGGTCGTCCTCCGCCTGACGCTGACGCGCAACGGCGAGTCGGTCGAGCTGCTGCATCAGGTCGATGTACAGAACACGCCATGATTTCAAATTTGCCCATTTTTTCCGGTCGACCGTGGGATTCGGGAATTTCCCCGCTGCGACGCCAGCGTGGCGTCTCGATCATCACCGGCGTCTTCCTGCTGTTGCTGATGTCGATTCTGGCCGCTGTCATCGCCAATGTCGTGTCAACGGCGCATGTCAATCAGGCTGCCGACATCGGTGGCGCCCGGGCCTATCAGGCGGCGCGCGCCGGCGCCGAGTGGGGGATGTTCCAACTCGACCCCAACGCCCAGGGCGCCGGGTTGCCGGCTTGCGTGAACGGCACGCCGGCCATCCCGGGACATGCGGTGACGGTTACTTGCCAGAGCTGGGATACGACTGAAGGTACTCGGCAACTCCGCATCTACCGTATTGTTTCGCAAGCAATCGCTGTTGGCGTCAAGGCGCCGGGTATCGAGCGGCAGGTCGAGGTGACGATGCAGCGATGCCGGGATCCGGCAATCACTGTCGCCCCTTTCGACTGCTGACCGCCCTTAGAAGCTTTCCCGGAAATAAATGTAAGGCGTTTTGGCTATGCCGAACTTGGCGCGTCCCGACGGATTGGTGGTCCCGAACCACGGCATGTTGGTGGCGCTGGCTGACGACGGTGTCGCCGAGATGCAGGTTGAGCCGGATGCCGTGCTGCCGATATTGATCGACAACAGAACGCTGCCCTGATTGCCCGCCCCGGGCTTGGTCAGCTTGAGCGGCAATTTGCCGGCAACCAGCGTTTGCATGCCCGTTGGTGAGAGCTGCGTTTCGCATGCCGCCAGATTCTGGGTAAAGCCCGACATCATCAGGCTGGACATGTTGAGGCTGGTGCAACTGTCATCACGATTGGTGACGTAATAGCCGCTACTCCACCAGTATTGGGCCTCGAAAGGAATCGGCAGGTCGAGCAGTTCCGAGCCGTAGGCGTTGTCGATTTTCAGGCGTCCGTAGCGGATGCGCGTCGTGTTGGTTTCCTTTTGCGCGGCGGTGCCGATCAGTGTGGAACCATCGGGGTCGGTCAGCGCAGCGACGAGCTTGAATGTTTCGTAGGCACCGTCCGGCGCTGCCAATCTCGAGAACGAATGCGTGTCGGCGATAGTGAACACCCCGGCCGACCACAATGCCGTGTTGGGCATCGTCGGAAAAGCCGGTGTGCTCAGGCGGCTGGCTGCAACGGCCGTGCCGCCGTTATCGCCACTCAGCGTGACGGCGGACAGGTTGGTGTAACCCGTGGTGTAGCGGCTGGTAACCGGATCGCCGGAGGTCGCCGGCAGGCCGGTCGACGCATGCGCTTTCAAGGTCAAAGCCAGGCCGAGCGCATCCTGCCCCATGTAGGTGAAATTGCCGGCAACGCAGGCCGGCGTCAGCGTGCCGGCGAACGAGTAGTGGCTCGGGTACCAGCGCCCGAAGAGCGCCGAGGCGGTGCTGCCGATATTGCAGCCGTACTTGCCACCGGAGAGCGTGTTTGAGGTGCTGCCGGAAATGCAGTCGGATGTCTGGTCGACCGTGGTAAAGCCACTGTCGATCATTGCATCCGTCATCAGCCGGATATTGCCGACATCAAGATATTTGAATCCGGTGCCGCTCGATGCGGCGCCGGTTCCCGCCGCCATTGTGCCGCTCAAGGTTCCCGTCGCGATGGCCGCGCCGGCATGGTCATTGACCTTCGTCGTGTCGATGGTCGGCGTGCCGTCGTAGCCGGAGCCGACCCCGGCATTGGCGGTCAGCGTGAAGGCCGTGCCGGCCGTGGCTTTCGGCGTTCCGGTCAGGGCCGTATTGGTCATGCTGGACGAAACCGTGAATTGCTGCGGGCGTATCGTGAAATTGTCCGTTGAGCAAGCTGGCGCAGAAGAGCCGACTTTCATCCGGACGCGGACATTCCTTGCCGCATTGGCGTAGTTGAAGGTGACCGGCTTTCGTCCCTTGTCTTTGTTGGCAAAAGTGACATTCGTCGCCGTATTCAATCCGCTGCCACTCGGGCAACTGGATGTCGAAGCGTCAACCAGGTCGACGGCAACGGTCCCGGTGTAGTTCGTGTTGACCGCCTTGCTGGTGGTCAGGGCAAGCACATCGAGATTGAAACTGGTATTGGCCAGCTTGGTATTGATTCGGGTTAGCGGATTGGCAGCAGTTTCGACAGCATCGAAATTACACGAGGCGGCACTGAAGGTGAGTGCGCAAGACTCCGTGCCGCCGTTGAAGCATCGGGTGGCATTGGCTGGAACAGGCGAGACGCTGGTGCTGCCCAGCGTGACACTGCCGGCGGTGCCCTTGCTGAGTTGCCGCGTCGCGACCCCGCCGGAGAAACTGAACGTGTTGCCGCCGACCCAGCCGGACGGCGACAAATTGACAGTGACATTTCCCGGGTAGAGCGTCGAGCAGTTCTCGTCCAGGCAGGCTTTGACCGTTACGGACTCGGGGGCGCAGACCGATGCGCTGCCATCATGTTCGATCCGGATATGGTCAAACGCGCCCGAGCAGGTCCGGCCCATTGTCATGTCGGCCTGGACTTCGGCGGTACTCAACTCGTAATTGTAGAGTTTGACCTCATCGATATTGCCCCGGAAATTGCGTGCCGAGAGGATAGGACATGAAGCCGAGGTTGATACATCGCCGCCGATGTAGAAGTTGCAGCTATTGTTCGCCAGCGTGCCTTTCCAGTTGTTCGTATTGTTGTCGCGAACCCCGTTGATATAGATTCGTTGCCGGCCGCCGCTGGAGGAAGAGTCCAGCGTAATTGCCACGTGGGTCCATTGATTTCGCGGGATTTGAGTGTTGGATGTGAGCGTTGAACTGCCCCACCACCAAAACAGCCTTCCATTTCGATCAATGTGGAATTCGTAATTCGTGTCATTGGACAGGATCGAATACAGATCGCTGCTGCCGCTCGGATAAGCCGTTGGATAAATCCAGGCCGTGGCGGAAAGCTTAGTCGTGTAGCGGAGAAGCGGATTGGCTGCCACTTCAACAATGGCCTTGCCGTCAAAGTTGCCGGCATTGCAGAAACTGCCGGCAACGGCAGGGTGCTCGGAGTCGATCGTTGGATTCGGGGTGATGGCGTTGGTGGTTGTCGGGGTTGATGAGGCAAGTCGCCGCCCCTGCAGGCCGGTGCCGCCGCTGTCGAGGACTTCGCCGGCGGCGCCGGTCCACGATCCTGCCGTTTCATCGAGACGGAAATGAGTCGCTGCACTGGCGAGTACCAGTATCGATGCGCTGGCATTTGTGGCGCCCGGCGAGGTTGCCGTATTGGTGAGCGTTCCCTGTTGGGACAGAGAAACCGCCAGGGTCAGCTGGGCACTGCCATTGGCCGGGATGGATGGGATGGTCCAGGTAATGACCTTTCCGGAAACACTGGCCGTGCCCAGCGTGGCGACATGTGTCGTGTAACTCATGCCGGTCGGCAAGGTGTCGGTGACTACGACATTGGCCAGCGGTACGGATAGAGAATTGCTCGCGGTTAACTTGAAGGTGACGACATCGCCGACGACCGCGGACGAACTGCTGGCGGTCTTGGCAAGGACAGGGGCAGCCACGATGACACTGGACGCCAAAGTCGCTGTCGTTGTCGTCCCTGTGCATCCAGAATTGTTCGATGCGACGAAATAGGCGTTGTAGGTTCCTGCTGCGGCAGGGGCAAGGATCGTGAAGCTGTCGGAAAAGGATTGACTGGCTCCGACATGATCGGCGTTGTCGTAGCAGTTCAGGGTTCCTGGCGCCGTTGTGCTGATGCGCCAGCCGGTGGAGCTCCAGTTGTTGGTCGCATCGTTGCTGACCGACAACGTTACAGGGATGGCCGAGCCTCCCGGGGCTACGGCGATACTTGAGCTGCCGTCGAGGGTGACCGAATTGATCGTGAGCGCAGCCATGGCGTTCCCGGCGAAGAGCAGGCTGAACGACAGTAGAAGCCGGCAGAGCCTGGCGCGGAGGATGGCCGCTTTCGTGGCAAAGATTCGAGGTGTGGCGCGCAGAGTGTCGGAAGGGTATTTTCTGGTGCGCATCGCAAATGGCCTTCCTTGGCGAATTTCGGGAAAATCATATTATGCCGCCAACTTTTGCTAATTCCGATAATGTGTTTGTGAGGCACGTGCCTTTTTTGGATGCCGCAGTAGGACGGTTTGCCTAGTTCAAAAAACCATTGAAAAATAATGCGTTACTGGCTATCCTTCTGAAAAAACTTAAGGTGTCGGGACAATGTGGCCGAA
>NZ_JAVHPH010000381.1:0-2007 GCF_036170495.1 Azonexus sp.
TGCGCAAGGAAATCAACGCGTCCGCGCATGCCGACATGCTGGTCGCCCTGAAACAGGACCTGTAAGCAATGGCTGAATCCGTCACTATCGCCCGCCCTTACGCCGAAGCCCTGTTCCGGGCGGCCAAGGAAAGCGGCAATCTGGCCAAGTGGGCCGAGCAAGCTGCAACGCTCGCCCAGGTGGCTGCCAATCCCGACGTCCGTGCGGCTATCGGTGATCCCAATGTGGCGGCCCCGCAACTGGTCGACCTCTTCCGGTCTGCCTGCGGTACGGCGGTAAGTGCGGAGCTGGCGAACTTCATCCAGCTGCTGTCCAACAACGACCGTCTGGGGCTGTTGCCGGAAATTGCCGGCTTGTACGAAAGCTACAAGCGCGCCGAGGAAGGCACCAAACAGGCCGAAATCATTTCGGCCTTCCCGATCGATGACAACCAGGTGAAAGCTCTGGTGCCCAAACTCGAAACTGTCTTCAAGACCAAACTCGAGTCCTCGGTGTCGGTTGATCCGACCCTGATTGGTGGCATCAAGGTAATCGTTGGCGACCAGATGCTGGATGCTTCAGTCCGCGGCAAGCTTGACGCCATGGCTACGGCGCTGAACAACTAGGAGAATTTCATGCAGTTGAATCCTTCCGAAATTTCTGAACTGATCAAGAGCAAGATCCAGAACCTGCAAGGCGCATCGGAAGTGCGCACGCAGGGCACGGTAGTTTCCGTTACTGACGGTATCTGTCGTGTGCACGGCCTGCAAGACGTCATGCAGGGCGAAATGCTGGAATTCCCCGGCAACACCTTTGGTATGGCGCTCAACCTTGAGCGTGATTCCGTTGGTGCCGTGGTTCTTGGTGCATACGAACACATTTCCGAAGGCGACATCGTCAAGACGACGGGTCGCATTCTGGAAGTTCCCGTCGGCCGTGAATTGCTTGGCCGCGTGGTCAACTCCCTCGGACAGCCGATCGACGGTAAAGGCCCGATCAATGCCAAGCTGACCGACAAGCTGGAAAAGGTTGCGCCCGGCGTTATTTGGCGTAAGTCGGTTTCCCAACCGGTGCAAACTGGTCTGAAATGCGTTGACTCCATGGTGCCGGTTGGCCGTGGTCAGCGCGAACTGATCATTGGTGACCGCCAGACCGGCAAGACCGCTGTGGCAGTTGACGCCATCATCAACCAGAAAGACAAGGGTCTGTTCTGCGTTTATGTTGCTATCGGCCAAAAGGCTTCCACCATTGCCAACGTCGTACGCAAGCTCGAAGAGCACGGCGCGATGGCAAACACCATCGTTGTCGCCGCCCCGGCTTCCGAATCCGCTGCCCTGCAGTATCTCGCACCGTATGCTGGCTGCACGATGGGTGAATATTTCCGCGACATCGGCGAAGATGCACTGATCGTTTATGACGACTTGACCAAGCAAGCCTGGGGCTACCGTCAGGTTTCCCTGCTGCTGCGCCGTCCGCCGGGCCGCGAAGCTTATCCGGGCGACGTGTTCTATCTCCACTCTCGTCTGCTCGAACGCGCTGCACGCGTTTCCGAAGCCTGGGTCGAGAAACTCTCCAATGGCGAAATCAAGGGAAAAACCGGTTCCCTGACCGCTCTGCCGGTTATCGAAACCCAAGCTGGTGACGTTTCCGCCTTCGTTCCGACCAACGTCATCTCGATTACCGACGGTCAGATCTTCCTGGAAACCGACCTGTTCAATGCTGGTATCCGTCCTGCTATCAACGCCGGTATTTCCGTGTCCCGCGTCGGTGGCGCTGCCCAGACCAAGCTAATCAAAAAGCTCGGCGGCGGTGTTCGTCTGGCCCTCGCCCAGTACCGCGAACTTGCAGCATTTGCCCAGTTTGCTTCCGACCTCGACGAAGCAACCCGCAAGCAGTTGGAACGGGGTCGTCTGGTCACCGAGTTGATGAAGCAGGCTCAATACTCGCCGATGAGCATCTCCGAAATGGCAGTGACGCTGTACGCAGCGGACAAGGGCTACTTCGATGATGTCGAAGTCAAGCGTGCCC
>NZ_JAVHPH010000382.1:0-2000 GCF_036170495.1 Azonexus sp.
GGCGCGTTGTGGATGATCAGCTCGGCACCGTTGATGAACTCCAGGAACTCGTCGGCGATGTCGGCGAATTTCGGCTTGTCGGCGAGGAATTCGAGGGTGATGCCGTGCACTGCCTGGGCGCCCTCGTCGATCTGGCGTTCCGGGTTGACGTATTTGTGCAGGTGGTGGCCGGTGAAGCGGCGGTTGACCATTTCGATGCAGGCGACTTCGATGATGCGGTGGCCCGAACGGGGGTCGAGGCCGGTGGTTTCGGTGTCGAGGACGATCTGTCTCATGCTGCTTCCCTGTTTCTCAATTCATCGATGCCGCGATTGGCCAGGGCATCGGCCCGTTCGTTTTCCGGGTGGCCGGCGTGGCCCTTGACCCAGACCCATTCGAGCTTGTGCAGCTTGACCTGGGCGTCGAGCAGTTGCCACAGGTCGGCATTCTTGACCGGCTTCTTGTCGGCGGTTTTCCAGCCGTTGCGCTTCCAGCCGTGAATCCATTCGTTGATGCCCTTGAGCACGTATTGCGAGTCGGTGTAGATCTTGCCGCCGACCGGGCGCTTGAGGGCTTCGATGGCGCGGATGGCGGCAGTCAGTTCCATGCGGTTGTTGGTCGTTTCCTTCTCGCCGCCCCACAGTTCCTTTTCGTGCGGTCCGACGCGCAGGATGGCGCCCCAGCCGCCGGGCCCGGGATTGCCCTTGCAGGCACCATCGGTAAATATTTCTACGGTTTCTTCAGCGGCCATGGCCTTCCTTTTGGGCGATCGGGCGCAGCGCCTTGGCACGCACCGACTTGTTTCGCCAGTTGGGGGTGATCAGGTGCATGCCGTGCACGCGCTTGATGGCGCGCAGCACATAGACACCACCGGAGAAATTCCACCAGCGGTTACCGGCTGTTTCGATGAACTGCCAGCGTTGCACCCATTTTAATTGTTCGACCGGGGGGATGTAGCAGCCCAGCGCGCCACGGTCGACTTCAAAACTGAGCAATTTTAGCCAGTCCTTGAGGCGATTCAGCGACAGGTAGCTGCCGTTCCACGGAAAATCGCCGCTGCGGTCGAGTTTGCGTTTGATGCCCCACAGCGATAGCGGGTTGAAGCCGATGATGATGACCTGGCCCTCGGGAATCAGGATGCGCTCGACTTCGCGCAGGATCTGGTGCGGCTCGTCACTGAATTCGAGGACATGCGGCAGGACGATGAGGTCGGTGCTGAGCGAGGCGAAGGGCAGGGCGGCGCAATTGCAGAGCAGGTCGACCGCGCCGTATTCGCCGGCCTTGAGGCGCAGCGGAATGCGGTTGGTGCGCAGGAAATCACCTTGCGGCAGGCCAAGTTGCAGGGCATGGAAACCGAAAATGTCGGCGACGGCGGCATCGAGTTGGCCCCGTTCCCAATCCAGCACGTAACGGCCAGCGGCGGTCGACAGCCAGGCGTCGAGCCCGGGAATTGACATCCGGGGCGCTGCACTCGATAGTTCCGGCATGTTTGAAATTTCGCTCATTCCCGCGTTCAAGGACAATTACATCTGGCTGCTGATCTGCGGCAAGCGTGCCGTTGTCGTCGATCCTGGCGATGCTGCTCCGGTCATCGCCCGCTTGAAAGCTGACGATCTGACGCTGGAAGGCATCCTGATCACGCATCACCATGCCGATCACCAGGGTGGCGTCGCCGAACTGAAAGCGCGCTGGCCAGTCGAGGTTTTTGCACCGGCCGATGAGTCTATCACAGGCTGTACGCGTCCACTTTCGGGTGGCGAGCTGATCGATGTGCTCGGCCAGACGGTCGAGGTCATGGCCGTTCCCGGGCATACGCTGGGGCATCTGGCCTACCTTGCGCCGGGCGTACTGTTTTGTGGCGATACGCTGTTCGGCGCCGGCTGCGGGCGGCTGTTCGAAGGCACGCCAGAGCAGATGTCGGCATCGCTCGATAGCATTGCGGCGCTGCCCGACGATACCCGGGTTTATTGCGCCCACGAGTACACCGAGATGAACCTGCGTTTCGCGCTGGCCGTCGAGCC
>NZ_JAVHPH010000383.1:0-10301 GCF_036170495.1 Azonexus sp.
TTTCAGTCGCCGAGCGCGACGATTTTTCGGCCAGCTTGCGCACTTCATCGGCGACCACCGCGAAACCACGTCCCTGTTCACCGGCCCGTGCAGCCTCGATGGCCGCATTCAGCGCCAGCAGGTTGGTCTGTTCGGCGATGTCCTTGACTTCGCGGGTCATCGTCGTAATCGCTTCGGTGTTCTTGACGAAGTTATTCACCGAATCGGCCATTTCCGTGACGGCGCGCTCGACGATATTCATTTCGCCGAGCAACACATTGAGGTTGCGGCTGCCCTCGTTGGCCCGAGCCAGACTTTCCTGCGACTGGTGCTGGACGTGTTCCGCACTCTGGGCAATCGAGGAAATGCTGGAGACCAGCTGCTCGACAGCCGAGGCGGCCTGGTCGGACTTCTCGTTTTGTTGGTGCGAACTCTGCGTGACGCGATCGGCGTTGTCGGAGAGCGCCGCGACGCGGGCGGAAACCTGGCTGGCCGCGTCGCGAACCTGGCGGACCAACTGGTTGAAGTTTCCCATCATTTCGTTGAAAACCTGTGCTGCCTGGCCGACTTCATCGTTTCCCTTGATCTCGAGCCGGCGCGTCAGGTCGCCTTCACCCCGGGCAATGTCGGCGAGGCCCTTGCGCATGGCCTCAAGCGGCTTGCTGACAAAATGATTGGTGATCAGGTAGATCAGAACAAGCAGGGCGCCCAGCGCGGCCAGCGCAACACCGGCGATCTTGATCCGGAAGGCCGAGACCTGCGCTTCGACGGAGTCGAGCGACACCTTCATGCTGACGACGCCGAGCACGGTGCCTTCGGGAACCTGGTGGCAAGCGATGCAGTCCTTGCCGAGGTAGTTTTTCGACGCCTTGGTCGGGTTAATAACGTGCAGGTAAGCGCTGCCGTTGGCGGTTTCAACCGACATGTACGGGTTGCCGCTGGTCATTACTTCTTTTTCCAGTGCGTCGAGCGGACGCTTGCTCTTGGTGTCGGGGCCGTACAGTTTGACCACAGCATCGCTGCGGGCAACGATGAGGTCCTTGATGACCGAGAGCTGTTCGATCTGGTCGAGGAAGACTTCACGCTGGCCGACGGTGCCGGTCAGCATCATGCCGGTCAGGCCGGCCATGGTCATTTCGTGGATGCTCTTTGAGAAATCCTGGGCCTGAAGGATCGCCGTCTCTCGGTTGACCTGGGTGGTCCAGACGATTGCGCCGGCCCAGATGATGGCCAGTACTACCCAGATGGCCGCCGTCAGGCGGATCCAAATTTTCAAATCGGCGAAGCGCGGCATGGTATCCCTCACGTTTCTGCCGCCATTTTAGGCTAGGCGGTCAGGTCTATTTGCTGGATTGTGCCAGCCGTACCCGCTTCGTGCAAAAAAATTCCAGAAGTGCGAATTCCTCCGAGTAGTTCATTGGCATTTGTTTTGAGTTCAAATGGCGTAGCGATGCGGCTTAGCGCGATTGCGCCGACGCCCGAATCGCTTAACGATTGCACAGCGCCTTTGCCAGATTTGTCAGGTGTCCAGGTGGCCAGTTGGGTAAAGGCGGCATCGTTTTCGTCGATCCAGCCATTTTTGTCGTCATCGAGTCTGGCCAGTTCTGCAAACCCGTCGCCGCTGGTCGGGCCGAACAGTTCACTGCCGTTGTTGATCTTGCCGTCGCCATTGCGGTCGAAGGCGAGGAAGCCGCTGCCCGGAGCAAGGAGATTGATCTGTTCAGCGCGGCCATCGGCGTTGAGATCAAAGGCGAAGCGCTGGTCGGTCAGTTGCGCTGCCGTGCCGGCAAAGTTGAGGACGAGCGGGTCGGTCTTGCGTGCAGCGTCGCCGAGGCGCAGGCCGATGTCGCTTTCTTCGTGGTACTGGCGCGACATCGACAATTGCAGGTCGAACTTGATCTCGCGGCCATCGGCCGTGATTACCGTGCCGCTGGCGGCAAACGTCGTCTGCTCGGCCTCGCTGTAGGACTCGTGGCGGTCGTATTCGATGCCGTAGCCGGCTGCCGTCGGGCCCGCCTGTTCGCTGGCAGAGGGGGGCGCTTCGATGGCCGGGGTTGCCGTTGCCGGCTGGAGTTCGCTCGCGTCGAACACCCGCATGCGCTGCCCAGTCAGCCGTTCCATCATGAAGCGAATGAAGCGCAGTCGCGGGTCGCTATCGAGCGCGCTACTCCCTTCGCTGGCGCTGGCTTGGCTGGCCGCCTTGCCGGCGTCAGACAGGCTGACGTTGTCGGTGCGCGCCGGGCGGGGGCGCGAATCTTCGCCAGCAAATGGCGGACGCTGTGGCCCGACCCACATCCTCAGCGATTCGCGGACTTCATGGCGCTCGACGCGGGTGTGCGACGAGGCCATTTGCAGGTTGCTGCTGGCAATTTTCATGGTGGCCTCCGTCGAACGCATTGGGATGCATTATTAACGGCGACCGGGGGGAGAAGTTAAGGCTGGTAAAGATGCGGCTGGATCCAGCGTTTCAGCGATCCGAGGTCGAGGGCGCCGCTCTGGCGGGCGATCTCGCGGCCATTTTTAAAGATGGCCAGGGTCGGAATGCTGCGGATATTGAAGCGGGCGGCCAGTTGCTGCTCGGCTTCGGTATCGACCTTGACCAGCCGGGCATAGGGTTCGAGGTCGATGGCAGCCTGATGGAAATTGGGGGCCATTTGTCGGCAGGGACCGCACCACGGCGCCCAGAAGTCGACGACGACGGGTAGGTCGTTGCGCGAGATGTGGCGGTCGAAGTTGGCGGCGGTCAGTTCGGTCGGTTCGCCATTGAACAGGGGTTGTTTGCACTGGCCGCAGTTCGGCGCATCTTTCAATTTTTGGCCAAAAATCCGGTTGACCGTGGAACAGTGCGGACAGACGACGTGCAGGCTTTCTTCAGGCATCGGGCGCTCCAAATATCAGGTTTTTCTGATATGGGTGCCCGGTGCCGGATTTCAAGAGCGGGCGCCGAATTTGATGGCTTGCCGGGCGGTGGTTTCGAGTGCCTGCGGGTCGATGGCGAGCTTGGTTGGCCAGCCGGCCAGGTGGCTTTCGACAATGTCGGCCAGCGCCTTGATCCAGGCGTCGTCTTCGTTGAGCGCCGGGATGTAGTGATAGTCCTTGCCCCCGGCTTTGAGAAAATCGGCGCGGCCTTCCTGGGCGATTTCCTCGAGCGTTTCGAGGCAGTCGGCAACGAAGCCGGGGCAGATGACATCGACCCGGCGGATACCCTGTTTGCCCCATTCTTCAAGCGTTGGCGCGGTGTAGGGCTGCAGCCATTCGGCCTTGCCGAAGCGCGACTGGAAGCAGATCTGGAATTGCTCGGGCTTGAGGTTGAGGCGCTCGGAGAGCAGTCGGCCGGTCTTCTGGCATTCACAGAAATACGGGTCGCCGAGCTCGAGGCTGCGCTTGGGCAGGCCGTGGAAACTGATGAGCAGGCGGTCGTTGTCGCCCAGCCCGCCGTTCGTCTGCCAATGCTGACGTACGGATTTTTCGAGCGCAGCGAGATAGCCGTCGTGATCGTGGAAATTGCGCGTGAAGCGCATTTCCGGCTGATTGCGGGTTTTCGTCAGCCAGTTGCAGGCGTCGTCGACGACGGTCGCCGTCGTGCTCGCCGCGTATTGCGGATACATCGGCACGACGAGCATGCGGCTGGCGCCTGCGGCCTTGAGGTGGCTCAGCACGTCGGGCAGCGCCGGCGCGCCGTAGCGCATGGCCCAGGTGACGGTAACGTGATGGCCGCGCTGGCCGATCAGGCCCTTGAGCAGCTTGGCCTGGCGCTCGGTATGGACGCGTAGCGGCGAGCCTTCGGGCATCCAGACGGTGGCGTACTTGGCGGCCGATTTCTGCGGCCGGGTGTTGAGAATGATGCCATTGAGGATCAGCCACCAGATTGGTTTCGGAATCTCGACGACGCGCGGGTCGGACAAAAACTGCTTGAGATAGCGCTTGAGGGCCGGCGCGGTCGGTGCGTCCGGTGTGCCAAGATTGACGAGGACGACAGCGGTGCTGGCCGCGTTGCCATGACGGTGCGGCGGTTCCGGAAGAAAACGGGGCATTAGTTGTCCGACTTGAAGGAGAGGGCGCTGGAAAGCAGGCGGGCGGTGATGTCGACGATGGGAATGACGCGTTCGTAGGCCATGCGGGTCGGGCCGATGACACCGACCGAGCCGACGATGCGGCCATCGACGCTGTAGGGGGCGGCGATGACGCTGCATTCGTCGAGCGGCGCGATGCCCGATTCGCCGCCGATGAAGATCTGCACGCCCTCGGCGCGGTTGGAAATGTCGAGCAGGCGGACGAGGCTGGAACGTTGTTCGAAGAGATCGAACAGTTCGCGCAGGCGCTTCATGTTCGACGACAGTTCTTCGACATCGAGCAGGTTGCGTTCGCCGGAAATGACGTAAGGCGCTGAATTTTCCGCCATCGCTGCGTCGCCGGCATCGAGCGCCAGGGCCATGAGCGGCTTGATGTCTTCGCGAAGTTTCTGGATTTCACTGGCCAGGCGCTGGCGAATCTGTTCGAAATCGAGGCCGGCGAAATTTTGCGTCAGGTAATTGCCGGCGCTGACCAGTTCGGCCGGTGAGTAGGCTTTGTCGCTGCTGACGATGCGGTTCTGCACGTCGCCGTCAGCGGTGACGATGATGAGCAGGATGCGCTTTTCCGACAGGCTGAGGAATTCGATTTGCCGGATGCGGCTGGCCTGACGGCGCGGGGCGATGACGACACCGGCGAAATTCGACAGGCTGGAGAGCAGTTGCGAGGCGCTGGCGATGATCTGGCTGTTCGGCAGGCCGTGCAGCGATTCCTTCATTTCGCCCATCTGCCGGGCTTCGAGTGGCTGGACGGTGAGCAGGCGGTCGACGAACAGCCGGTAGCCGCGCGCCGTCGGAATACGCCCGGCCGAGGTGTGCGGGCTGGCGACGAAGCCGGCTTCTTCGAGGTCAGCCATGACGTTGCGGATGGTGGCCGGCGACAGATCGAGGCCGGAAAACTTGGATAGCGCACGCGAGCCAACCGGTTGCCCGTCGGCAATATAGTGTTCGACCAGGGTTTTGAGCAGGGTGCGCGAGCGTTCATCAAGCATGGACGGATTGTACAAAAAACCGGGGCAAGCACCGCAAGTGCTTTTTATGCAAGAATTCGACCCCATGAACAGAAGCTTTGCTTCCCCCGGCAATCCCCGGACCATCGCCCTGGTCGGCAAATACCACAGCATGGAAATTGCTGAATCCCTGCGTGGTCTGGCCGAGTACCTTTACGAGCGCGGCGTGTCGGTCTTTATCGAGCGTGAAACCTCGGAGCATATTGGCAAGAAGGTCGATCTGTCGCGCTGGGTGACTTGCGGTTTCAACGACATCGGCGCTCACGCCGATCTCGCCATCGTGCTCGGCGGCGACGGCACCATGCTCAACGCGGCGCGCCGTCTGGCCCGCTATTGTGTACCGCTGGTCGGCGTCAATCAGGGACGCCTTGGCTTCATGACCGATATTGGCCGTGGCGACCTGCTGACCTGCATGGATGACCTGCTCGACGGCCGTTTCAGGCAGGAAAACCGCATGCTGCTGGCCGCCGAAGTGACGCGCGACGGCAAGGAAATCGCCGAAAACCTGGCGCTCAACGATGTCGTCGTCGACAAGGGAGCCATCGGCCGGATGATCGAATTCGAGCTGTTTATCGATGGCGAGTTCATTTATAACCTGCGCTCCGACGGCCTGATCGTTGCCACACCGACCGGCTCCACGGCCTATTCGATGTCGGCCGGCGGACCGATTCTGCACCCGACGACGGCGGGCATCGCCCTCGTGCCGCTCTGCCCGCACGCGCTGAGCAACCGGCCGATCATTGTCAATGATCGGGCCGACATCGAGTTGCGCATCGCCAATGCTGACGACGCGCGCGTGCACTTCGACGGCCAGGTGACGCTCGATCTCGAACGCGGCGACTGCGTGCGCCTGCGCCGTTCCGAAAACGCCATCTGCTTCCTGCACCCGCCGGGCTACAGCTATTTCGCCATGCTGCGCCAGAAGCTGCAGTGGAGCGAGCGGCCCAAGGGAACTTAACCTTGAAACCACAGTTGACCGCTTCTTCCTTTCTGACCCGTCGCATGAACACAGGTTTTTGTCTCTTCGCGGCGACTCACCCTCGGGGTGATAGCGCTACACGGCCGCTGGCACGTCTGGTCGGGCGTCCGGCTTTGGCGCACCTCATTGCAGGCATGCGTCTGCTGCCTCGTCGCTTCGCGCCCGCCATCCCGTCCAAACGCAGCATCGGCCGTGTCCAACTGAGGTTTCAAGCTTAATGCTGCAGCATTTGACGATCCGCGACTTTGTCATTGTCGACCGGCTGGAACTCTCGTTTTTGGCCGGTTTTGGTGCGTTGACCGGAGAAACCGGGGCCGGTAAATCGATTTTGATTGACGCCTTGGCACTGGCCCTTGGTGAACGTGCCGATGCCGGCGTCGTTCGTTCCGGCTGTGAAAAAGCCGAGGTCGCCGCGACTTTCGATATCGCCGCCCAGCCGCAAGTCGGCGAGTGGCTACGCGCCAACGATTTCGACGGCGACGATGAACTGCTGCTCCGTCGTGTTGTCGACGTCGGCGGCCGTTCGCGCGCCTACATCAACGGCTCGCCGGCCACTGTCCAGCAGATGCGCGAAGTTGGCGAATGGCTGGTCGATATCCACGGCCAGCACGCCCACCAGTCACTGTTGCGTTCGGATGCCCAGCGCGCCTTGCTCGACAGCCACGCCAGCCTGAGCGGGCCGGCGCGGGAAGTTGCCGCCGCCTGGAAGATATGGCGCGACGCCGAACAAATGCTGCATACCGCCAGCCAAGGTGCCGACGTCCTGCAGCGCGAACGCGAGCAGTTGCAATGGCAGATCGGCGAACTCGACGCCCTGGCCTTTGGTGACGACGAATGGGCGACGCTCGATGTCGAACACCGCCGCCTCGGCCACGCCGCCAGCCTGATCGAAGGCGCGCAATACGCGCTGGCTGTCCTGTCCGATGACGAGGCCGCCTGCGAACGGCAGATCGACGGCGTTGCCACGCGGCTGGGGAACCTGGCTGAATACGATCCGGCGCTGGCCGAAGTTGCCGCGCTGATCGGCTCCGTGCAGGCCGAATTGTCCGACGCCGTGTCAACCCTGCGCCGCTACGCCGACCGGGCTGATCTCGACCCGGCCCGTCTGGCCCAGGTCGAGCGCCGGATGGAAGCAGTGATGAGCCATTCCCGCAAATATCGCGTCCAGCCCGCCGAACTGCCGGGCTTGCTCGCCGGTTGGCGGCAGCGCCTCGCCGAACTCGATGAATCGGCCGATCTGGCCGCGCTCGAAGCCAGGGTCGCCGCCGCCCGCCAGGATTATCTGGCCCGGGCCGGAAAACTCTCGACCGGCCGCAAGAAAGCGGCAACCGAAATGGGCACGGCAGTCAGCGAAATCATGCGCCAACTGGCGCTATCGTCAGGTCGCTTCGAGATCGCCCTGGTCCCGGTCGCCGATGGCGCCGTTTACGGGCTGGAGCAGATCGAATTCCGCATCGGCGGCCTGGCCGGCAACGAAGCCAAACCGCTGGCCAAGGTCGCCTCCGGCGGCGAACTGTCGCGCATCAGCCTGGCGATACAAGTACTCACTTCGCGCTCAGCCAGCGTCCCGACGCTGATTTTCGACGAGGTCGACGTCGGCATCGGCGGCGGCGTCGCCGAAATCGTCGGTCGCCTGTTGCGCGAACTGGGCAGCGAACGGCAGGTCCTGTGCGTCACCCACCTGCCGCAGGTCGCCGCGCGCGCCAACTGGCAATGGCAGGTTAGCAAGGCCACGCGAGACGGCGTCACGCTAAGTGCCATCCAGCCGCTCGACGAAAACGGTCGAATCCAGGAAGTCGCCCGCATGCTGGGAGGCGTCGAAATTTCGGCCATCACGCTGCAGCACGCCCGCGAATTGCTCCGTTTGAAGGCTTGAGGCGGATTTTCCGGAGCCCTACGGTCAACCGGAAAAAACGCCCGAAATTGAAACAAGGACAAGCTGAGAAACCACGGTATCTCCTCGCTTTTCATGATTTTTTGCAGGAATGCATTTCTTCGACTTGCCGCTAAATTCCGGAGACTGACTAACTATGGCTCTCACTCAAATGCAGCTCATCCAGTCGCTCGGCGAAGCCATGGCGTGGCTTGAGCGCGAGCTCGCGTGGGGTGTTCCGCCTACTGAGCTTCGACATCTCTGCGGCCGTATCGGTGAGCTTTATGCGGCGCTGATTACGAATGGACAGATGGCTGTGGCAGTAAACCAAGGGGGCTACGACGTCGTTAGTGGCCAAGGTGAGCGCATTTCAGTCAAGACCACGGCAATGATGGGCAGCAATGGACATATCGCGTTTAACCCGCGGTCGCTGAGTCAAGTGGACCGCGTGATTGTGCTGAGAATTAACACGGAGGATATGCAGGTCGAGACATTGCTGGACGCCCCTGTGGCCGAAGCTATGGCGAAAATGACACAGGAATGTGATGGTAAGCGCTGTTTGACACTGAGCCGACTTGTAAAGAAAACCAAGCCGAGAAGCGAAATTCGGGCGACGAAAGAGGTCCGGTTCGAGGGGTATCTGCTCCGAGAGTTGGAGAGTGGGACCATCGAAGTCGAGCGCGAGGGAGCGCCCGTCAGCCCGGTGTATCCGGTGCTTAAAGATATTGCGCAGCTAATAAGCGTGTCAGTGCTGAATTCCAACGGAAATCCGTTCAATACTCGCCAGCTAGGTAGTCTGGTCATCAGGACCGTCGCAGAGCAGCAAGGTTAGATAGAAATTTATGTGGGCAGAGCCAGCCCATTCGCGTTTACCAAATGCTTTACCCTTGCAACGAATTGTGCGGGGTATTACTGTGGTGTCACTTGCGGCAAAAGGAGCTCAACCATGTCTACCACCTCCCTGAAACTTTCTGACGAACTCAAGCAGCGGGCCGTTGCCGCGGCAGAGCAGAAAGGGGTGTCGCCGCATGCGTTCATGGTTCAGGCGATTGAGCAGGCCGCCACGGCAGCAGAAAGACGGGCCAGTTTCGTCGGCGAGGCGCAGGTGGCTCGGGAGCAAATGCTGGGTTCCGGCAAGGGCTTCGATGCCAGCGAGGTTCATGCTTACATGAGGGCACGGATTGCCGGCGAGAAGGTAGCGCGGCCGAAGGCAAAGTCTTGGCAAGGCTGAGCTATTCAGAGCAGGCGTTGGCCGATTTCGAAAGGCTGACCGATTTTCTGATCAAGACCGATCCTTCGGCTGCGGCGGAAACGGTTGGTTTGATCGAGGAGGCGGTGGCGTTGCTGGCGCGTCATCCGCTGGTCGGGCGCCCGGTGGAGTCGGCAATGCATGAGTTGGTGATTTCACGCGGACGGACCGGTTACGTTGCCCTCTACAGTTTTGAGCCGGTTCAGGACGTCGTTTTGATTCTGGCCATACGGCATCAACGGGAAGCCGGCTTTTGGGGGCAGGACGAAGACTGAACCACCATTCCCACGGTCAACCGGAAAAAACGGCCAAAAATCAAATGAAACCGAGCAGGCGCAGGACGGCGAGCAGCGCCAGCAACAGGAAAAAGACACCGCTGATCCGGTGAATCCAGTGCAGCGGCAGGCGATTGAGCCAGCGCCGTCCGGCGACAACGCCGAGGATCGACGTGCAGGTCAGGGCCAGCGTGGCGCCGACCCAGGTGGCGGTTGCATCGGCGGTGCTGCCCAGGCCGGCGACGGCGATCTGCGTCTTGTCACCGAATTCGGCGAGAAAGATCATCAGGAAAGTGGTGGCGAATATGCCGCGGCCTGGCTTTTCCTTAATGTCTTCGGTGTTTTCTTCTTCGAAACGCAGGGAACTGATGCCGAAGACGGCGAAGAGCACGGCAACGGCCGCAGTGACGAGCCATTCCGGCAGCCAGGCGGCAATCGCCGCGCCGAACAGCACGGCGAGCAGGTTGAGGATGGCAAAGGCGGCGACGGCGCCGAGTACGACCGGCAGGCCGCGATGGCGGGCGGCGAGCGTCATGCAGACGAGCTGGCTTTTGTCGCCGATTTCGGCCAGGGCGATCAGCAAAAAGGTGGCACCGGCCGAGGACAGCCAGGCCCCTGGCGCCAGGGCAATTTCAGTCATCTGGAAAGATCAGAAAATCAGGACTTGGCGTTCGGATCGTTGCGATTCGGGCACTGGTCCTTGGTACATTGGGCGTACAGGTAGAGCGCGTGGTCCTGGATGGCGAAGCCGCGTTCTTGAGCAATGGCGTTCTGACGCTTTTCGATTTCCGGATCGTAAAACTCTTCAACCCGGCCGCAGTTGATGCAGACCAGGTGGTCGTGGTGCTTGCCGTGGTTGATTTCGA
>NZ_JAVHPH010000384.1:0-1993 GCF_036170495.1 Azonexus sp.
CTTTTGAGCACCTCCATTCCCCCCGCTCAAGCCCGGTTCGCCGGGCTTTTTTGCATCTGCTCAAAACGCTGAATACTGTTTCGTTTTGGCTCAGTGGTGCAGCAATTGTCCAGAAAATGAACGCGTCTGGCTGCTCTGGCGAGCGCTACGGTCAACCGTGAAAATGGTCGGAAATCAAGGTGGCAACTGGCTTTGCGTCACTTTATCGGGCCTTTTTGACGGGGCTGGCACGGGCTTCGCAATTACCTAGCGCGGAACACTGCCCTCAGGGTTGGGAGAGGGGAGATTCATTCGGAGCGGTAGACGCTTCGGGGTTCATTCACACAAAAGATGTTTGAGGAGCAATTCAATGCAGAAAAAACTTATCGCGCTGGCCGTAGCGGCTGTTACTTCCGGTGCAGCCTTCGCACAAACCAACGTCACCATCTACGGTAACGTCGATATGGGTGTCATGTTCCGTCAAGGCAGTAACGGCAATGTCGCCAACGGCCAGTCGCAGTACGATCTGCAGAGCGCAGCTTCGCAGAGCCACATCGGCTTCAAGGGCGTCGAAGATCTGGGCAACGGCTTGAAAGCCCTGTTCGATCTGCAATATCGCATCAGCCCGGACACCAATACCGGTCTGGCCACGGCCGGCCACCAGTACGTCGGCCTGACCGGCGGCTTCGGCACGGTTGTTGCCGGTTACCTGGACGGCATTCGTTACGGCATCTACGGCAAGTACAGCCCGTTCGGCAACTATTCGGTGGCCAGCTTGACCTCGATGACCACCCAGTATGACCGTGCAGCCAACGCCCTGGCCTACATCTCGCCGTCTTTCAGCGGCTTCACCGTGATCCTGGCTACCGCCACCAACACGCAGGGCGCCGAAGGCAGCCTGAACGGCGTCCACTCGCCGATGACCGCGCCCACCGCAGGCAACAACGGCGACGATCGCCTGTTGTCGGCCAACCTGATCTACGCCAAGGGCCCCCTGAGCATCGATCTCGACTATGAAACGACCCGCGCTGTCGGCTATGACAACGACCGCGAATACGTCGCTACCTTTGGCGCTTCCTACGACTTCGGCGTCGTTAAGCTCGGCGGCGTCTACGACGTGATCAAGGGCGACCAGAACTCCCTGATCGGCGGCAACACGACCATTGCCTCGGCCTTTGGTCTGTCGGCTGGCCAGAAGTATGATCGCCGCAACTGGTTCATCGGCGCGACCGTGCCGCTCGGCAAGTTCTCCGTGCTCGGCATGTTCGGCCAGGTCAAGGACAAGACCCTGGTCGATGCCGATGCCTGGAAGATCGGCCTCGGCGCTCGCTACGCCCTGTCCAAGCGGACCGAACTGTACGCCGATTACGCGCACATCAAGAACGACGTCAATGCTGCCTACACCATCAACCCGATGGGCAATGGTTCCGGCACCAGCGCCGGCATCAATGGCCTGGCGATGGGCATCAAGCACTCGTTCTAAGCAACAGTTCGCGAAACACACTCTTGCGTCAGATGGTTTCTTTACATCTGTTTGGGACGCCCCACGGGGCGTCCCATTTTTTTCTGGTTTCCCTTTTGCTGCTCTGTGTTTCCCAGTTTTCCTTCGCCGAAGATGCGGTCGTCGTCAAGGTCAGTCATTCCGACTTTCAGGCAGCCCACGATGGGCTCATCGAAGCCATCGAAAGCGAAGGATTGGTGGTTGGCAGCGTCCTCCCCTTTCGCGACATGCTGGCCCGCACGGCGGTTGGCAATGGCCCGATCCCTTATGGCAACGCCGAAATCGTCCAGTTCTGCAGCAGCCTGCTGGCCGCCGAGCTGGTCCGCGAAGCCCCGTCACAGCTGACCCTTTGCCCGCTATCCATCGCCCTCTATACCCTGACGGGAAACGCATCGGAAATCCAGCTGGCCTATCGTTCACCGGGTGATTTAACAGCCGGCCGGCAACAGGCCGCATCGTTGTTGCAGCGGATTGTCCAGCGCGCAGGGAAACTCGCCCGCCTGCGCTGGTAGG
>NZ_JAVHPH010000385.1:0-10281 GCF_036170495.1 Azonexus sp.
GCGGATTCATGACCTGTTGCGGCGTCGTTCCCGGAGGGAAAATCGGCTCGGCAACCGGCGCTGACGTCGAAACCTCCGGATCCTTTCGAGCCAAAGAATCGAGCAGCGACTGTGTGCTTTGGCGCAAAGACGAAAGATCGCCGGGCATCAGAAAATAAGCCAAAGCAGCCAGAACGACAGCGCCCGCCCCAACCAGCACGACCAGCTTGCTGCGCCGCGATCCGGCGCTGCCGGAATGCGGCATCGCGGCCGGCGTCATCTCGGACACACCGAGCTTATTGACCGGCTTTTCGAGGACTTCATCGAGTTGCGTCATCAGCGGTGCCGGATCAATCTGAATCAGGCGGGCATAGTTGCGCACAAAGCCACGAATGAAGGTATTGCCCGGCAATCCTTTCCAGTCGCCCGCCTCAAGGGCCTCGACCTGCCGCGGCCCGAGCTTGAGCGTCTGGGCAATATCGGCCAGCGCCAACCCGCGCGCCTCGCGCGCCACGCGTAATTGCTCGCCAACGGGCGGACCGGACATTACAACAACCTCTTCGGTGACGATGTCCTGAATATTCACCTGCTCACTCATTCAAAATTGCCTTTCAGGAATTCCTGATACTCCGGCGATGTCGGATATCGTCCGCGCAGTTGTGAAGCGTAGCCGGCTTCACCAGCACGGTTAGCCTGCTTGCGCTCAAGGCGCAGTCCGAGCCAAAGGGCATCAGCCGTCGGCGGCTCCATCATTTTCAGGGCTTCGGCCAGGTAAATGCGCGACTCTTCAAAATTGCCACGTTGGTAAAAAATCTTGGCCAGTTGCAGGCGCGCCGACACTCCGCCATCGTGCGAAAGCTGCAAGGCCTTGAGCAGGTAATCCTGCGCACCGTCGAGGTCACCCGCCTTGAAAGCACAGGTACCAGCATTGGTGTAGGCCCGATCTGGCGTTTCATACAACGGGCTCTTCAGCGCATTAAGGAAATAGGCGATGGATTGGCGCTCCTTGCCCGTTTCGCAGAGGTACCAGCCATAGTTGTTATTCACCTCGGGATCGTTTGGCGCGATGCTCAGCGCCTGGCGAAAATCGTCTTCCGCCTTGCCGTATTCCTTCAGCGAGAGGCGAACCAGGCCGCGCACGCTGTATGCCTGGAAATAGCTGGAATCCGCGCTCAGCGCGATGCGCAACTCATCGAGCGCGACCCCGGGGTTGCCGGCCTGAAAATACATCGCCCCGAGTTCGGTATGAATCTTGGCCCGATTGCGTGGATCGGTTGTATTCGTCGATTGACCGGTTGCCGAAGGGTTGAAATCGTATTGCGCCTGAACGGATGAAATACAAAGGGCGCCCATAAAAGCAGCCACGATCCGATTTTTCAGCGAAAAGATTTTCACGATCTTGCCTCCACTAAGGGAATCACTCGTCCGGTGGTACGTTTGGTTTTATCCCGCACTTGCCCGGCCAATTGACCGCAGGCGGCATCGATGTCGTCACCGCGCGTCTTGCGCGTCGTGGTCACAATACCGGCCTGCATCAAAATATCGGCAAACCGGCGCACCCGCTCGGCCGGGGAACGCTTGAACGGCGAGTCCGGAAAGGGGTTGAAGGGAATCAGATTGAACTTGCAATGCACGTGCTTGACCAGTGCCAGCAGTTCGCGGGCATGGGCATCGCTGTCGTTGATACCGTCGAGCATGATGTACTCGAAGGTGATGAAATCGCGGGGCGCCTTGTCCAGGTAACGCTGGCAGGCTGCCATCAGTTCCTTCAGCGGGTATTTCTGGTTGATCGGCACGATCTGGTCGCGCAGCTTGTCGTTCGGGGCATGCAGCGAAACCGCCAGGGCCACCGGACATTCGTCTCCAAGGCGATCCATGACCGGCACCAGGCCCGATGTGGATACGGTGACGCGACGACGCGACAGACCGTAGGCATTGTCGTCGAGCATCAGCTTCAAGGCGGCAACGGAATTGTCGAAATTGGCGAGCGGTTCGCCCATGCCCATCAGGACGACATTGGAAATAACCCGTTCGTCACCGTGGACCGCGCCAAGGGCGTGGTTGGCCTGCCAAAGCTGGCCGATGATTTCGGCCACCGTCAGGTTGCGGTTGAAGCCCTGCTTGCCGGTCGAACAGAAGGCGCAGTCGAGCGCGCAACCGGCCTGCGTCGAGATGCACAACGTACCGCGGTCGTCTTCGGGAATGAACACCGTTTCGACGGCGTTGCCGTTGCCGACATCGATCAGGAACTTGCGCGTACCGTCATCCGACAGCTTGTCGGAGACGACGGCAGGCGGCGCCACGACCGCCTTCGCCTTGAGCTTTTCGCGCAGGCTCTTGGCGATGTCGGTCATGGCGTCGAAATCCGCCACGCCGGAACGATGAATCCAGCGCAAAACCTGCCTGGCCCGGAAGGGCTTTTCACCCTGCTCGGCAAACCAGGCAGTCAGGCTTTCGCCATCGAAATCCAGCAAATTGACGGTCATTCGGTGTGGCTTAGCGGCCAGCGTAAACGTTCAGGCCCGGGAAGAAGAAAGCAACTTCCACAGCAGCGGTTTCCGGAGCGTCAGAGCCATGCACGGCGTTAGCGTCGATCGACTCGGCGAAGTCGGCGCGAATGGTACCGGCTGCGGCTTCCTTCGGGTTGGTGGCGCCCATCAGTTCGCGGTTCTTGGCGATGGCGTTTTCGCCTTCGAGCACTTGCACCATGACCGGACCGGAGGTCATGAAGGCAACCAGATCCTTGAAGAACGGACGGGCCTTGTGCACGGCATAGAACTGGCCGGCTTCCTGTTCGGACAACCAGACCATTTTGGAGGCAACGATCTTCAGACCGTTGGTTTCAAAACGGGAGTAAATCTTGCCGATAACGTTCTTGGCAACAGCGTCGGGTTTGATGATGGAGAGGGCGAGTTCGATAGCCATTTAATTGCTCCGCAAAAGCTAGTCAGTTGAAAAACGGGCGATTTTAGCAGATTCAGAACATCAACGCCCGACTCACTGCGCTGGCGTTTTCTCGCCTTCGCGCTTGTTCAGCGGTTCGCGCAGTTCGGCAAAATTGCGCGGCGCGACGTATTGCAACAGCTCCTTGCCATCACCATCGACGACAACATCAAGCCCCTTTTCGGGATAGAACAGATGGACCCGCTTTTCCGAGACGATCAGCCGTTCGCCCGGCGGCCCGAAACGCTGAATCACCGTTGCTTCATCGAGGTTGACTGACGGAATGACACTAATTGCCTTGACCGGCATTTTTTCGATAGCGGCGAGGTCATCAGGGTTCAGGGTGATCTTGCGCGTCGTGCTTTCCATATGTTTGGCCTTCAGGGCCCGATCACGCATTTCTGAAATCAGCTCATTTTTCGCGTCGACCGTGACAATCACCTTGGCCAGCACAAAACCGAGCGCAACTTGCGCGTAATAGCCTTCAAGCGTACCCATTTCGTTCGGCTCGGCGATGATGGCCACGTCGATCTCGCTGCCGAACTTCTGGCGCACCTCACCCAGCGTACTGACGCCCGGGCGCAGCCCGAAAACCGTGCTGCCACCCCGCTCATCAAGCGCGATCTGCCACGGCAGGTTGGCGTTGGGATCGACACCTTCCTGCTTGCCCAACCCCGGAATCAAAAACGGAACAACCAAAGCGACAGCAATCAGCGCGATCATCGAGAGGGCGAATTTCATGATTTCCTAACGGACTTTCCGGGGAGCGGATTGTGCCACACCCAGTCCACAAAAAAACAAGCCCCGAGCCAGGTCGGGGCTTGTCCATTGCGGCAGAGCCAGCCTTAAATCATGCCCAGCCGCTGCGGCAACCAGAGCGATAGCGTCGGCCAATAGGTGACCACCATCAGGAAGCACAGCATGGAGAGCAACCACGGCCAGACGGCCACCGTCAGCTCGGTAATACCCATTTTGGTGATCCCGGATGCGACATACAAATTCAGGCCGACCGGGGGGTGGCACATGCCGACTTCCATATTCACCACCATCAGGATGCCAAAGTGCACCGGATGAATACCCAGCGCCATGGCCACCGGGAACAGGATGGGGGCGAAGATCAGGACAATCGACGACGGCTCCATGAAGTTGCCAGCCAACAGCAGGATGACGTTGACCGCCAGCAGGAAGCTGATCATCCCGAGCCCGTTGCCCAGCATCCAGTCAGCCAGCGCCTGCGGGATGTTCTCGTTGGTCATGATGAACGAGAAGAGCACGGCATTGGTGATGATGTAGAGCAGCATCGCCGACATGTTGGCCGAATTGAGCAGCACCTTCGGCACATCCTTGAAGCCGAGATCCTTGTAGATGAAAACCGCGCAAATAAAGGCGTAGACCGCAGACATCGCAGCCGCTTCGGTCGGCGTGAAGATTCCGGTGTAGATACCGCCCATCACGACCACGATCAAGAGCAGGCCCCAGACCGAAGCCCGGAAGGCCTTCCAGCGTTCGCCCCAGGTCGCCTTTGGCTGGCGCGGGTAGTTGAACTTCTTGGCCCGATACCAGGTGACGCCGCCGAGCGTGGCCGCCAGCGCTATGCCGGGAATGACGCCAGCCATGAACAAGGCGCCGACCGAGGTATTGGTCGCCACCGAGTACATGACCATGACAATGGACGGCGGGATGAGGATGCCCAGCGCCCCGGAAGTCGCGATCACACCGGCCCCGAACTTGTTCGGGAATCCCGCCTTGACCATCGCCGGCAGCAGAATGGAACCGATCGCCACGACCGTCGCCGGACTGGAGCCGGAAACCGCGGCAAACAGCGCACAGGCCAGCACGCCAGCCAGGCCGAGACCCCCGTACCAGTGACCGACCATCGACGTGGCGAAGTTGATCATCCGTTTCGCCACCCCGCCGTGGGTCAGGAAGTTGCCCGCGAGGATGAAGAACGGAATCGCCATGATTTCGAACTTCTCGATACCAGTGAATAACTTGAGCGCCACCGATTCAAGCGGCACCTCGGTCATCGTGAAGAGGAAGGTGAGCACGGTCAGACCGAGCGAAATCGAAATCGGCATGCCGGACAGCATGAGCACGGCGAGCAGGCCGAAAATCACCAGGGCGTTCATTGCTGGCCTCCTTTGTCGTCGTCATTGCGGCGTTCCACCGCGCGACGCTCGTTTTCATGCGTACCGCCCTCGCCCTGCCGGCGATCCTCGCCTGAGCGGCGCTCGCCGAGCATCGGGTGCTTCAGGTCGTGCATGTGCAGATTGTCATCCATGCCATAGAGATTGACATCGACCGGCGGCGTCTCTTCTTCCAGGCCATCGACGTGACCATGGTCATGGTGCGGCAGTTCGCCGGTGCGAATGAAGGCAACGCAAACCTGCAAAAAGCGGTAGCACATCAGCGAAGAACCGAGTGGGATGGCGCTATAGACCATCCATGTCGGCCATTCCAGATCAGGCGTCGTCGGACCTTCGTAGTTGTCGCCGGTATCGATGCCAAGGAACTGGAAGATGGCGTAATGCGCCCCATTTTCCCAAACAAAATTAGCGCCCAGCGTCGCTACCACACCCGTAAACAAGGCGCCGGCGAGCAGACCGAAGACAACAGCCTTACCGCGCGTGCTGTCGTCAAGACGATTGATCAGTACATCGACCCCGACGTGGATGCCGGTACGCACCCCGTAAGCCGCGCCGAACTTCGCCATCCAGACAAACATGATGATACAAAGCTCCTGGGCCCAGCCGAAATTGAGTGTCAGCAACCAGTCCTGTAAACCGGGAATATTCACCCCCGCCAGATAGCGGTGCATAACGGAAACAAAAATTATGAGTGTGGCCGCTCCCATCAGGAAGGTGACCAGCAACTCTTCAAGGTGATTCAACGCCTTGTTGATCATGACGAGTTCCCCTGTTGTGACGCGGGGGCCATAGCCCCCGTGTTCATGTGGCAGCTACGGTTAGAGGCTATCCGGCTTAAAGCCGATATCCTTGTAAACCGCCTGGATCACGTCCTTGCCAACCCGACCTTCCATCTTCTGATGAACCGGAACCAGCGCCTTCTTGAAAGCCAGACGCTCTTCCTTGGTCGGCACATAGACCGTCGTCTTGCCGCTCTTCTTCACGGCTTCCAGCGCGCTGTCGTTTTCAACCTTGGCAATCTGGTTGGCGTAACGGGTGGCCTGCTCCATGGCGTCGGTCAATTGAGCCCGAATGTCGGCCGGCAGGCCATCCCAGAATTTCTTGTTAACAATGACCGCATAGCCAAGATAGCCGTGCTCGGTCAGCGTCAGATGCTTCTGCACTTCGTGCATCTTCTGGGTGTAGAGATTCGAAATCGGATTTTCGGTACCGTCGACCACCCCCGTCTGCAAGGCCTGATAAACCTCCGAGAAAGCCATCACTTGAGGTAAACCACCCAAGGCACGGATTTGTTCTTCGAGCACCTTCGACGACTGGATGCGCAACTTCTTGCCCTTCAGGTCAGCCGGCGACTTGATCGGCGTGTTCAGGGAGAACGACTTGAAACCATTGTCCCAATAGGCCAAGCCACGAATCCCCTTGGGCTCCAACTTGCTCAGCAACTGCTTGCCGACCGGGCCGTTGGTCACTTTGCGCAAGTCGTCATAACTGCCGAAGATAAAAGGCAGATCGAAGACCTCGAACCCCTTGACACCGAGCGGGCCGAACTTGGCGAGCGATGGAGCGAGCATCTGAACAGCGCCCAGTTGCAGCGCTTCCATTTCTTCCTTGTCCTTGTACAGCGTCGAGTTGGCGTACACCTCGACCTTGACCTTGCCATGGGTCAGCTCACCAGCTTTCTTGGCGAACATTTCGGCCGCCTTGCCTTTCGGCGTATCAGTCGCCACCACGTGGCTGAACTTGATGACGATCGGGGCTTGGGCATAGGCGGCCAGTGACAGCGCGCCGGCGAACAGGGCAACCAGTAGCTTGGATACTTTCATTGTTTTCTCCTCCGGATATGGAATAGCGAAATTTAAAAATTTCAGCTGAGTGAAATTATTACGAAAGATATAACTGCTGCGTATTGTGGTTTTCCACAATTTCCACAATCGAATCGCCCACGAAAAAGCCGCCGGACCAGCCAGCGGCTTTTTTTTGGCGATGTTCGGGATCAGTGGTGTTCGACGACAGGACGCGGCACGTGAGGAATGATCACATCAGGTGCATCATCAAGAACCAGCTCCGGATTGTCTGCTTCATCGGTGGTTTCGTTGTTAAGGACTGCGTTCATCCGCTTCCTATCGAGCGCATTGCACCACTTGGCGACCACCAGCGTGGCAACGCTATTGCCAATAATGTTGGTCAGCGCACGCGCTTCGGACATGAAACGGTCGATACCAAGAATCAGCGCCAAACCGGCCACCGGCACGGTACCCACCGCTGACAACGTCGCCGCCAACACGATGAAGCCACTTCCCGTCACGCCGGCCGCGCCCTTGGAGGTCAGCAACAGAATGACCAGCAGCGTAATCTGCTGCCCGATATCCATCGGCGTGTTGGTTGCCTGAGCGATAAATACGGCGGCCATGGTCAGGTAGATCGAGGTGCCATCGAGGTTGAACGAATAACCTGTCGGCACGACCAGTCCAACGACCGATTTCTGGGCGCCGGCGTTTTCCATCTTGGCCATCAGACGCGGCAGCGCTGATTCCGACGACGACGTGCCGAGCACCAGGAACAACTCCTCCTTGATGTACTTGATCAATTTAACGATGGAAAAGCCGTGGACCGCAGCAATGCTGCCCAGCACGCCGAAAATGAAGATCACACAGGTCAGGTAGAAGGCGCCCATCAGGCTGGCCAACTGAGTCAGGCTACCGACACCATGCTTGCCAATGGTGTAAGCCATCGCACCGAAAGCACCGATCGGTGCCACTTTCATGATCACGCCGACGATACCAAACAGCACATGCGACAGCTTTTCGATCAGATCGAACACCGGTTTGCCGCGCTCGCCAAAAGCATGCATGGCATAGCCGAAGAGAATCGAGAAAAACAGCACCTGCAGCATGTCGCCCTTGGCAAAGGCATCAACGACACTGGTCGGGATAATGTTCAACAGAAAATCGACCGTCGACTTCATCTTGGCCGGATCGGCGAATTTGGCAATTCCCTTGGTATCGAGCGTCGAAACATCGACATTCATGCCGACGCCAGGCTGCCAGACGTTCACAACGACAAGGCCGATCACCAGCGCGATGGAGCTGACCACTTCAAAATAGAGCACGGCCAAGCCACCAGTCTTGCCGACCTTTTTCATATCCTCCATGCCGGCGATGCCGACGACGATGGTGCAGAAAATAATCGGGGCGATGATCATCTTGATCAATTTGATGAATCCATCGCCCAGTGGCTTCATCGCCGCACCGGTTTCGGGATAGAAATGGCCGAGTGCCACACCAATGACAATGGCAACGATTACCTGAAAATAGAGACTTTTGAATATTGTTTTTCTGGCCATGGAATTTTCGCTCCTCTGATGGCGGGCCCCGGAAAAGTCCGGAAAACGGGCGGCAGTCTCCCCGACCCAGCAACGGACGACCATTGTGGATTTCCGAGTTGTGGAAAACCACAATCAACCGGCCCGAAAAAACGTGGTGTACCATTTTGGAAATGAATCGCACGCTACCGATCCCGCCCGGCAGTTCGCGCCGGCTGCGCTGGCTGCTGGCCCTGCCCAAAATGGGCATCGTCTTGCTGCTCGTCGCGGTACTCACCCTGATCTGGCTATTGCACCGCAACGAAGCCGAAGAAGAGCGCTCCGCCCTGATCAAGGACGTGCTCTGGCTGGAACAAAATCTCCGTTTTCACCTCGACGGCAATCAGGAACAAATGCAGCAACTGGCGCTGGATATGGCGAATTCGCCCAATCGCCAAAAACTATTCCGGCTGCGCGCCAAGCACCTATTGAAAAACTCGCCGGATATTGCCCAAGTACTCTGGCTGGACAGCGACCGGCAGGTGCTCGACGCTCTGCCGACCACCACGCCACCGGATAGCGAAATCGAATCATTCGGCCCATCGGTAACCGCCAAGGCGTTCGAATTAGCTACCCGACTGGGCAAGCAGCAATACAGCGAACCATTTTTCCTTGAAAACAATCGGGCTTTCATCGAGTTGCTTGTTCCGGTCACCAACGAACGCCGCATAACCGGCATGCTCGTTCTCTTGTATCCACTCGACACCCTTCTCGCCAACCAGGTGCCATGGTGGTTTACCGAGAAATACAAGGTCGACATTGTCGACGACAACGATTTTCTATTCGCCACGAAAACCCATATTTCCGGCAATCGCAGCCAGAGCTACGAAATACCCTTCGACCCCCCAGGCTCCGGTCTGTTGCTACGGGTAACAAACTATGGCGCGCCGGACAACTCTCTGCAACGCCTGCTCGTCGCCGCCATCATTTTGCTCGCCGCCGGTGTTTTCTGGAGCTTGTGGCTGGTCCGCGACCTGATGAAAAAACGCTCTCTCGCCGAAGACGCGCTGCGCGAAGAACACGCCTTCCGGACGGCCATGGAGGATTCACTGACCGTTGGCATGCGCGCCAGGGATCTCCTCGGACGCGTCATTTACGTCAACCCGGCCTTCTGCGCGATGACCGGCTTCAGCGCTGAAGAGCTGGTCAACCAGGCGCCGCCGATGCCCTATTGGGCGCCGGAACAACTCGAAGAAACCTACGCGATTCACCAGACCGTCCTGGCTGGCGAAGCGCCGCCAGATGGCTTCGAAATCACCTTCATGCGCAAGAATGGCCAGCGCTTCCAGGCGCTCGTCTATGAAGCCAAGCTGATCGATGGCAACGGAAGGCATACCGGCTGGATGGCCTCGGTTCTTGACATCACCGAACGCAAACACGCCGAAGAGTTGGCTCGCCAGCAACAGGAGCAACTGCAATTCACGTCGCGCCTGGTCACCATGGGCGAAATGGCGTCCACCCTTGCCCACGAGCTGAATCAACCACTGGCCGCCATCGCCAGCTACAACACGGGTTGCCAGAATCTACTGAGCAGTGGCAAGGCGACGCCGCAAGAAATTCTGCCGGCTCTCGAAAAAATCGGGGTGCAAGCCCAGCGCGCCGGCAAGATCATTCGCCGCGTCCATGACTTCGTCCGCAAAAGCAAACCCAAACGCGCCCCTTGCCTGCTCGGTGAAGTCATTGAAGACTGCCTCGGTTTCGTCGAAGCCGAGGCGCGCAAGCGGCATGTCCGGATCGAATGCGCCATCCCCTCGCTACCGCCGATCCCGGCCGACCGCCTGATGCTGGAGCAAGTGCTCCTCAACTTGATCAGGAACGGCATGGAAGCAATGGCCGGCAACGATGAGGCCG
>NZ_JAVHPH010000386.1:0-10280 GCF_036170495.1 Azonexus sp.
CGCAGGTCCGGGTTTTTTCGCCCTTCGAGCAAGCCGATGGCTCGACGACCCGCCGCCATGGCGGCACGGGGCTCGGCCTGGCCATCGTCGGCAAGCTGGTGCGGCTCATGAACGGCCGTCTCGAACTGGCCAGCACGCCGGGCGAGGGCAGCACGTTCACGCTGACCATCGCTTTCGACAAGGCGGCGCCCGGTGCGGCCGAGTTGACCACCGCGCCGACCGCGGCAACGAATGCGAATTTCGCTGGCAAGACCGTTTTGCTCGCCGAAGATGAGCCGATTAACCAGGAAGTCGCCCTCGAACTGCTGCAATGCCTGCCCGGGCTGGTCATTGAGCTCGCCGATGACGGCGCCATCGCGCTCGAACGCGCCGCCGGGAAACACTACGACCTGATCCTCATGGACATCCAGATGCCGAACATGGACGGACTGGCCGCCACCGCCGCCATTCGTCGCCTGACCGGCTATGCCGGGACACCGATTGTGGCGATGACCGCCAACGCTTTCGCCGAGGACCGGGCACGCTGTATCGAGGCGGGCATGTCGGATTTCATCGCCAAGCCGGTCAGGCCCGAGCTCCTTTTCGCCAAGCTGGAACAGTGGCTAGGGATCAAGAGCGGGTCGGCCTGATTTCGTTTTTGGGCTTTTTTCCGGTTGACCGTAGGAATGCGTCGAACTGGCTAATCAGCCTCGACCCACTTGATGATCGCCTGCCATTGCTCGATGTCACGCTCGGCGCGCGACGGCGGCAGGTCGAAAAGGGTCATGCCGGCCGCTGTTGCCTGCACATAGACCTGCGTGTCGCGCAGGTAGGCCAGCACGGGCAGGTCGAAGGTGGCGAAAAACTTTTCCAGCTCGCCGGCCGCCCGGGTTCGCGCATCGACCCGCATGCCGATCACGGCGACATCGGCCTTGCCCTTGCGCACGGCCTTTTCGGAAAGCAGTTCGGTCAGAAAATGACGGGTCGCCAGCATGTCGAACAGCGAGGGCTGGACCGGCACGATGACCCGCGTCGACAGCTTGAGGACGCGCTCGAGCAGCTTGCCGTGCAGGCCGGCCGGGGTATCGAGGACGACGTGCGTGGTGCCCTTGGGCGGCCGTGAAATCTTGTCTTCGCCGACCTGCCAGGCATCAATGGTGGGCAGGGCAAAGGGGCGCATGCCGAGCCATTCGCGCGACGATTGCTGGCGGTCGATGTCGCCGAGCATCACCTCGTTGCCTTTGTTGGCGAAATAGCCGGCCAGGTTGGTGGCCAGCGTGCTTTTGCCGGAGCCGCCCTTGGGATTGGCGACGAGGAAGGCTTTCATGCCATCGCTTCTTTCTTATCAAGGATGTGGCGAACCAGATTGACGTGTTCGCGCAGGGTATAGGCCAGATCGGTGAAACCGAGCGGGATGCGCAGGGCGCTGGCCTCGTCGTCGAGGGCATCGAGCCGGCTGCGGTAATCGGTCAGTTTGGCCGGATCGAAATGGAGCTTGAGGTCGTCTTCGAGGAACTTGAGCTCGCCGTAAATCCGGAAAACCTTGGCGCGTACCCGCCAGTTGTAAATCGCCGGCGCTACCTTGAGCAGCGGAATGAGCAGGACGAAAATCGGCACCAGCATGACGATCAACCGGTCGACCAGCACGGCCAGCCAGAACGGCAGATAGCGCTGCAGGAAGGATGGGCCAGACTTGAAGTAGCGCGCCGCCTCAGGCGACAGCGGCAGCATCTGGTCCATGTAGGCCGGGAATTCGCCGGCATCCTGGAAGAAGCCGGATTTACCATGGACCTCGCTGGCCGCCTGCAGGAGCAGCGTTTGCAAGGCCGGATGGAGGTCGTCGCGGATAATCAGATTGGCCGTCGGGGCGAGTACCTTGATGTCATCCGGCGGAAAATCGCGGACCAGATCGGCGACGCCGCGCGGGAAGGTCAGTTTGGTCAGGAAAGGAAAGCGGCGCTGGTAAGCGCGGTCCTGGGCGAAGCTCATGAGCTTGACGCCGGGCGAGCGGATCAGCACCTGGACCACCGGCGCCGTTTCGGCGGCGATGATGAAGGCGGCGTCGATGCGCCCTTGCTGCAGCTCTTCGGCTGCCGCCAGGCCGGCCAGCGGCACCAGATGCTTGCCGGCCGAAATGTCGTTGGCGTCGAGCAACTGCTGCGCCAGCTGGCGCACCCCCGAGCCTTCCTGGCCGATAGCGATGCGCTTACCTTGCAGCTCGGTCAGGCGAGTCAGCACCTTGTCGCCGCGATAAAAAACCCAGACCGGCTCGTAGAAAACGCTGCCCAGCGAGAGCAGGCCGGAGTCGTCCTCGGCATCCGGATCGGGATTCGGCGGCACGACGCCGCCCTGGACGAAACCGATCTGCACCTCGTCCTTTTTCAGGCGATCCAGATTTTCGAGCGAACCGGCCGAGCTCCGGACCTCGAGCGTGATGCCGTTCTTGGCCAGGATGGTCGCGTAGCGCTTGGCAAACTGGTAGTAGGCGCCGCTTTCGCTGCCCGTGCTGATGGCGATTTTGGTCGGCGGCGCCGGCTCGACGAACTGGTAGGCAATCGCGAAGCCGATGCCGGCGAGCAGGACGATCCACCAGGCGGTGGCGAACAGGTCGCGCAGCGAAAGCAGTCCAGCCTTGATCTTGGCCATCATGGGATAAGGATGGTCGAACCCGTCGTCCGGCGCGCTTCAAGGTCGCGATGGGCCTGGCCGGCGTCCTTCAGGGGGTAGCTCTGGTTGACTTCGATTTTCACCTGGCCGGAGACGACAACATCGAACAGTTCGCCGCCCAGGGCGACAAGGTCTTCGCGCTTCGCCGTGTAGTTCATGAGGGTCGGCCGGGTGACGAACAACGAGCCTTTTTGCGACAGCACGATCAAATCGAGCGGCGGCACCGGGCCGGAAGCATTGCCGAAGGAAACCATCATGCCCATCGGCCGCAGGCTGTCGAGCGAGCCGGCGAAAGTGTCCTTGCCGACGCCGTCATAGACCACGGCGACGCCTTCGCCGTGGGTGATTTCGCGGACGCGCTGGGCGAAATTTTCAGTGCTGTAGTTGATCACGTGGTGGCAGCCATGCGCCCTGGCCAGCTCGGCCTTGGCCGGCGAACCGACGGTGCCGATCACCGTCGCGCCAAGTGCCCGCGCCCACTGGCAGGCGATCAACCCGACGCCACCCGCCGCCGCCTGGATCAGCACGGCGTCGCCGGCTTGCACGCGGTAGGTCTTGCGCAGCAGGTAGGCCGCCGTCAGGCCTTGCAGCATCATCGCCGCGCCGGTTTCGAAGGAGATGGCGTCGGGCAGTTTGAGCAGGCGATGGGCCGGGATGTTGCGAATTTCGGCGTAAGCGCCGAGCGGCCCGCCGGCGTAGGCGACGCGGTCACCGACCTTGAGCTCGCTGACCCCCTCGCCGACCGCCTCGACGACGCCGGCGCCTTCCATGCCGATGCCGGAGGGCAAGGCGAGCGGATAGAGGCCGGTGCGGTGATAAACGTCGATGAAATTGAGGCCGACGGCATGATGACGAACCATCGCTTCGCCGGGAGCCGGCGCCGGCAGATCGACGGCTTCCCAGGACAGCACTTCCGGACCGCCGTTTTGATGAAGTCGAATGGCGTAGGGCATGGTGATCTCCGTCTGCTTGTTTTTGCGAGACATCGAGGTTATCACCGCGCCGGCCGGCGATCTACCGCAAGGCGGCTTGAAAATCAGCCATTTTCCCGGTCGACCGTGGCGATCGACCGGAAGCCTTCAAACCGGCGTTAGCTTGGCGTATTCGAGCGCCAGCCACTTCATGCCGCTGCCGCCGAAGTTGATCTGGACGCGCGCATCGGCGCCGCGCCCTTCGGTCGACACGATGACGCCGAGTCCGAACTTGGCGTGCTCGACGGTCTGCCCGATACGCAGGCCACCGGACGTCGCCGGCTCGGCATAGCCGCCGCCGAACGAACCGAAAGCCGGGAAGGCCGCGGCCGGCGCCGCTTTCGTGTTGAGTTTGAGCAACAGCTGCTCGGGGATTTCATCGAGGAAGCTGGACGGCACGCAATACCGCGTCTGGCCATGCAGCATGCGGGTCTGCGCACAGGACACGTAAAGGCGCTGGCGGGCGCGGGTGACCGCCACGTACATCAGCCGCCGTTCCTCCTCCAGCCCGTCCTTGCCGGCGTTGATCGCGTTTTCGTGCGGAAACAAGCCCTGCTCCAGCCCGGTAATAAAGACCACATCGAACTCCAGACCCTTGGCCGCGTGCACCGACATCAGCTGCACCGCCTCCTGCCCCTCGCCGGCCTGATGCTCGCCGGCTTCCAGCGAGGCCAGGGTCAGGAAGGAGACCAGCGCCCCGCCTTCGCCGATGGCGCCTTCGTCATCGATGAAAGTGGCGGCGGCGTTGATCAGTTCGTCGAGATTCTCCAGCCGGTCCTGGCCTTCCTTGTCGGTCCGGTAATGCTGGGCCAGACCGGATTTTTCGATGATGTGCTCGACCATTTCCGGTAGCGGCAGACCTTCCGTTTCAACGCGCAGTTGCTCGATCAGCCGGATGAACGCACCGACCGTCTGCCCGGACTTGCCAGTTAGCGAGGCCGCCGCGTTGTACAGGCTGGAATTAGTCTGGTGCGCCGTCGCCTGCAGGTTTTCGAGCGAACGGGCGCCGATGCCACGGGTCGGAAAATTGACGACGCGCAGGAAAGCCGTGTCGTCGTCCGGATTGCCGAGCAGGCGCAGATAGGCCAGGGCGTGCTTGATTTCCTGCCGCTCGAAGAAGCGCAGGCCGCCATAAACCTTGTACGGCACGTTCTTGGTAAACAGCTCGTTTTCGAGCACGCGCGACTGGGCGTTGGAGCGGTAAAGCAGGGCAATCTGCGTCGGCAAAATGCCGTCGCGGACCAGTTCGCGGATTTCCTCGACGATAAAACGCGCCTCGTCGAGGTCCGAATAGGCCTCGAAGGCGCGAATCGGCTCGCCTTCGCCGGCCTCCGTCCACAAATTCTTGCCGAGACGCTCGCGGTTGTTTTTGATGATGGCGTTGGCTGCCGCCAGGATATTGCCGTGCGAACGGTAATTTTGCTCGAGCCGGATCACATTGTCGCCAGCGTAATCGCGCTCGAATTCGCGCATGTTGCCGACCTCGGCGCCGCGGAAGGCGTAGATGCTCTGGTCGTCGTCGCCGACAGCAAAAACCACGGCACCGCCGCCGGCGAGCAGTTTCAGCCAGGCGTACTGCAGCTTGTTGGTGTCCTGTACCTCATCGACCAGGATGTAACGAAAGCGCTCCTGATAGTGTTTGCGCAGGGGTTCGTTGCGCTGCAGCAATTCGTAGCAGCGCAACAACAGCTCGGCAAAATCGACGACGCCCTCGCGGTTGCACTGGTTTTCGTATTCGGCGTACAGCTCGACGCGCTTTTGCGTGTAATTGTCGTAGACCTCGGCCTGCGCAGCCCGTACGCCCTGTTCCTTGTGGGCATTGATGAAATGGCATAGCTCACGCGGCGGGTATTTTTCGTCGTCGACATTGAGGTTCTTCAACAGGCGCTTGACCATCGCCAACTGGTCGGCCGAATCGAGGATCTGGAAAGTTTGCGGCAGCCCGGCCTCGCGGTAATGGGCCCGGAGCAGGCGGTTGCACAGGCCGTGAAACGTGCCGATCCACATGCCGCGCGTGTTGATCGGCACCAGCGACGACAGCCGCGCCGTCATCTCCTTCGCCGCCTTGTTGGTGAAAGTCACGGCCAGCACGCCGTGCGGCCCGACCTGGCTGGTCGACATCAGCCAGGCAATGCGTGTCGTCAACACACAGGTCTTACCGCTGCCGGCGCCGGCCAGGATCAGGGCGTGCACTGGCGGCAACGTAACCGCCTGAAGTTGCGGCGAATTTAAATTGGCAAGCAGATCAGACATGAATTATTTCACATAAAAATTATTACTAAAGGCGTAGAATATTCGCCATAAAAAGCGGCATGGAAAACTGGTAAGACCAATTTGTTGTTATTGTGCAACGCAACAAATAAAAGCGAACTATTTTTTACACACCGCAAAAACCAGCCAAGTATACTTGGCAAAAAATATATTGCAGTGCACAAAACTAAATGCCCACAAGGCACTCTTACGAACAGGCGGTTACCACCGCATAGTAAAAGGAGAATCAGCATGAACAGCATGAATGCACCGAAGATCCTACCCTGGATCGCCCGCAAGGCCGGCATCAGCGACGAGCTCGCGCTCAAGCTGTGGCGCCGCGCCGTCAGCGAAGCCGAGTATCTCACCGGCAAAACCGAAGGCTCCGCCTACTATGGCCTGGCCGTCGATCGTTTCCTGACCATCGTCGAAGACGAAGTTGGCACCGTTCAATCCTACAGCCTGGCGCCCGCGCCCCAGCTGTCCTGGATGTGGCGTCACCAATCGCGGATGTCCCTGCTCTCGCTGGCCGCCACCCAGAATGCCTACCGTTACTGGCAGAACACCTGGGAAGGCATGTATCCGCAAAAAAAAGCGGCGTGACCGGGCGACGTTAAGTTGAATCCCGCTGGTGCGGCGCGTGCAGGCTCCGCATCGGCCCCACCCGGTCACTGATTTACGCTCAGCGACAGGCGCCCGACCGCGACGGTCGACGCCCAAAAACGCCAAAATTGGGCGGCGTCGGATCCCTTATTCGCCGCATCGCCGGCGAGTCGGCATCAACCGGTATAATTCGCGGTTACTCTCCGATTTTCAGCGAATGAACCCCGCCATGCCCATGCAGGACAAATACACCCCGGCCGACATCGAGCGCGCCGCCCAGGACCACTGGAACAAGACCGGCGCCGCCCGCGCCGTCGAAGACGCCACCAAGCCCAAGTACTACTGCCTGTCGATGTTCCCGTATCCATCGGGCAAGCTGCACATGGGCCACGTCCGCAACTACACCATCGGCGACGTGCTGTCGCGTTTCCACAAGATGCAGGGCTACAACGTGCTGCAACCGATGGGTTGGGACGCCTTCGGCATGCCGGCCGAAAATGCTGCACTGCAAAACAACGTGCCGCCGGCCGGGTGGACCTATTCCAACATCGACTACATGCGGACGCAGCTCAAGTCGCTCGGCTTTGCCATCGACTGGGAACGCGAATTCGCCACCTGCACGCCCGAGTACTACCGCTGGGAACAGTGGCTGTTCACCCGCCTCTACGAAAAGGGCTTGGTTTACAAGAAGTTCGGCACCGTAAACTGGGACCCGGTCGATCACACCGTGCTCGCCAACGAACAGGTCATCGACGGCCGCGGCTGGCGTTCCGGCGCGCTGATCGAAAAGCGCGAGATCCCCATGTATTACATGAAGATCACTGCTTACGCCGAAGAGCTGTTGAGCGAACTCGACAACCTGCCGGGCTGGCCCGAGCAGGTCCGCCTGATGCAGAAGAACTGGATCGGCAAGAGCACCGGCGTGCGCTTCGCTTTCCCGGTCGTGGCCTCCGGCGCAGCCGCACCAAGCTCCCCGCCCCTTCAAGGGGAGGGGTCGGGGGCAGGGATGGGTTCTGCCGACAATGCCGAGGAAAAGCTATGGGTGTTCACCACCCGCGCCGACACCATCATGGGCGTCACCTTCGTCGCCGTCGCCGCCGAACACCCGCTGGCCACCCGCGCAGCCGCCAACAACCCGGAACTTGCCGCCTTCATCGAGGAATGCAAGAAGGGCGGCGTCGCCGAAGCAGACATCGCGACGATGGAAAAGAAGGGCATGCCGACCGGCATCTTCGTCACCCATCCGCTGACCGGCGAACAGGTCGAAGTCTGGGTCGGCAATTACGTGCTCATGAGTTATGGCGACGGTGCCGTAATGGCCGTCCCGGCGCATGATCAACGTGACTTTGAGTTTGCAAAGAAGTACGCAGACAAACTACCGGAAATTAAACCCGTCATTGTTCCAGCAAGCTGGAAAGGCAAAAAGTTTTTCACTCAAACGGGCTGGTTTGAAGACGGAGACTTAAAGCTTTCTTGGCCAATTTTGACTAACGAAGAAACTGACGAATCCGTTGACTGGGCCTCTTGGGACGAGTCATTCGCGTCCAAGGAAGGTGTCTGCGTCAATTCCGGCAAGTACGACGGCCTGAGCTACGAAGCGGCCGTCGACGCGATTGCCGCCGACCTCGCCGCCAAAGATCTCGGCGACAAGAAAGTCCAGTTCCGCCTGCGCGACTGGGGTATTTCCCGCCAGCGTTACTGGGGCTGCCCGATCCCGATCATCCACTGCGCCTCCTGCGGCGACGTGCCGGTACCCGACGAGCAGTTGCCGGTCGTCCTGCCAGAAAACGTCGAGATCACCGGCGCCGGTTCGCCGCTGGCGAAGATGCCCGAGTTCTACGAGTGCAAGTGCCCGAAGTGCGGCGGCGACGCCCGGCGCGAAACCGATACGATGGACACTTTCTTCGAGTCGTCCTGGTACTTCCTGCGCTACGCCTGCCCGGACAACACCACGGCCATGGTCGACGAACGCGTCGCCTACTGGTGCAAGGGCGGGATCGACCAATACATCGGCGGCATCGAGCACGCCATCCTGCATCTGCTCTATTCGCGCTTCTTCACCAAACTAATGCGCGACGTCGGCCTGATCGGCGACCTCGGCGAGCCTTTCGCCAACCTGCTGACGCAAGGCATGGTCGTCGCCCCGACCTTCTACCGCGATCTCGATGCCGGCAAGAAGCTGTGGATCAACCCGGCCGATGTGGACGTCGTCACCGACGAACGCGGCCGCCCGACCGGCGCCACGCTGAAGGCCGACGGCCTGCCGGTGGTCATCGGCGGCACCGAGAAGATGTCGAAGTCGAAGAACAACGGCGTCGATCCGCAAGCCCTGATCGACCAGTACGGCGCCGACACGGCCCGCCTGTTCATCATGTTCGCCTCGCCGCCCGACCAGTCGCTGGAATGGTCCGACGCCGGCGTCGAAGGCGCTTATCGCTTCCTGCGTCGCCTGTGGAAGACGACTTACGACCACGTTCAGGCCGGATTGGTCGATGCCAATTTTGAGCAAAATTCCCTGTCGACCGTGCAAGCCGACCTTCGTCGCAAATTGCACCAGACCATGGGCAAGGTGGCCGACGATTACGGCCGTCGCAAGCAGTTCAACACGGCCATCGCCGCCGTCATGGAACTGCTCAACGCCTACGACAAGACCGATCTCGCCGACACCACCGGCCGCAAACTGGCCCAGGAAACGCTGGAAAGCATCGCCCTGCTGCTCTTCCCCATCGTCCCGCACATCGGCCAGGCACTTTACGCCGAACTGAAGCCGGGTCAGGATGCCGGCTCGGCAGCCTTCCCGAAGGCCGATCCGGCCGCCCTCAAGCAGGACGAGATCGAGCTCATGGTGCAGGTCAACGGCAAGCTGCGCGGTTCCATCCGCGTCGCCGCCGAAGCGGACAAGGCGAGCATCGAAGCCGCCGCGCTGGCTTCCGAAGGCGCCGTCAAGTTCATGGAAGGCAAGCCGGCGAAGAAGGTGGTTGTCGTGCCGGGCCGTCTGGTCAATATCGTCGTCTGAGGAAAGCCGCCATGCGTTCGCCGCTCCGCCTGCTTCTCGCCCCGCTTTTTGTAGCATTGATCGCCGCCGCCCTCACCGGCTGCGGCTTCCATCTGCGCGGCGTCGGCAGCGGCAACCTGCCCTACAAGACGATGTACATCGCCTTGCCGGACACGGCTGACGTCAACATCTGGCTGCAGCGCTACATCCAGGCCAGCGGCAGCACGCAAATCGTCGAGGACGCCAAGGCGGCCGATGCCATCTTCCAGCAACTGGGCGACAACCGCCTGAAGACCATCCTCAGCGTCAATGCCCAGGGCCGGGTGCGCGAATACCGGCTGCAGCTGACCTACACCTTCCGCGTCGTCAACCAGAAGGGGCAGGTGCTGGTCCCATCCAACGAGGTGGCGCTGACCCGCGACATTTCCTTCGACGACTCGAACATTCTCGCCAAGGATCTCGAAGAAGGCCTGCTCTGGCGCGACATGAACAATGACCTGGTCAACCAGATCATGCGCCGGCTGAGCATCATCAAGCCGAAAAATCCCGACGCAGCAGAAGACAGCGAGTAATGCTGCTCAAGGGCGAACAATTGGCCGGCCACCTCGAACGCGAGTTGCGGCCACTCTACGTTTTGTACGGCGACGACCCGCTGCTGGTCATCGAAGCCGCCGACGCCATCCGTGCCAAGTCGCGCCAGCAAGGCTACAGCGAACGCGAAGTGCTCACCGTGCTGCCGCAGTTCGACTGGGGAACCTTGCTCGCCGCCGGCGGCAACCTGTCGCTGTTCGGCGATAAAAAGCTGATCGACCTGC
>NZ_JAVHPH010000387.1:0-1987 GCF_036170495.1 Azonexus sp.
GCTGAAATTACCGCCTGCCGGCCGTATCTGGAACGGCAGATCGCGCTGCTCAAGCCGAAGATCATTGTGCTGTTGGGCAAAGCGGCCGTCCATGCGGTGCTGCATGACGACAAGTCGCTGGCGGCATTGCGTGGCCAGCGTTACGAATACGCGGGAATTCCGCTGGTGGTGACCTACCACCCGGCCTATCTGCTGCGTAATTTGCCGGACAAGGCAAAGGCTTGGGAGGACTTGCTGTTCGCCCGCCGACTGTTACGCGAGGCGGCGACGCCCGAGCTGCCGTTTTAGGCGGCAGCGGATTTCATTTTTGGCCGTTTTTCCCGGTTGACCCTAGGGCCAGCCTTTGTTTCTGTGGTCGTGGCCATGCGGCCCGCCGATCTCAGTGGAGCACCGAGTCGTCCAGGTGCTGGACGTCATTCTGTTGTGCCTGGTTGGCCAGATGGCGCAGGCGGATGACGTACATCAGGCAGCTGACGAAGAGCCCGAACAGCGTGACCACCCAGTAGATCGACAGGTCCATCTTGACCATCAGGTAGTAGAGCCCGGTCATGATCAGGATCGAGATGTTTTCGTTGAAGTTCTGGACGGCGATCGAGTGGCCGGCGCCCATCAGGATATGGCCGCGGTGCTGGAGCAGGGCGTTCATCGGCACGACGAAGAAGCCGGACAGGCCGCCGATCAGGATGAGCAGCGGCACGGCCAGCCACAGGCTGGTCACGAAGTTCATGACCAGCACGATGAGGCCCATGGCGATGCCGAGCGGAATGACGCGGACCGATTTGCGCAAGGTGATGAACTTGGCCGCGGCGATGGCGCCAATCGCCACCCCGACGGCAACCACGCCCTGGAGCATGGAGGCCTTGGAGAGACCGAGGCCGAGCGCCGCTTCCGACCATTTGATGACGATGAATTGGAGCGTTGCGCCGGCCCCCCAGAACAGCGTGGTGACGGCCAGTGAAATCTGACCGAGGCGGTCGCGCCAGAGCAGGCCGAGGCAGTGCTTGAATTCGTGGAACAGGAAAATCGGATTCTTCTTCAGCGCCTTGTGGTCGACGCCGGTTTCGGGAATGTAGAGATTGAACAGGGCGGCGATGACGTAGAGCACGGCAACGACGGAGAGTGCCATTTCGCCGATGCTGTCGACGCCGGTGTCGATGAGCGGAAAGTCGAAGGCCAGCAGCTGCTGGGCGATCTCCGGGCGGATCAGGGTGCCGCCGATAACGACGCCGAGAATGATGGCGCCGACGGTGAGGCCTTCGATCCAGCCATTGGCGACGACGAGCAGGCGGTGCGGCAGGTATTCGGTCAAGATGCCGTACTTGGCCGGCGAGTAGGCGGCGGCGCCGAGGCCGACGACGGCATAGGCGAGCAGCGGATGGGCGCCGAAGAACATCATGCTGCAGCCGATGATCTTGATGCCGTTGCTGATCAGCATGACCCGGCCCTTGGGCATCGAGTCGGCGAAGGCGCCGACGAAGGCGGCGAGCACCACGTAGGAAACCGTGAAGAAGGTCTTGAGGAGCGGTTCGTACTCCGACGGCGCGTGCATCTCGCGGAGGGCGGCGATGGCGGCGATCAGCAGGGCGTTGTCGGCCAGCGCGGAAAAGAATTGCGCGGCCATGATGATGTAGAAGCCGAACGGCACGAAATATTTGTCTCTTATATGACTTTGGGCGAGGGTTATACCACGCTGGAAATTCGGCGCAAGGCTTGCGCGATCGTCGCCGTTATGCATCGTTGTGCGCCAGCCCTGATCAAATCATTCAAGCCTAGGCGGCACCGGTTAAGGCTTCATGACAGTCGGTCAATGCCGCCTGCGCTGCCTTCGTTTGCAGCGGCCACGGTCAACCGGAAATTTGGCCCAAAAATGAAGTTGGCCGCCGGAAGCGCGGCGGAATGTGATTGAATATCGGCCGCACCCCACCAGGAGAGAAATCATGGCTGACCGGCGCTTGCAGGTCTTTCATGCCGTCGCAAAACATCTGAG
>NZ_JAVHPH010000388.1:0-1982 GCF_036170495.1 Azonexus sp.
ATGAAGGTCTTCCAGTTGTAATTGCACTCGTGCATCTCGACGTGGTCGAGCTTGTAGCCCGTGAAATCGAGTTCCGGCGCGACCTTCATCCCGGCCAGGTCAACGTTAGCCGAGCGCGGGCCCTTGAAGAGCAGACCGTTCCAACTTTCCAGCTTGGCCTTGTTCAAGTTGAGGCAGGGGTTTTGCGGAAAAAGCGGCGCGCCGATCAGTTCGCCGCCCTGGTCATAGGTCCACCGATGAATCGGGCAGACAATCGGCCCGTTCAGCGTGCCCGAACCCTGCAGCATGATCGCCTGACGATGGCGGCAAATGTTCGACATCTGCCAGTGGCCGGCATTCGGCCCGGCGTCGCCGCCGTTGAGCAGCATTTGGCCGTGGTCCTTCCACTCGAGCGAACGGTAATCCCCGGCGCCCGGCACCATGAGCTGATGACCGACATAGCCCGGACCGGCATCGAAGATGAGTTTTTTCTCCAGCGCAAAAATCTTCTCGTCGAAATACCAGTCCACCGGCAGTTGGGAAACTGCGGGGGCCAACCGGGACAAAGTCGCCAAGTCGGACATTCCAAGCCTCCAGCGGGGGTTAAAAAGGGCTGAGTATTTTACCCCGATATTTGACCGAGCGCCCCTTGATAGAGTATTTTCGCGTGTTTCCTTGATCGCCTCAAACATGGCCACAAAGCCCATCGCCGACATGAAATTCGAGACGGCCCTTGCCGAGCTTGAAAACATCGTCTCCAGCATGGAAGGCGGCAAACTCGAGCTCGAAGCCGCCATCGCCGCCTACAAGCGCGGCATGGAACTGATGAAGCACTGCCAGGCGCAACTCGCCGACGCTGAAGACCAAATTCGCATTCTCGAAAATGGCCAGTTCAAGGACGTCGACCGCAGCACGCTGGAGGCCCAGTGAGCGCCACCCCGTTTGCCGAATGGATGGCCGTCACCCAGGACCGTGCCGAATCTGCTCTCAGCCGCTTCCTGCCAGGCAGTGACAACATCCCCGCCCGCCTGCACGAAGCCATGCGCTACGCCACGCTCGGTGGCGGCAAGCGCGTCCGCCCGCTGCTCGCCCACGCTGCCGGCCAACTGACCAGCGCCACGCCGAACCACCTCGACATCGTTGCCAGCGCCGTCGAAATGGTCCACGCCTACTCGCTGGTCCATGACGACCTGCCGTGCATGGACGACGACGTGCTGCGCCGCGGCCGCCCGACCTGCCACGTCGAGTTCGACGAACCGACCGCCCTGCTCGTCGGCGACAGCCTGCAGACGCTGGCCTTCGAACTGCTCGCCAGCCAGGCCATCGGCGAGCCGAAGCAACAACTCGAAATGATCGCCCTGCTCGCCCACGCCAGCGGTTCGCGCGGCATGGCCGGCGGCCAGGCCATCGACCTCGCGGCGGTCGGCCAGCCTTTGAACCAGCCCGAGCTGGAGCTCATGCACGCCCTGAAAACCGGTGCCCTGATCCGCGCCGCCGTGCTCCTCGGCGCCCTCGCCGGCCAACCGCTGTCGGCTGAACAACGCACCAACCTCGACCGCTTCGCCAAGCGCGCCGGCCTGCTCTTCCAGGTCGTCGATGACATCCTCGACTGCACGGCAAGCACCGCCACGCTGGGCAAGACGGCCGGCAAAGACGAAGCCGCCGCCAAGCCGACCTACGTCAGCCTGCTCGGCCTCGACGCCGCCCGCGCCTACGCCGACGAACTGCGCGCCGACGCTCGCGACGCCCTCGCCATTTTCGGCGAACGGGCTGCCCGCCTGACCCAATTGGCCGATTTCATCTGCCACCGGCAATTCTGATGACCGCCTCCCGCCTGCTCGAAAGCATCAACAGCCCGGCCGACCTGCGCCGACTGGACCGCAAGCAGTTGCCACAACTGGCAACCGAGCTGCGCGCCTTCCTGATCGATTCGGTGTCGAAAACAGGCGGCCACCTGTCGTCCAATCTCGGCACCGTCGAGATGACCATTGCCCTGCACGCCG
>NZ_JAVHPH010000389.1:0-1981 GCF_036170495.1 Azonexus sp.
ATATCGGTATTGTTGAACCGCAATGCGATATCAAGCGCCGTTTCGCCCGTATCCATGGCACGTCCAAGTTCAGCTTTGCTGCCGATCAGAAGTTGTGCGACATCAAGGTGCCCACTCCGTGCTGCGGCGATGAGCGGGGTCGTGCCGTTTTCGGACGCCAGATTCACGTCTGCACCCGATTTGATGAGCAACTTAGCTATCTCGAGATGGCCGCTGAATGCCGCATAGGCCAGAGGTGTCCAGCCTTGCATGTTAACCGCCGCGCCACCAGCCAAAAGCAATTCAACGATTTTCTGATGCCCGCGAAAGGCGGCCAGACGAAGTGCCGTATCGCCGGCCGCATTGCGGGCGTTGAGTTTGGCGCGGTTCTTGATCAGAAAATCCACCGTCTCGACATGCCCGTCGCGGGCGGCCAGCATCAGCAGCGTATTGCCATCTATGTCCGTCGTATCGAGGGATGCACCCTTGGCGGCAAGCTGCTCAAGTTGACTGAGGTCACCCATCCTGGCCGAGGTAATCAGATCGTCATAGGTGGCCGCGCAGGCGATCATGGGGGTGGCCAAAACGATTGCTACGGTCAACCGGAATTTTTGGCTAATTTTCATGGCTTTTTGGCGCCTTTGAATAACGAAAAGAAATTATCGGTTGTCGCTTCGTGGACGGCATCGACTGACATGCCGCGCAACCGGGCAACCTCCTCGGCAACATATTTCACGTAAGCCGGCTCATTCGGCTTGCCGCGATAGGGAGCCGGCGCCAGATAGGGCGAGTCGGTTTCAACGAGGAGGCGGTCAAGCGGGCATTTCTGCGCCACCTCCTTGACGATGGTGGCGTTCTTGAACGTCACGATCCCGGAAAACGAGAGATAAAAACCCAGATCAAGCGCCCGGCAGGCGATGTCCCAGTTTTCCGTAAAGCAGTGCATGACGCCGCCCACCGCATCGGCGCCCTCTTCTTTCAGGAGGCGCAGCGTGTCGGATGCAGAATCACGGGTATGCACCACCAGCGGCTTGCCGCAACGCTTGGCGGCACGGATGTGGGTGCGAAAACGATCGCGCTGCCACTCCGGCTGATCCTTCTGCCAATAGTAGTCAAGGCCGGTTTCGCCGATGGCGATGACCTTGGGGTGTGCAGCCAGCGCCAAAAGCCGGTCTTCGTCGGGCTCTTCGACATCCGTGTATTCAGGATGGACGCCGACCGTTGCATAAAGCTGCGCATGTTGCTCGGCGAGAGCGATCACCAGGGGAAAGTCTTCGAGATTGACGCTGATGCAGACCGCCAGATCGACCTGATTTTCCTGCATGCACTGCAGGACCTCGGGTATGCGATTGGCCAGATCTGGGAAATTCAGGTGGCAGTGAGAGTCGACCAGCATGCCGGTCAATCAGAGGGTGTGCGTGGGACGGGCCGACTGCATGACGCCGCCGAGCAGGCCTTCGATCTTGCGCCGGGCTTCCTGGCCACTTTCGTCATTGTTGAAATGCACGCCGATTCCCTGTGCCCGGCCATTCTGTGCACCCGCCGGGGTAATCCAGACGACGCTGCCAGCAATCGGCAGCTTGGCCGGATCGTCCATCAATGACAACAACATGAAGACTTCATCGCCGATGGTGTAGCTCCGCGTCGTCGGAATGAAGATGCCGCCGCTGCGCAAATGGGGCATGAACGCGGCGTAAAGCGCAGATTTCGAATTGATGTTCAGCGAGAGAACGCTAGGGCGCTGCGGAGCGGGTTTTGCTTCACTCATCTTTGATCAATTGGCAAACAGGGCTCGATAGTCCAGTAAAAGGCTTTCCAGGAAGAGGCGGGCGTTGAGCGGTTGCTCGGCCTCCTGGCGGCGTGTAATCAGGGCCCGATACGATTGAATCAGGCGGGCAGGTGGAATCATATCAGCCAAGCCTGAAATAATGGCCTGTTGCGGCAGAAAATATCGAACAGGCAGGCCATTCCTGGCCAGCGTCAGATCGACCATCCATTTCTG
>NZ_JAVHPH010000390.1:0-10213 GCF_036170495.1 Azonexus sp.
CAACTGGTCGTCGAAATCGGCGGCAAAACGGTGGTCGACCGTATCGACCTGAGCGTTGCCAGCGGCGAGCGCATTGCCATCCTCGGTCGCAACGGCGCCGGCAAATCAACGCTGTTGTCGACGCTCGCCGCCTTGCGTCCGCCGGCCGGAGGTGCGCTGCTCCTCGACGGCGAAGATGCCGCCTTGCTGCACGCCCGCGAGGCGGCCCGGCGCCGCGCCTGGCTCGGCCAGTTCCAGTCCGACCCTTTCGGTTCGACCGTGCTGGAAACGGCGCTGACCGGCCGCCACCCGCATCTCGGGCGCTGGGACTGGGAATCGAAGCAGGATGCCGAACTGGCGCGCGCTGCGCTCAAGGCCGTCGGGCTGGACGGCATGGAAGCCCGCCAGATTCACACCCTGTCCGGCGGCGAACGCCAGCGGCTGGCCATCGCCACGCTGCTCACCCAGGCGGCGCCGCTTTACCTGCTTGACGAGCCGCTGGCGCACCTCGACCTCAATCACCAGATGGCCGTCCTCGAACGCTTCGCCGGCACGGCGCGCGATGATGGCACCGGCGTCATCATGGTCCTCCACGACCCGGCGCTGGCCCACCGTTTCTGCGACCGGGCGCTGCTCGTTTATGGCGACGGCCGGACTGAGATCGGTGCGGTCGACACCATTTTGACGGCCAAAACGCTGTCCAAACTGTACGGCTACGGTCTGCGCCAGATCGAAGATCGTGGCTTTCGTTGCTTCATCCCGGAATAGACGCCGTTCATTTTTGGCCGTTTTTTCCGGTTGACCGTAGCAATCCATTTCCACCCGAATTTCTCGAGAAAATCATGACCGTCACCCACGAACAACGCATGCAGAAAAAGAAGGCCGTCATCGACGGCAAGATCGACGCCGCGCAGGAAGAGCGGGGCGTGCTGGTCATCAACACCGGTAACGGCAAGGGCAAGTCGAGCGCCGCGTTCGGCGTCGTCGCCCGCGCCCTTGGCCACGGCCTCAAGGTTGGCGTCGTCCAGTTCGTCAAGGGCCGTTCGGACACTGGCGAGGAAGCCTTCTTCCGCCAGCAGCCCAACGTCGGCTGGCATGTTGGCGGCGAAGGCTTCACCTGGGAAACCCAGGACAAGGACCGCGACGCCAAGGCCGCCCAAGCCGCCTGGGAAATCGCCTGCAGCCACCTGCGCAATCCGGAAATCGGCCTCGTCGTCCTCGACGAAATGACCTACGCCTTCAAATACGGCTGGCTTGATCTCGACACCGTCATCGCCCAACTCCTCGCCCGCCCGGCCATGCAGCACGTCATCATCACTGGCCGCGCTGCCCCGCAGGCCCTGCGCGACGCCGCCGACACGGTGAGCGACATCGGCATGGAAAAACACGCCTTCCAGAGCGGCATCAAGGCCATGCCGGGCCTCGAATTCTGAGTTCTCGCCGATGAAAAACCTGAGCCGTTTCGTCTTCCTGCTGCTCGTTTCCGCCGTTGCCTGGGCGGGAGAAATCGACATCCCAGCCAATATTCAGGCCGAGGCGCGGATCATCCGCGGCGAGCGCGACGGCTATTGGGAAAAAGTGCTGCTCGTTTCCTTCCCCGGAGCGCGGCGCACGCTGTCCACCTCCGATGGCCTGCTCGACGCCCGGGCAGCGCTCAACCACGCCGGCCATCCGCGGCTCTGGCAAACACTCGGCATGCGTTTCATGGGCCAGGACGGCCGGGGCGGCAAAGCCTATGCTGACCATGTGCACCAAAACATGGCCAACCTGCTGCACCTCGACAAATCCGCCGTCGCCCGCATGGCCACGGCCGCCGACCTCGACAATCTGGCGGTCGTCACGAAAAGCCACGGCCCGCTGACGGTCACCGTGCTGGCCACGGCCGGCGCCAAAAGCAACGCCATCCGCACCGGCGTCGATGCCGGCACCTACATCGAAGGCAAGGAACCAGCCGGCACGATCAACATCATGGTGCTGACCAACATCCGCCTGACCGATGCGGCGCTGACCCGCGCCCTGATCACCGTCACCGAAGGCAAGACGGCGGCGCTGCAGGACCTCAAGGTGCCGAGTTCCTACACCAAAAGCGTGCAAGCGACGGGGACGGGCACCGACAGCATCATCGTCGTCTCCGGCACGCAGGGGCCGCAAGCCAGCTATACCGGCGGCCACAGCCGGATCGGCGAGCTGATCGGCAAGGCCAGCCACCAGGCCGTGGTCGAAGCGCTCGGCAAGCAAAACGGCTTCTTCCTGCCGGGCGCCAAGCGTTTCGCCGCCACTGCCGCAGCGCCGGCCAAGGCACCGGAAGCGCTGCGCATCGCTTTGCTCCATCTTGATTCCGTGCCCGGCGACATCGCCGGTAACCGCGCCCGCATCGAGGCAAGCATTCAAGAGGCGGTCGGCCATGGCGCCGACTGGATCATGACGCCCGAACTCGCCGAAACCGGCTACAACTTCGCCAGCCGCATCGGCACCGACTGGATCGCCCCTTTTCCCGACACCTGGATCAGCACCCTGGCCGCCATTGCCCGCGACAACCGGGTGGCGCTCTTCGTCGGCTTCGCCGAACGCGACGCCAAGAGCGGCAAGCTGCACAACAGCGTCGCCGTGATCAACCGCGCGGGGGTAATCCAGGGCGCCTACCGCAAGCAGCGCGTGCATGGCGGGGCCGAAAGCTGGTCAACACCCGGCTCCGGCAGCGCGCCCTTCATCATCGACGACATCCCGGTCGGCGTCCTCATCTGCGCCGACACCTACCAGCCCGAACCGGCCGCCCGCTACCGTGACCAAGGCGCCGCCATCCTCCTCGCCCCGGCCAACTGGCCGCCGGTCGACGGCATGGGGCCGGGCGACCTCTGGGAGCGGCGTAGCGCCGAAACCGGCCTGCCACTCATCGTCAACAACCGTACCGGGCGCGAACCGGAGCTCGATTTCTCGCGCGGCGAAAGCGTCGTCGCGGCCAGCGGCGAACGGCTGTTCTCGTTCCGCGCCAGCCAGGCGCGGCTGTTTTACGTGGACTGGGACCGCCACCAAGGTTTTAGCCAGCCCGCTCGTTAAGGAACCAGAATGCCAGCCTGCCCCGCCCTGCTCATCGCCGCCCCCGCCTCCGGCCAGGGCAAGACCACCGTCACCGCCGCGCTAGCCCGACTGCACGCCCGGCAGGGACGGCGCGTCACCGTCTTCAAATGCGGCCCGGATTTTCTCGATCCGCAAATTCACGCCGTCGCCAGCGGTCGACCGTGTCAAAACCTCGACCTCGGCATGTGCGGCGAGGCCGATGCGCGCTGGCGTCTGCCCCGTGCGGCGGAAGAATCCGACCTCATCCTCATCGAAGGCGTCATGGGCCTCTTCGACGGTCAGCCTTCCGCGGCCGACATTGCCGAACGCTTCGCCATTCCGGTCATGGCCCTGATCGATGCCGGCGCCATGGCGCAAACTTTCGGCGCCGTCGCCCACGGCCTGGCCACCTACCGGCCCGGCCTGCCCTTTGCCGGCGTGCTGGCCAACCGTTCGGCCAGCGAAGGCCACATCAAATTGCTGCGCGCCAGCCTGCCTCCCGGCCTGGGCTGGTTTGGCGCCCTACCCAAAAATAGCGACAGCCTGCCCGAACGCCACCTCGGCCTCCTTCAGGCGGCCGAAATCACCGACCTCGAAGCCCGCCTCGATGCCCTGGCCGATGCTTTGGCAGCCAGTGCTACGGTCGACCTGCCAAAACCGGTCAATTTCGAAGCCGCACCGGCACCGCGCATCGAACCCCGGCTCGCCGGCCAACGCATCGCCATCGCCCGCGACGCCGCCTACGGCTTCATCTACCCGGCCAATCTTGAAACCCTGAGCGCGCTGGGTGCCGAGTTGTGCTTTTTTTCACCGGTCGCCGGCGACCCGCTGCCCGAATGTGACGCCGTCTGGCTGCCCGGCGGCTATCCGGAACTCCATGCCGACACCCTGAGCCAACACGCTACGCTATGGCTTGCGCTGAAAAAGCACGTCGCCGCCGGCAAGGCGCTGCTCGCTGAATGCGGCGGCATGATGAGCCTGTTCGAGGAAGTGGTCGACAAGGCCGGTATCAGCCATCGCTTCGGCGGCCTGCTTGCCGGGCGTTCGGTCATGCAAAAACGCATCGCCGCGCTCGGTACGCAATTCGGCGAACTGCCCGAAGGCCGCCTCGCCGGCCACACCTTCCATTACTCGAAAAGCGACACGCCGCTCACCCCGCTCGTCCGCGCCACCACGGCCGATGGCCGCGATGGCGAAGCGATCTACCGGCAAGGCCGACTGACCGCCTCCTACGTCCATTTCTACTTTCCATCGAATCCGGCAGCGGTTGCCGGCCTGTTCTCAGCGGCCTGATGCTTCGATTTTTACGAATAATCATGCAGGCATGGATTAGTTTTTCTGCAACAGGAAGCGGCTACACTACGGCTTGCAACTTTTCCCCACGGAGACAACCATGAAGAATTTCGTATTGATGGCCGCAGCAGTGGTGCTCGGCTTCACGCTGCAAATCGGTGACGCTGAAGCCAAGCGCCTCGGTGGCGGCAGCTCGTATGGCATGCAGCGCCAGTCGGTTTCGCCGAGCGCCCCGCCCTCGGCGGCCCGACAGGCACCCGCCGCCGCGCCCGGGGCCGCCGCCCCGGCTGCGCAACCCAAGCGCTCATGGATGGGCCCACTGGCTGGCCTGGCCGCTGGTCTCGGCCTGGCCGCCCTAGCTTCGCACTTCGGCTTCGGCGAAGGCCTGGCCAACATGATGATGATTGGCTTGCTGATCGTCGGTGCCGTCATGCTCTTCGGCTTCCTTTCGCGCAAGAAGGCGGGAGCGCCCCAGTCGGGTGGCATGCAATACGCTGGCGGCAACCCGAATTACGGTGCCACCTCGCGTCAGCCCGACTTCGTTCCGGCCGGCAGCGCCTCGGCACTAGCCCCGGTTGCCGCTTCCACCGGTAGTGGCAACATTCCGGCCGACTTCGACGTTGAGAGCTTCGTGCGCAATGCCAAGGTCAATTTTATCCGCCTGCAGGCTGCCAACGACGCCGGCAATCTGGACGACATCCGCGAATTCACCTCGCCGGAAATGTTCGCCGAGATCAAGATGGGCATGAGCGAGCGCGGCAACGCCAAGCAGGAAACCGACGTCGCCCAGCTCAACGGCGAAGTGCTTGATGTCGCTGAAGAAGCCAACCGCTACATCGTCAGCATCCGCTTCACCGGCCTGATCAGCGAAGAAAAGGGCGCCGCCCCGGCGCCGTTCGACGAAATCTGGCACATGACCAAACCAACCGATAACAGCCGCGGCTGGGTGCTGGCCGGGATTCAGCAAGTCCAGTAACAATCCACGCCTCACTCAAGGCTGGCCGGAGCAATCCGGCCAGCCTTTTTTATTGTGGCGCGCCGCCGGCAACGGAAAGTTATGCCCCCCTCTCGTAAATTCCCTGATTGAATTCAAGTCTGACCAATGGCATAGTCTTGGCTCTTCCAAGCGCCGCGCAGAACATATTGTTTCAAAAGGGTAAAATTCTGAACGCATTGAGCATATCGTATGCGGCCGCCGCTTTCGCGCTGGCCGTCGCATGGCATCCGGTGCACGCCCTCCAGGATGACGATCTCAGCCTCGAAGATCTGACCAAAACCGAGGTCTCATCCGTTTCGCGGCGCAATCAAAGCCTGAGCAACGTTCCTGCTGCGGCTTTCGTTATTACCGCCGAAGACATCCGCCGTTCCGGCGCGCAGGCCCTGCCGGATGTGCTGCGCATGGTGCCGGGCATCCAGGTGGCGCAGGTCGACAGCGGACGCTATGCCGTCTCGGCCCGCGGTTTCAATGGCCGCTTTGCCAACAAGTTGCAGGTACTGATCGACGGCCGTAGCGTCTATCACCCGTTTTTTTCCGGAACCATCTGGGAATACGACCCGATTCCTCTTGAAGACATCGAGCGCATCGAAGTCATTCGCGGTGCCGGCGCCGCCATGTGGGGAGTCAATGCGGTCAACGGCGTGATCAACATCATCAGCCGGCATTCGCGCACGCAAACCGGCGGCATGGTCGCCGGAACGCTAGGCAGTAACGGACAGCGTCAGTTGTACACCCGCGCCGGTGGCAGCATCGACGCCGACACAACATGGAAATTATCGGCCCAGGGGCGTCATGCACAACCATCGAAACAACTCGCCAACGACCGTTACAGCGAAGACGACCTGAGCAACGGCGTGGTCGATTTCCGCCTCGACCGGTCGCTGTCCGGCGGCAGCAATTTCAGCGTCTGGGCGAATGCGGGCAGTTCGTCGGTAGGCGATCTCTACCCGGTCACCCCGAACCTTGCCGACCTCCAAACCTTGACCTCGGTCCCTATTACGCAAAAGGTCGCCAGCCAGACCGTCGGCGCGCGCTATCGCTGGCTGAGCGAGCAGGGCGTCGAGTCATCTTTGCAAACATCGGTCGGCAACACCTCGATTGAATTGAAGGACGTCTTTGAAGTCACCAGCACTCAATTTGATCTCGACTACCAGGGGCGCTACAGCTTCGGCAGCCACGATCTCCTGTGGGGAGCAAGCCACCGGACGGTTTCCGATGAAGTGTGGTCGAGATACGTCATTTCTGTCGCCAAACCGGCATTCACGCAACACACGACGGGCGTCTTCCTGCACGACAACTGGACGCTGATCGACGATCGCCTGCAACTCGGCCTGGGCGCCCGCTGGGATCAGACCAATCTGGGCGGCGACACCTTCTCGCCGAGCGCAACCCTGATGTGGACGCCAACCCGTAGCGACACACTGTGGGCCAAGTATGCCAAAGCCCCGCGCATGCCGGCCCGGGGCGAACAGGATGTGAGCATTTATGTCGGCTACCGACCACCAACGGCGAGCTTTCCCTTCCCTGTCGTACTCAAAGCACAACCGGCTAATCAGCCCCTGCACGACGAAACCATGGAAGGTTTCGAGCTGGGCTACCGCAGTCAGCTAACGCAACAGCTGAGCATGGATGCCACGGTTTTCCAATACCGTTACTCGGACATCGTGACGAGCTCACTGGGCGGGAACAGTCTGCTACCGATCGGCGGCGGAATTTTCCTCCCGGTACAGAACCTCGATCGTACCAACGGGGGAAGCGGCTGGCTGAGCGGCGCCGAACTCAGCGTCGACTGGCTGCTCATGCCGACCTGGCGCATGCAGTTGTCGTATGCATTCACGCATGTCAACATGGACGACTCGGCCAATTCGGTTACCCAGGGCCAGGGTCTGCGGGAAGAGCGCTCGACGGCCCGTCATTACGGCTCCCTGCGCTCGCAATGGAACGTCGCGTCGAACCAGCAGGTCGATGCCTGGATTCGCGGCTCTTCAGGCATTTATCGCACGCTATCACCGTACCCGAGCGAAATTTACGTCCCGGGCTATGTAACGCTGGATTTGCGTTACGCCTACAAGCTGAACAAGGACATCGAGCTGGCGCTGACTGGCCGCAACCTGGTCGGTCCCCGGCGCATTGAGTACGTGACGGACTACGTTCCGGCGACGCCCGTCATCATCGAACCATCCTGGTTACTGTCGGCGCGCTGGAAATTCTGATCATGCCTGCCGCCACCTCAGGTTCTCCGCGAAATCGCCCGCTTCGCTGGCTGGCAGCCGTGCTGCTCGCCGGCGTTTCGCTGGCTTTCGCGCAGCCTGACTCCGAACCGCAACTCGAATCGGCGTATCTGGTCAATTTCCTGAAATATGTCGAGTGGCCGACCAGCAAGCGGACCACAACCACCATCTGCCTGTTTGGCCGCGATACGCTGGGGCCATTTCTGAGCAGCCACGAGGGACGCGTCATCGGCGGCAAGGAACTGCGCATTCGCCGGGTCAACAGTCCGGACGACATGCAATATTGTCAGCTGATCTATATTCCCGATGTCGAAGAAGCACGCATTGGTGCGGTATTACGCTGGATACAGGGGATGCCCGTTCTCGCCGCCAGCAACGCCGACGGCTTTGCCCGATCAGGCGGCGGCATCGAGTTGCTGCGGACGGGCGGACGTGTGCAATTTGTCGTCAACGCCGAGACGCTATCGAGGCACGGGCTGAACCCGAGTTCGCAAATGCTGCGGCTGGCCAACCAGGTTATTGGAGGCGATCGGTGAACGCGCGCCAGACCATCCGGAAAAAAATCGCGCTGGCCATTGCGGCTTCGCTCGGCGTCGGGCTGCTGCTTTCCTTCCTGACCTTTGCCGTGCGCGAAATCGAGCAGCGGCGCCAGGCTAAAACAACCGAATTGTTCGCGATGGCCGACGTCGTTGCCTTCAATGCTTCGGCCATCATCGAGTTCCGCGACGTGACGGGCGCCAAGCGTCTGCTCAGTTCGTTCGCCGAGCACCAGGATGTGCTGGCCGTGCGCCTGATTGGCATCACCTCCGATTTTCACTATCGCTACGATACGGCCAACCGAGCATTGCCGGACCAGGTGGCGCTCGGCGACAAACCGCACCGAGAACGGGCGGTCTATGCCGACTGGTCGTCGGTCACCGTCGCCGTGCCTATCCGCTCGGACGATGAAGTGGTCGGCACGGTTTCGATTTCGGCCAGCCTTGACGGCGTCTGGCGTGCCATTGCCTGGAACCTGACCCTGTCCTTGCTGGCCCTGACCATTTCCTTCGTCATCGCCTTCGCCATCGCCCGCCATCTGCTCGCCGCCATTCTCGCCGGGCTCGGCTCACTGACCGACACAGCGCAGTACGTGGCCGAATCGAAGGATTACACGCGGCACGCGAAAATCTATTCGGATGACGAAATCGGCCATCTCGGCAACGCCTTCAACACCATGCTCAGCGAGATCGCCGAACGCGATGGGCAACTGGCCGATCAGCGCGACCACCTCGAGGACACCGTGCAGGAACGGACCCAGGCCCTGTCGCTGGCCAAGGAGGCAGCGGAGGCGGCGAGCCGGGCGAAGAGCACCTTCCTGTCGAACATGAGTCACGAGCTGCGCACACCGATGAATGCCATCATCGGAATGACCTACATGCTTCGGCGCAACAATCCGGATTCTGGCCAGATGGACAAGCTGGGCAAAATCGACAATGCCGCCAACCATCTTCTGCAGTTGCTCAATGACATTCTCGATCTGTCGAAGATCGATGCCGACCGGATGACGCTGGAACAGACCGCCTTCATGGTCGACGCGCTGACCGATGAACTGGCCAGCCTGCTGGCACCGCGGGCCGAATCGGCTCGCCTGCGTTTTATTCTCGACATCGACACGCGTCTCAAATCGCTACAGTTGCTCGGCGACCCGCTGCGCCTGCAGCAAATACTGCTCAACCTGGCCGGCAACGCCATCAAGTTTACCGAGCGCGGCGAAGTCCGCGTCGTTGCCCGCATCGCCGAAGATAATGGCGAAGCGGTGCTGATCGAAATTTCGGTCTGGGATACGGGCATTGGCATTGCACCGGAGGCGCTTGAACGCATCTTCAATCCGTTCGAGCAGGCCGATGGCTCGACCACGCGCAAATATGGCGGCACCGGGCTCGGCCTGCCCATCTGCCAGCGCCTCGTTCGCCTGATGGGCGGTGGAATCGAGGTGGTCAGCACGCCGGGGGCGGGTAGCGTTTTCACTTTCGCCATTCGCTTGCCTCGGGCCCTGGCGGTGCTTCCCGAAAAGGCCGAAACGCATCAATCCGGCGTTGCCGCCGAGCACGCCTTGCGGGCCGAATTTCCCGATTGCCGCATCCTTGTCGCCGAGGACGACTGGGTCAACCAGGAGGTTGCCCTTGAACTGCTCCGTGAAACGCTCGGCTTCACGGTCGACATTGCCGGGGACGGTTCCCTGGCGCTCGACCTGGCGATAAATCAGCGCTACGACCTGATCCTGATGGACATGCAGATGCCGGAACTTGATGGCCTGGCGGCCACCCAGGCTATCCGCGAGATTACCGGCTACGCCGATACGCCGATCGTCGCCATGACTGCCAATGCCTTTGCCGAAGACCGCGCGCTTTGCCTGGACGCCGGGATGAACGATTTCATCGCCAAGCCGGTCGATCCGGACAAGCTCTTTGTAGTCATGCTGAAGTGGCTGCGAAGCACTCAAACCGCCACCGTCGGCTAGCACGGCGGCCGGCGCCAGGATCGATCGCCGAAATCGGTTTGCATTTTTGGCCGTTTTTCCCGGTTGACCGTAGCATTCCAGGAAAAATACTCAGAAACCGGCGGCCTCGGCTTCCAGGTAAGCGATGCTGACGTACTTGCCGATATTCGCTTCAAA
>NZ_JAVHPH010000391.1:0-34561 GCF_036170495.1 Azonexus sp.
AAGCGTGTGTAGGGTAATCCCCTACCGCGGGTTCGAATCCCGCCTCCTCCGCCAGAACACAAGCAACCACGGCCCTTATAGGCCGTTTTTGTTTTCTGCCCCTGTTGCTGCCCCCAATGAGATTTGGGAAGCTCTGGGAATGTTGGCTGGCTGTTTTCTTTGTTCGGTGTGGCGTTCGTGATGAAATAGGAATATTTCACGAAGACCAAAAAAGCGGACAACGATGATCAAAGCAACCGTACTCGACGTGCTGTAATTCCGAGTTGCCGTGCAATCAATCCGGCACGTCCGCGCCCCTTGGTCTGGTGTTGCTTCCACAGCCTTAACACCTCGGCTGCCAGCAACGCCTTTCTTTCTTGGTTAGTTTTTGTGCCTTTGGCGCGACCTTCAACGAGTCTGGCTACCCGAAGCACCTTGTTAATACTGGACAAGTAAGTGTTTGTGGCCCGCTTCAAATACACTCCAATCGGACTTTCCGAGAAGTCGCCGCCGCTTTCGCTCTCCGCCCATCGATAGACAGTTTTCCCCTTTCGTTCGCGAACCTCTATGCCTGGCAAGCGGATTGATCCGCGCACATGTTCGCCCGTCGGCCTTGGCTCCCCCGTCGGTACGGCTTCGTTCAGCCTGGCCTCGCTCAGCAGGTTGTAGATGTCCTTTTTCCTACCGCCCACTAGCGCGCCTTTCTTGTCCGTCGTTGCTTGTTCATTTTTTTAAGCGGGAAATTGCCCCCTCCCGGTCGCCTGGCCGGGCTAGGGGGCGGCGTGATCGGTTATTTCCGCTGTTCCTGCATGGTTCTCAGGGCCGCGGAGCAGGTTTTAAGAAGTATCGATACCCCGTAGGATTGCACCTCGTCGAGTTTGACTTCCTGGTGCTGGTCGATAAGGCCGGCGATAGCCTCCAGCGCAGTGCAGACAAGATGCGGGTCGCCGCTTTCGTCGATCATTGGGTTGATTGATGCGGCCGGTTCGCTTGAAACGGGTGGCATCATGCTCGTGACGTTTGCGGTCATGCTGTCGCCTCGCTGGATTTATGGTTGTGATGAAGGTCTGCGACGGCGCTTTCGATCAACAAGTCGACGCCAGTCATCGCAGAGTCGAGAACATGCCCAGCGATGGTGATTTTGCCGGCCGGGGTATTGCCGATGAGGATTCCAATTGTTTGAAGGATGCTTCTAGCCCCTTCAAGTTTGAGCGTTGCTTTGTCGAAGCGCTCGTCTGGTACTTGGATAGTAAAATCTGATTCAGCCATGATTTGAAGCTCCTTTTCAAGTTGTGGTCAGGGTCGGTCGGTGCGCGAACACCTTCCGGCCCGCTTTGCCAGTGACCGACTAGGCGGCGGCGATGCTCTTTGCTTGTTTCTTTGCTGCCTTGAATGCGTCATCAAGAGTTGGTGCTCTGACTGGTTCCTTGACGCTGGCAATGTAGTGGTCACGGCAGCGCCAAACACTTCCAATCGTCTGGCCGTTCATTTTCACGCGCCAATCTTCAATGCGCGGTTTTGGCTGAATGAATTCGATCTTGGTCGCCATGGTTTCCTCACTATGATCGCTGCTCGTCAGGCTGCGGTCTTACTCCTAATCGGCGTGACGCCGGCAACGGTTTGAACGGTGTCGCAGAACTGCGCCCATTGAGACATCAGCAAGCGGCGCTTGTCGAATAGTGTGCCGCGCGCATATGACGCCTCGGCCTTGTCCTTGAGTAAGTGGGCCAGGGCGTGCTCTATGACTTCGCGGGGGAATGCCGTTGTCTCGCCGGCCCAATCCCTGAACGTAGACCGGAAGCCGTGAACGGTCAGGTCGTCCCGCTTCATGCGGCCAAGTAGGGCCAGCATTGCCATATTGGAAAGCGGCTTTCCTGCTTTGGGTCCGGGGAAAACGTAGCCGGTGCGTTCATCGATTGTTGTTGCCTTGAGGACTTCAATCGCGCGATCTGAAAGCGGTATGCGGTGCTCCTTTTCGGCCTTCATTCGCTCGGCTGGAATCGTCCATACCTTTTCGCCAAGGTCGATTTCGTCCCACGTGGCGCCGATTGTCTCGCCGGTCCGGCAGGCCGTGAGGATAGTGAATTCAAGCGCCATCGCTGCCATGCCTTGCTGCTTGCGCAGTTCCTTGATGAAGCTCCCCGTTTCGGAAAAGGGTAGGGCGGTGTGGTGCTTAACCTTTTGGACTTTTGACGGCTTGGGGAACAAGTTTTCAAGGTGGCCGTGCCAGCGTGCCGGGTTGTCCCCCTGGGGGCGGTAGCCTTGCGTTGCCGACCAATCCAAAACCGATTCAATCCGGCCGCGAAGGCGGCTAGCCGTTTCGTTCTTGGTCTCCCAAATTGGTTTGAGGACTCGGACAACGAGGCCGGTATCAATGTCGGCAACGAAGAGGTGGCCGAACGTTGGGGCGACGTAGGAGGCGATTGTGTTGGTCCATTGGTCGGCGTGCTTCGCGTTCTTCCAGCCCGCCCGGTGGGCGTCGATATATTCCTTGGCTGCCTCGGCAAAGGTAATGCGCTTTGATGCTTCCTTGGCTTGAGCGTCCCGAGCTTTTTGGCGGGCGTCGATAGGGTCAACGCCTTGCCGGATTTGTTTGCGAAGGTCTAGCGCCAGGTCGCGGGCTTCGGCCAGTGAAATATCAGACACCGGGCCAAGGCCCATTTCCCTGGCGCGGCCGGCGATGGTGAAGAGAAACGCCCACGTCTTCACGCCGGCTGAGTTGCGCTTCCCTTCTTTGCTTACTCGCAAATACAGGCCGCCGCCGTCTGCGTAGTAGCCCGGTTCTGTCTTTGATTCGACGCCCTTTGCCGTGAGCGGGGCTTTCACTCGCTTTGCCATTTTTCGTTCCTTCCCCTGTTGCTGCCCCCAATCATATTTTGGATTTTATAGGAACGCAAGGGAATCTATAGGAAGCGAATGTTCACCAATATGCTGTAATTAAACAGTTTGTTTATTTGTTTGCCGGATAATTTGGAACGCCTAGGAACCATGTTAGAAGGACGCCTCCTCCGCCAAATTCGAAATGGCCATCATTGGCCCGTAAGAACCCTCAGCAGCCCGCAGGTATCCCAAAGAACCAGCGAGGCAACTGAGGGTTTTTTCGTATCAGCTCCGATTGTCGATGGTGTTTAGAGACTCCGAGGTGCTCTTACGAAGACTTTGCTCCTCAACGTCAATAATATCGGAAAGCCGATAGCGCACGTGGGCTCGAATTTTCAGGAAAACCGGGCCGATCCCTTCGCAGCGCCAACGTTCGAGAGTGCCTTCTGAAACCAGCCAATGTTGGGCGAGTTGTTCCTGAGTCCATAAAGCGGGCTGAGTCATGATTTATCCTTCATTGAAGTTCGCAGTCGACGATGGTGGCGTTTGAATCCATGGTAGGTGCCTGCAAAATACATCGTGCCTTGATCGGATGACCCGATATTCCGCATTGCTACGGGATAAGTCGATGAAATGGGTGTAATCGGGCGTGAGAATGGTTTTCTACTTTATTGGGTGTAAATGGGTGTAGTGTTGGCTCATGCTGAAAACTGACACCATCCAGATCACCCCGGAGATCCTGAGTCTGATTGCCAGGATCGACGAGTTCAAAGGCGCTTGGCGCGCCTTGGGCACGCTTGCCCCCGATCGCCTGTCGGCCTTGCGCCGCGTGGCCACCATCGAGAGCATCGGTTCCTCCACCCGCATTGAGGGCAGCAAGCTGTCTGACCGGGAGGTGGAACAACGGCTGTCGAATCTGGAGATCAAATCCTTCGCCACTCGCGACGAGCAGGAAGTGGCTGGCTATGCCGAACTGATGGACTTGGTGTTCTCGTCGTGGCAGGACATCCCGTTCACCGAGAATCACATCAAACAGTTACACCAGATTCTGTTGCGCCACAGCGAGAAGGACACCTGGCATCGCGGCAACTACAAAACCAACACAAACAGCGTCGCTGCTTTCGACGAAACCGGCGCGCAGATCGGTATCGTGTTTCAGACCGCGTCACCTTTCGATACGCCTCGGCTGATGACAGAGTTGGTGGCATGGGTCAACCAGGAGCGCGAGACTGCCCGGCTGCATCCACTGCTGATCATCGCTCTGTGCGTCGTCGTATTCTTGGAGATTCATCCCTTCCAGGATGGCAACGGGCGCCTCTCCCGGGTGCTGACCACGCTCCTGCTGCTGCAGGCCGGGTACGCCTATGTGCCGTACAGCTCGTTGGAAAGCGTGATCGAACACAGCAAGGAAGCCTACTACCTGGCGCTGCGTCAAACCCAAGGCACGATCCGCACGGAATCGCCGAATTGGCAGCCGTGGCTTGTATTCTTTCTACGTTCCCTGGCCGAGCAGATGCGGCGTCTGGAGAAGAAGGTCGAGCGCGAGAAGATCGTGCTGGCGGCCCTGCCTGAACTGCAGCTACAGATAGTCGAGTTTGCCCACGAGCATGGTCGTGTCACGATTGGTGAAGCGATCAAGTTGACCGGTGCCAGCCGCAATACGTTGAAGCAGCATTTCCGTACCTTGGTCGAACGCGGCACGCTGAACCAGCAAGGCAGTGGCCGAGGGGTTTGGTACAACCTGCGCTAAAACGCTCTAAATGGCGACGGTCTTGCTGGTGGACGACATGAGGCATGCGGATTCATAGTCTTAGATATCGACAAGACGGTAGAGCACGCGACCGCCGAGTTTCAGATATTTGGGGCCGATCCCTTCGGTTCGCCAGCGTTCAAGTGTTGCCTCACTGATATCCCAGCGCTTGGCGAGGTTTCGTTGGTTGAAATGAATGATCTCCATGCAGGGCTCCGAACGGGTTGGTGGGGCGACCCGCTGCCGCATCCATCCAAGCTACGGCTATTTCCACGGTCAACCCGAAAAAATGGCCAAAAACGAAATGTCAAAGGTCGCTTATTTTTTCACCAGCCACCACGACACCCAGCGCGATAGTCGCGGCATCACCAGATAGGACATCGCCAGCGCGACCAGGGCGGTAAAAACGGCGGTTCTGAGCAGGAAAGGCCAGCTGGCGAGGAGCGGTGCGACCAGCCAGAGGAGAAGGGCAACCGTCGGGAAGATGCCCAGCCAACTAACGACCGTCATTCGCCATTTCGCTGGCGGTCGGCTGGCCGGAATGGCGGTGGGGGCAAACCAGGCATCGAGGCCGGTGAGCAGGCGGTATTCGGGATCGCCTTCGGCGACGGCGCGCAATCGTTCATGCCAGAGGGCGCGCTGGGGCGAGCCGTTCCAGCGTTCGAGATCAGTTTCGTTGGCGAAGCGCTGGACGATCTGATAGTCGCCGCCGACGCTTTCCGGCGGGATCAGCTGGGCGGCGAGATAGCCCGGAAAGGTGCTGGCATCGGCGAACATGGCGCGGATCAGCGCCTCGTAGGCTTCTTCGCAGCCGGCTTTGGCCTTGCGGCGGACGACGCGAATCAGCGGCTCACTCATGGCGTGTTGCGTTTCAGTCGGTATTGCAGTTGCGGGCGGGTGATGCCGAGAACGCGGGCGGCGCCGGCCAGATTGCCGTCGGCGCGTTTGACGGCTTCGGTGAGCAGTTCCTCTTCGAGTTGTTCGAGTGACATGCCGCTCGAAATGATCGAATCGAGCAGGCTGGAACTGCATTTTTTGGACTTGCCCTGTTCCAGGGAGCCGGATGCCGAAATCGCCGATTCCCACGATTTTGCTTCGCTGACGTGCGTAAATAAATGCTCCAGTTCGATCCAGCCACCTTGCGGGGCGAGGATGACGCCGCGCTCGATCATGTTTTCCAGCTCGCGCACATTGCCGGGCCACGGATAGCCCTTCATGGCCTGCAGCGTCTTGTCGGTGACGCCGAGCAGACGTTTTTCGTGCAGCGTCGAGAAGCGGCCGAGCATCGCTTCGACCAACGGCTGAATGTCGGCGACGCGTTCGCGCAGCGGCGGAATGGTCACCGGATAGACGTTCAGGCGATAGTAAAGGTCGGAGCGGAAACGACCTTCCTTGACGGCATTGGCCAGATCGACGTTGGTCGCGGCGACCAGCCGGATATTGACCTTGCGGGTCCGGTCGTCGCCGAGGCGTTCGATTTCACCTTCCTGCAACACACGCAGCAGCTTGGCCTGAGCGGCCAGCGGCAATTCGCCGATTTCGTCGAGAAACAGCGTGCCGCCGTCGGCTCGTTCGAACTTGCCCATGCGCGAACTCTGCGCGCCGGTGTAGGCGCCTTTTTCGACGCCGAACAGTTCAGACTCGATGAGGTCGTGGGGCAGGGCGGCGCAGTTGATGGCGACGAAAGGGCCTTGGCGGCGTGAACTTTCTTGATGCAGGGCGCGGGCAAAGCGTTCCTTGCCGACACCGGTTTCGCCAAGCAGTAAAACCGTGACCGAGGTGCACGACGCCTTGGAAACGAGTTCCTGGGCTTGCTTGAATCCGTTCGAGATGCCGACCAGTTGGGGCGTCTGGACATTCTGCGTGATCGTCGTGCGGAGATACTCGACCTGGGTGCGCAGCTCCATCAGGTGATTAAGCATGGGGTCGGACTGGAAGTAACTGGCGTGTTCTTCGGCATCCTCCCATTCCTCGAGCGGCTTGCCGATGATGCGGCAATGGTTGTCACCGCAGGCGATGCACTCGACTTCCTTGAACAGGATGAACTTGCCGACGAAGGCCGAGGTGTAACCGGAGGCGTAGCCGATTTGCGACCAGCAGACCGGTTCGTTCGAGCGGCCGAACTCCTTCATATGAACGTCCTGTTCCCAGGAGTTTTCCCAGAGGAATTCGCCCTCGAAATGGCCGGTTTCGATGTCCATTTTGAGGTTGACCGGCGTAACCCGGACGATGCCTTCGAGCATGTGCAGTTGGGGGCCGGTGAAGAAGGCGTCCTGCAGCGACTGGTGAGCGCGAATGCGCTTGGCCAGTTCGGCATCGCGCACGCCTGAGGCGTAGCCCATGCGGGTCAGGATGCGTCGGGTCTGTTCCTTGCCCACCGAATCAACCAGCTCCTTGCGCAGGGTGCCGAGGGCGGCCGTATGCATGAGGATCATCCGGTTTTCACCGAGCCAGATCGTGCCGTCGTGTTCGCAAAACTTGACCAGATTTCTCAGGTCATTGGATTCCGGGTACTGAATCGTCGTCATCTTGTCTCTCTGCCGTTCAATGCCGACAGGCTTCCGCGGCATTCATTTTTTATGTCAGCAAGGCCGTCTGGCGGCATTGGCTGGGTACCGAATTTTCAACGAATTGCACAACGAATAATTCTCGAGATTATTTCATGATTTTGAGATTCGGTGGCAATCCGCTTTCTGACTATTACCTTCGTCAAGTATAGGCCGTGTGCCTCGTCAGTCCCGCGCGCGGCGACATATCCGCCGCGAATCCGGTCTTTTTTTCGTTTGATGCAATTGATCAATTGATTAACTGGCAATGAATCAGTTGATCAAAACGTAATTTCCATGGCAGCGGGGTTGGCCTGGAAATTTGAGTTTTTCAATATAAACAGTGCCTTATAGTTCTGGCACGCTCCTTGAGTAAGAGATGGTCTCGACGCATCGTTGATCGCGTCGTCACCAGGAGAAAGCAGCATGGGGCAAGAGGACATTGTTCAACCGGGAATCACCTTCGATCCGACACGTCGCTACGTTCGTGTTTGCGAACAGCGGCCGGACGGTTTCATCGAATTCGAATTCGCCATTGGCGATCCCGCCATGTGCGTCGAACTGATGTTGCCGGAAGCTGCTTTCCACGATTTTTGCCTGGCCAACGCCGTCATCGTTCTTGACCCGGCCACGCCCGGTCAGGGCGACTGGGCGGCACGCTTGAATGCGGCGTCACAGCAGCAAATATCAGACGCCGGCTAACCATCCCGTTAGAGGGAATATAAGAGGAGACATCTATGGAAATTGATCTGCGTACAGTCGCCATCAAGCCCTTGCGACACACCTTCGATCACATCGCGCGACGCTTTGGCGACAAGCCGGCCAGCCGTTATCAGGAAGGCACCTACGATATCCAGCAAACGGATATTTTCCACTACCGCCCGATGTGGGAACCGGAGCTGCAGTTGTTCGACAAGCGCCGCACCCAGATTCAGATGAAGGACTGGTACGCGCTCAAAGACCCGCGCCAGTTTTACTACGGCGCCTGGACAATTGCCCGTTCTCGGCAGCAGGATGCCGCTGAGTCGAGCTTCGACATGATCGAAGAGCGCGGCCTGGCTGACATCGTTCCCGAAGAAATAAAGCAGACCGCCCTGGCTGTTCTGGTCCCGCTGCGCCACGTCGAGTGGGGCGGCAACATGGGCAACTCCTACATTTCCGCCTACGGCTACGGCACGGCGGTGACCCAGCCCTGCCTCTACCACGCCATGGATCACCTCGCCGTCGCCCAGTACCTGACCCGTATCGGCCTGGTTCTGGATGGCCCGGAAGCGCTCGACACTGCCAAGGACGCCTGGATGACCGGCGCCATGTGGCAGCCGATGCGCCAGCACGTCGAAAACGTATTGGTCGTCACCGACTGGTTCGAGATTTTCGTTGCCCAGAACCTCGTGCTCGAAGGCCTGACCTATCCGCTCATTTACGACTACCTCGACGGTGATTTCTCGGCCAATGGCGGCACGGTCATTTCGATGATGACCCGCTTTATGGGCGAGTGGTCGACCGAAACGGCCAAGTGGGTCGATGCCCAGATCAAGGTGGCGGCGGCCGAGTCGGCTGAGAACAAGGCGCTGATCAGCGATTGGGTCAAGCAGTATCGCCCGCTCGTGCTCGCCGCACTGGCCCCGATCGCCCAACGTGCCTTCGGCGATCAGGCCGAAACGGTGCTCGCCGAAGTGACCGCCCAGTTCAACGCCCGTTGTGCCAAATCCGGCCTCTCCGTCTAGGAATTCCCATGTCCAACGTATTTATCGCCTTTCAACTGAATGAAGACACCCGCCCGATCATTGAGGCGGTGCTCGCCGACAACCCGCATGCCGTGGCCAACGAATCACCGGCCATGGTCAAGATCGACGCCGAGGGCCAGCTGGTCATCAAGCGCAATTCCATCGAAGAGCTGATCGGCCGCGATTTCGACCTGCAGGAGCTGCAGATCAACCTCATCACCATTTCCGGCCACCTTGACGAAGACGACGACGAATTCAAGTTGTCCTGGCTGAACTGATTTAGGAGACGAACATGGATATGAACGTTAAAAAGAAGAAGCTGGGCCTCAAGGAAAAATACGCCCATATGACCCGCGGCCTCGACTGGCAGACCTCCTATCAGCCGATGGACAAGGTCTTCCCGCAGGCGACTTTCGAAGGCATCAAGATTCACGATTGGGACAAGTGGGAAGACCCGTTCCGCCTGACCATGGATGCCTACTGGAAATATCAGGCCGAGAAGGAGCGCAAGCTGTACGCCGTGCTCGACGCCTTTGCCCAGAACAACGGCCACCTCGGCATCACCGATGCGCGCTACCTCAATGCCGTCAAATTGTTCCTGACCGGCATTTCGCCGCTTGAATATGTCGCGCACCGTGGCTTTGCCGCCGCTGGCCGCAACTTCCCGGGCGTTGGCCCGCGCGTCGCCTGCCTGATGCAGTCGGTCGATGAAATCCGCCATGCCCAGACGCAGATTCACGCCATCTCGAACTACAACAAGCATTACGACGGCTTCCATGACTTCAAGCACATGCTTGAGCGCGTCTGGTATCTCTCGGTGCCCAAGTCCTTCTTCGACGATGCCTTCAGTGCCGGCCCCTTCGAGTGGATGATCGCCATCGGCTTCAGCTTCGAATACGTCCTGACCAACCTGCTCTTCGTGCCCTTCATGTCCGGTGCCGCCTACAACGGCGACATGGCGACGGTGACTTTCGGCTTCTCGGCGCAGTCCGACGAAGCCCGTCACATGACGCTCGGCCTCGAGTGCATCAAGTTCATGCTCGAGCAGGATCCGGACAACCTGCCCATCGTCCAGAAGTGGATCGACAAGTGGGCCTGGCGCGGCATCCGCGTGCTGTCGCTGGTCGGCATGATGATGGACTACATGCTGCCGAAGCGCGTCATGAGCTGGAAGGAAGCCTGGGAAATCTATTTCGAGCAGAACGGGGGTGCCCTGTTCGCCGACCTGGCGCGCTACGGCATCAAGGTGCCGGATTGCCTGACCCAGTGCACCGAAGACAAGGAACACATCTCCCATCAAGCCTGGGCGACCTTCTACCAGTACGGCGGCGCTGCCGCTTTCCACACCTGGATGCCGAACGACGAGGAAATGGACTGGCTGTCGGCCAAGTATCCGAACACCTTCGACAAGTACTACCGCGCCCGCTTCACCTACTGGCGTGACGAGGCCGAGAAGGGCAACCGTTTCTACACCAACACGTTGCCCATGCTATGCCAGGTCTGCCAGATCCCGATGATCTTCACCGAGCCGGGCGACCCGACCACGCTCTGCTACCGCGAATCGGAGTACGAGGGCGAGAAGTACCACACCTGTTCGGACGGCTGTCAGCACATCTTCGACAACGAGCCGGAGAAGTACGTCCAGTCGTGGTTGCCGGTGCACCAGATTTATCAGGGCAACTGCTTCCCGGAGGGCACCGATCCGACCGCCGAGGGCTTCGACCCGCTGGCTGCCGTGCTCGACTGGTACCACTTCAACAATGGCCACGACAACCTTGATTTCGAGGGTTCGCGTGACCAGGCCAACTTTGCCGCCTGGCGCGGCATGGCGACCAAAAACACCTGATCGTTCTAGATGAAGGGAGGGCGGCAATGACCGTCGCCTTCCCTGATAAAAAGGAGACAAAGATGGCTGTACAAGCTCTGAAAGATTACAAATTTCCCCCGGCTGATTCGGTCGACAAGTTCCATGGCGCCCAGTTGCTCTACGTTGGTTGGGACGACCACCTGATGTTCTGCGCCCCGTTCGCCTATTGCCTGCCGCCGAACACCCCGTTCAGCGACCTGTGCCAAAAGTCCATGGCGCATTCCTTCGGCTATCACCCGGACTGGAAGAGCGTCGATTTCAGCAAGGTGACCTGGCTGAAATCCGGTCAGCCGTGGCAGCCGGACATGAGCAAGACGCTGGCCGAGCTGGGGCTCAAGCACAAGGACATGCTGCGTTTCCAGACGCCGGGCCTCAAGGGCATCAACGGCAGCTGTTCCTGAGCCGGGGGCGTCATGAGTTACGAACTGACCATTGAGCCGCTCGGCCAGACCATCGAAGTCGAGGATGGCCAAACCATTCTCGATGCCGCCCTGCGCGCCGGCATTTACCTGCCGCACGCCTGCTGTCATGGCCTGTGCGCCACCTGCAAGGTGCAGGTGCTGGATGGCGAAATCGATCACGGCGAAGCCTCGACCTTTGCCCTGATGGATTTCGAGCGAGAGGAGGGCAAGACGCTGGCCTGCTGCTGCCGGCTGGAGTCCGATACGGTGATCGAAGCCGAGATCGAGGAAGATCCCGATTCGCGCAACCTGCCGGTGCGGGACTACGACGGCGAAGTGATCCGCATCGAAGCCCTGACGCCGACCATTCGCGGTATCTGGCTCAAGCTCGACCGTCCCATGGATTTCCAGGCCGGGCAGTACATCAATCTGGAGATTCCTGCGGTCGACGGGCAATCACGGGCATTTTCCCTGGCCAATTCGCCGCAGAGCGGCGACGTTGTCGAACTGAACGTGCGCATTGTGCCGGGCGGTCAGGTCACGACCTGGCTGCACGAGAAGCTGGAAGTCGGCGAGAAGCTCAAACTAACTGGCCCTTACGGCCGTTTCTTCGTCAAGAAATCGGCCAATGTGCCGCTGGTTTTCATGGCCGGTGGCTCCGGGCTATCCAGCCCGAAATCGATGATCGAGGACTTGCTGGCCGAAGGCTTCGATAAGCCGATGACGCTGGTGTACGGTCAGCGCAGCCGTGAAGAGCTGTATTACGACGCCGAGTTCCGGGCGTTGGCCGAGAAGCATGCCAACTTCACCTATGTTCCCGCCTTGTCGAGCGAGCCAGAGGGTTCCGACTGGACGGGTGCCCGGGGCTTCGTGCACGAGGCGGCGAAGGCGCACTTCAATAACGATTTTCGCGGTCACAAGGCCTACCTGTGCGGACCGCCGGCGATGATCGAAGCCTGTATCAGCACGCTGATGCAGGGCCGGCTGTTCGAGCGCGACATCTACATGGAGAAATTCTTCTCGGCGGCGGATGCCTCGCAGCAACTGAAAAGCCCCTTGTTCAAGAACATCTAGTGGCCAGTCGGTGGTTATTAGTCGCGAGCTCAAACCCGGCGACTACTGGCTAGCGACTAACAACTAATAACGAGAGACTAACGATGATCTATTACAACGTGCTGATCGAGGAAACCGGCGAGACCTTTCGTTGCTCGCCGGTAGAGTCCCTGCTGGTCGGGATGGAGCGTCTTGGCAAGAAAGGCATTCCGGTCGGTTGTCGCGGCGGCGGCTGCGGCGTCTGCAAGGTCGAGATCACCGCCGGCACTTACGTCAAGCGGGTGATGAGCCGTGAGTACGTCAGCGTCGAGGACGAGGCGGCGGATCGCGTGCTGGCCTGCCGGGTCAGGCCGACCAGCGACATCACGCTCAAGGTGCTCGGCAAGATGGCCAAGAACGTCTGTAAAACGCAGCCGCTGGTGGCGCCGACGCTCGCCGTTTAGAGAGCGTCGGGCATTGCCACGGTCAACCGGAAAAAATGGCCAATTTCGAAAACCGGCCAGGCGGATTCAGGCGGCCAGTTTTTCGTTCAGCTGGTCTTTCGGGATCGACTGAACGGAGCGGAAAGTGAGCCGGATGTGTTCGCCGAGGATCGCGGTGGCCTTGTCGGCATCGCGGGCCATGGCCGCCTGCATCAGGGCTTCGTGTTCGGCATGGATGTCGCGCGGAATCGGCTGCAGGTAGAGCGACAGGCGGCGATAGCGTTCGGCCTGCTGGTAGAGGATGGAGAGGAAATGCTTGAGCCAGCGCGACGGACAGGCCGCGATGAGCACCTCGTGAAAGATGCGGTTGCGCTCTTCCCACTCTTCCCGGTCGTCGGTGCCGATGCGCTTTTCCTCGGCCTTGGCCAGGCGGTGAAAAGCGGCCAGCAAGTCGCCTTCCCACGCATCGTCGCCCATGGTGATCGACTGGCGCAGGGCCTCGCATTCGAGCATGACGCGGGTTTGGGTGATGTCTTCGAAATCTTCGAGGGACACCGGGGCGACGCGAAAGCCGCGCTGTCCCTGGCTGACGACGAGGGCGTCGGAAATGAGCAGCGAAAGCGCTTCGCGCAACGTGCCGGCGCCGACGCCGTAGTCGTCCTTGAGATGCTCGACGCGGAGTTTTTCGCCGGGGGCGAGGTGGCCTTCGATGATGTCGCGACGGAGTGCGCGGTAGGCGGATTCGACAAGGGTTTTCGGTTCTGACATGAGGCTGTCGCCATTCGATGTGCTGTTGTTAGCCATGATTTTGGGTTCGGTTCAGTGGTTTGACCAGACGCGTTAATTTTACCCTGAGCCGGGAAATTTTCAGGGTTTTTAAAAATCTCGAGAAAAAGTATTGACATCGAGATTCGTTGCAAATATCGTAATGGTAAATCGATTGCGCAGATTTTTGGGTGATCGAAATACTCAAAAAACAGGAGAAGACAAATGGCAATGACTGGTGTTTTACGTCCCGGACACGCTCAGATGCGGGTGCTCGACATTGAAGAAAGCGTCGATTTCTATTCGAAGGTGCTGGGCCTGGTCGAAACCGGTCGTGATGCCCAGGGCCGTGTTTATTTCAAGACTTGGGAAGAGCGCGATCACAACAGCGTCATCCTGCGCCAGGCCGAGACGGCCGGCATCGACTTCTTCGCCTTCAAGGTCGATAGCGATGCCACGCTGGCCAAGCTCGAGAAGGATCTGAACGCCTACGGCGTCGCCACCAAGCGGATCCCGGCCGGCGAGTTGCTGGAAACTGGCGAGCGCGTGCGCTTCACGCTGCCGACCGGCCACGACATCGAGCTGTATGCGCAAAAGACGGCCATTGGCAACGAGATGGGCGAACTCAATCCGGAAGCCTGGTGTGCCGGCGCCGAAAAGGGCATCGCCCCGATCCGCCTCGACCATTGCCTGCTTTACGGGCCGGATATCGAAAAAGCCCAGGCCATCTTCCAGGATGTCCTCGGTTTCTACCTCGTCGAGCACATCGCGCTCGACGACAACCAGGATCTGGCGATCTGGCTGTCGTGCTCGACCAAGGCCCATGACATCGCTTTCGTCCGCCATCCGGAACCGGGCAAGCTGCACCACGTTTCCTTCCTGCTCGAAAGCTGGGAGCAGGTGCTGCGCGCCGCCGACCTGATGTCGATGAATCGCGTGTCCATCGACATCGGCCCGACCCGCCATGGCGTCACCCGTGGCACGACGATCTACGCCTTCGATCCGAACGGCAATCGCTTCGAAACCTTCTGCGGCGGCAACTATGCCTACCCTGATCAGAAACCGACGAAGTGGACCATGGATGAAGTGGGCGCCGCCGTGTTCTATCACGACCGCAAGCTCAACGATCGCTTCCTGACCGTGGTGACCTGATGCAAGTTGCCGCCACGATCCCGGGGATTTCGGCCGAGGCAGCTGCGGCCGCCTGTGCGGCAGCCGTGGCCCATGCCACGGCCAACGGCTGGAAGATCAACGTTGCCGTGGTCGACCGTGGCGGCAATCTGATGGCCTTCCTGCGCATGCCCGGCGCCTTCATCCACTCGATCGATATCGCCATCGACAAGGCCTACACCTCGGCCAGCTTCGGTTTTCCGACCAAGGCGTGGATGGGGGCGATCGGCCACGACGAAGGAATGAAACTGGGCTTTTCGGCCCAGCCGCGGCTGATCGTTTTCGGTGGCGGTTTGCCGGTGGGTTCGGGCGACTGGCTCGGCGGCATCGGTGTTTCCGGTGCTTCCGAAGCGCAGGACGAAGAATGTGCTCAGGCGGGCCTGGCGGCCATCGGTCTGGCTTGAATCTGGCAAATGAACAGCAAACAAAAATAGGAAAACAAGGGAATGAAGCAAATCCTGAATTTCATCAATGGCGAATTTGTCGCGACAGGCAAGCAGTTCGAGAAGCGCACGCCGCTCGATAATTCGCTGATCGGCATGGTCCACGAAGCCGGCAAGGCCGAAGTCGATGCGGCCGTCCAGGCGGCCCGCGACGCCCTCGAAGGGCCGTGGGGCAAGATGACCGTGGTCGAGCGCACCGACATCCTGAACAAGGTGGCCGACGAGATCACCCGCCGCTTCGACGAATTCCTCGAAGCTGAATGCGCCGATACCGGCAAGCCGAAGAGCCTCGCCTCGCACATCGACATCCCGCGCGGTGCGGCCAACTTCAAGATCTTCGCCGACGTCATCAAGAATGCACCGACCGAATTCTTCGAAATGGCGACGCCGGATGGCAAGGGCGCGCTCAACTACGCGATTCGCCGCCCGGTGGGCGTCGTCGGTGTCGTCTGCCCGTGGAACCTGCCGCTGCTGCTCATGACCTGGAAGGTCGGCCCGGCGCTGGCCTGCGGCAACACCGTCGTCGTCAAGCCTTCCGAAGAAACGCCGTCGACCGCGACGCTGCTCGGCGAAGTCATGAATGCCTGTGGCGTGCCGAAGGGCGTTTATAACGTCGTGCATGGCTTCGGCCCGAATTCGGCCGGCGAATTCCTGACCACCAACCAGGGCGTCAATGCCATCACTTTCACCGGCGAAACGCGGACCGGTGCGGCGATCATGAAAGCGGCAGCCGATGGCGCCCGTCCGGTGTCGCTGGAAATGGGCGGCAAGAATCCGGCCATTGTTTTCGCCGATGCCAATCTCGATGTTGCCATCGAAGCGACCATTCGTTCCTGCTTCTCCAACTGCGGCCAGGTTTGCCTCGGTACGGAGCGCGTTTATGTCGAGCGGCCGTTCTTCGAGACCTTCGTCGCCGCGCTGAAGGCCGGGGCCGAAAAGCTCAAGCTCGGCGTGCCGAGCGACCCGAGCAGCAACATGGGGCCGCTGGTCAGCCAGGAACATCGCAACAAGGTCCTGTCGTATTACAAGAAAGCGGTCGAGGAGGGCGCCACGGTCGTTACCGGCGGCGGTGTTCCCGACATGCCGGGCGAACTGGCCAACGGCGCCTGGGTGCAACCGACCATCTGGACCGGCCTGGGCGACGACTCGACCGTGGCTCGCGAAGAAATCTTCGGGCCATGCACGCTCGTCATGCCTTTCGACAGCGAAGACGAGGTCATCAAGCGCGCCAATAGCACGAGCTATGGCCTGGCCGCTTCGGTCTTCACGCAGGATGTCAATCGCGCTCACCGCGTTGCCGGCCGTATCGAAGCCGGCCTGGTCTGGGTCAACAGCTGGTTCCTGCGCGACCTGCGCACGCCGTTCGGTGGCGCCAAGCATTCGGGTATTGGCCGCGAAGGTGGCGTGCATTCGCTTGAGTTCTACACCGAACTCAAGAATGTCTGCATCAAGCTGTAAGGCGAAGCGGGCATGTCGGCGAACTCTCCCGAAATCGGCCGCCGCATCCTGGCGGGCGGCATCGAGACCAACTACCACGATGTCGGTAGCGGGGCGCCGGTGTTGCTCATCCATGGTTCCGGGCCGGGGGTGACGGCGTGGGCCAACTGGCGTCTGGTCTTGCCGGAACTGGCCAAGACCTGTCGGGCGATTGCACCGGACATGGTTGGTTTTGGCTACACCGAGCGGCCGGCCGGCATTGAGTACAGCACCGATGGTTGGGTCGATCACGCCATTGGTCTTCTTGACGCACTGGGTATCGAACAGACCGACCTGATCGGCAATTCCTTCGGTGGCGCCATTGCGTTGGCGCTGGCCGTCCGTCATCCGCAGCGTGTGCGTCGGCTGGTGTTGATGGGCAGCGTTGGCGTGCCGTTTGAAATCACGTCGGAACTCGATGCGGTGTGGGGCTACGAGCCGTCGCTGGCGGCAATGCGCGGCCTGCTCGACATCTTTGCCTATGACCGCAGTCTGGTCACCGATGAGCTGGCCGAGTTGCGCTATCAGGCCAGCATCCGGCCCGGCTTTCAGGAATCCTTTTCGGCCATGTTCCCGGCCCCGCGTCAGCGTTGGGTCGATGCCATGGCCTGTGCCGAAGCCGACATCCGGGCGATCAAGCACAAGACGCTGGTCATCCACGGCCGCGACGACCTGGTCATTCCGCTGAGCAACTCCCTGACCCTAAATCGCTGGATCGACGACTCGCAGCTGCACGTTTTCGGGCGTTGCGGACACTGGGTGCAGATCGAACACAACCGCGAATTCAACCAGCTGGTCAGCAATTTCCTGGCCGAATAAAGAGAAAACATCATGGAACAATCGCAAATCAACGACCTCGGCGACGAACTTTACGACGCCCTGGTCGCCGGCAAGACGGTCAGCCCACTGACCTCGCGCGGCTTCGACATCACTGTCGAGGATGCCTACTACATCCAGCAACGCATGCTGTCGCGCCGGCTGGAAAATGGCGAGAAGGTCATCGGCAAGAAGATCGGCGTCACCAGCAAGCCGGTCATGAACCTGCTCGGCGTCCATCAGCCCGACTTCGGCTACCTGCTCGGTGGCATGGTCTACAACGAAGGCGAATCCATCGAGATGAGCTCGCTGATCCAGCCCAAGGCCGAAGGTGAAATCGCCTTCCTGCTCAAGAATGATCTGCAAGGTCCGGGCGTTACCGCCGCCGATGTCCTGGCCGCCACGGAAGGCGTCATGGCCTGCTTCGAAATCGTTGATTCGCGCATCACCGACTGGAAAATCAAGATCCAGGACACCGTTGCCGACAACGCTTCCTGCGGCGTCTTCGTGCTCGGCGACCAACTCGTCGATATCAGCAACATCGACCTCGGCCTGTGCGGCATGGTTCTCGAAAAGAACGGCGAAATCGTCGTCACTGGCGCCGGCGCCGCGACCATGGGTCACCCGGTCAACGCCATGGTCTGGCTGGCCAATACGCTGGGCAAGCTCGGCATCGCCCTCAAGGCTGGCGACATCGTGCTGTCCGGCGCGATGGGCGCCATGGTCCCGGTGGTCAAGGGCGACAACCTGCGCATGACCATCGGCGGTCTCGGCGGCTGCTCGGTTCGTTTCGTCTAAGCAGATCGCGCGAAATGGACCTCCAGATACATTCCAAAATTGCCCTGATTTCCGGGTCGACCGTAGGAATCGGCTTTGCCATTGCTACGGAGCTGGCGCGCGAAGGTGCGAAGGTGGTGATCAACGGCCGCAGCCAGAAAAGTGTCGATGCGGCGCTTGCCCGGCTGCGTTCGCTGGTTGCCGGCGTCGATGTGCAGGGTGTGGCGGTTGATTTGTCCACCGCGGAAGGTTGCCAGGTTCTGTTCGCTGCCTGCCCGCAGGCCGACATTCTGGTCAACAACCTCGGCATCTTCGATCCGGTGCCGTTCGACGCCATCCCCGACAGCGAATGGCAACGCTTCTTCGACGTCAATGTGATGAGCGGCGTTCGTCTGGCCCGCCATTACCTGCCGGCGATGAAGGCGTCCAACTGGGGGCGCATCGTTTTCATCTCCAGCGAATCCGGTATCAACACGCCGGGCGAGATGGTGCATTACGGCATGACCAAGTCGGCCCAATTGGCCGTATCGCGCGGTCTTGCCCAGAGCTGCGCCGGAACGGGCGTCACGGTTAACGCCGTACTGCCCGGTCCGACCCGCTCCGAAGGTGTCGGTGAGTTCTTCGCCAAGCTGGCCGCCGAGGCAGGCATCGGCCTTGATGAAATGGAGCGCCGCTTCTTCGCCGAGGGCCGTCCGACCTCAATTATCAAACGCATGATCGATCCGGCCGAAGTGGCTGCGCTGGTCGCCTACGTCTGCAGCGCACGCGCTGCTGCGACGACGGGGGCCGCGCTGCGCGTCGAAGGCGGGATCGTTTCCACCATTTGCTGAACCACGATCAATAAGGAAATATTGATGACCCAAAAAATCAAATGCGCCCTGATCGGCCCGGGCAACATCGGGACCGACCTGCTCTACAAACTCAAGCGCAGCCCCTACCTTGACCCCGTCTGGATGATCGGCATCGACCCGGAATCCGAAGGCCTCAAGCGTGCCGCCGAAATGGGTCTGAAGACCTGCGCCACCGGTGTCGACGGTTTCCTCCCGCACGTCCTCGAAGACAATGTACAGATCGCCTTCGACGCCACCTCGGCCTACGTCCACGCCGAGAACTCGCGCAAGCTCAACGCGCTGGGCGTTCTCATGATCGACCTGACGCCGGCCGCCATCGGGCCGTTCTGCGTTCCGCCGGTCAACCTCAAGGAACACGTCGGTCGCCGTGAAATGAACGTCAACATGGTCACCTGCGGTGGCCAGGCCACCATCCCCATGGTCGCTGCCGTCTCCCGCGTCCAGCCGGTCGCCTACGGCGAAATCGTCGCCACCGTTTCTTCGAAGAGCGCCGGCCCCGGCACCCGCAAGAACATCGATGAATTCACCCGGACCACCGCCGGTGCCGTCGAAAAAGTCGGCGGCGCCAAGAAGGGCAAGGCCATCATCATCATCAACCCGGCCGAACCGCCGCTCGTCATGCGCGACACGGTGCATTGCCTGACCGAAACCGCTCCGGACCAGGCCGCGATCACTGAGTCCATCCACGCCATGATCAAGGAAGTCCAGAAGTACGTCCCGGGCTACCGCCTGGTCAACGGCCCGGTCTTCGACGGCAACCGCGTCTCCGTCTACATGGAAGTCACCGGCCTCGGCGACTTCCTGCCGACCTACGCCGGCAATCTCGACATCATGACCGCCGCCGGTGCGCGCACCGCCGAAATGTTCGCCGAAGAAATGATCAAGGGCACGCTCAAGCTTGAGCCCGTAGTTGCCTAAGGAACTGGAGAAAACAATGACCCTACGCGGCAAAAAAGTAACCGTCCACGACATGACCCTGCGGGATGGTATGCATCCCAAGCGTCACCTGATGACTCTCGACCAGATGGTCAGCATCGCCACCGGCCTCGACGAAGCCGGCGTGCCCCTGATCGAAGTCACCCACGGCGACGGCCTCGGTGGTTCCTCGGTCAACTACGGCTTCCCGGCCCACACCGACGAGGAATACCTCGGCGCCGTCATCCCCAGGATGAAGAACGCCAAGGTCTCGGCCCTGCTGCTGCCCGGCATCGGTACCGTCGATCACCTCAAGATGGCCCGTGACCTCGGTGTTAATACCATCCGTGTCGCCACCCACTGCACCGAAGCCGACGTCTCCGAGCAGCACATCACCATGGCCCGCAAGCTCGACATGGACACTGTCGGCTTCCTCATGATGGCTCACATGAACAGTGCCGAAGGTCTGGTCAAGCAAGCCAAACTCATGGAAGGCTACGGCGCCAACTGCATCTACGTCACCGATTCGGCCGGTCACCTGCTGCCGGAAGGCGTCAAGGAACGCCTCGCTGCAGTCAGACAAGCCCTGAAACCAGAAACCGAACTCGGTTTCCACGGCCACCACAACCTGGCGATGGGCGTCGCCAACTCGATCGCCGCCATCGAAGTCGGTGCCAACCGCGTCGATGCCGCTGCCGCAGGCCTCGGTGCCGGCGCCGGCAATACACCGATGGAAGTGCTGATCGCCGTGTGCAGCCTGATGGGCATCGAAACCGGGGTTGATGTCGCCAAGATCACCGACGTCGCCGAAGACCTTGTCGTGCCGATGATGGACTTCCCGATCCGCATCGACCGCGATGCACTGACGCTCGGTTATGCCGGCGTCTATGGCTCCTTCCTGCTCTTCGCCAAGCGTGCCTCGGTGAAGTACGGCGTACCGGCGCGCGACATCCTGGTCGAGCTGGGCCGTCGCGGCATGGTTGGCGGACAGGAAGACATGATTGAAGACACCGCCATGAGCATGGCACGCGCACGAGGACTGATGGCATGAAACTGAACCAGCAAACCATCGGCCAACTGGCCGAACTGCTCGAAAACGCCGAACTGCAGGCGCATGACGTCGTCAAGATTACCGATGCCCATCCGGAAATGGATTGGGACGATGCCTACGCCATCCAGAACGAAATCCTGCGGCGCAAGCTGGCCCGCGGCAACAAGGTCGTCGGCCTGAAGGCCGGCCTGACCTCGCACGCCAAGATGAAGCAGATGGGCGTCGAAACTCCGTGTTTCGGCTTCCTGGTCGACACCTTTAGCGTGGCGGATGGCGGCGAAATCAAGATCGATCAACTGATCCACCCGAAGGTCGAGCCGGAAATCGTCTTCGTCCTGAAAAAGTCCCTGAAAGGCCCCGGCTGCCACATTGGCGCCGTGCTGGCGGCGACCGATTTCATCATGCCGGGCATCGAGATCATCGATTCGCGTTACCGCGATTTCAAGTTCGACCTGAAGAGTGTCATCGCCGACAACTGCTCCTCATCGCGCTTTGTCGTCGGTGGACAGATGACGCCAGTCGCCGGTCTCGATCTGCGCACCCTGGGCGTGGTCATGGAAAAGAACGGCGAACCCGTTGCCATCGGTGCCGGTGCTGCCGTTCTCGGCCACCCCGCGGCAGCCATTGCCATGCTGGCCAACCATCTCGGGGCGCGTGGCGAGGAAATTCCGGCCGGCACGATGATCCTGTCCGGTGGCGTGACTGAGGCCGTTGCTGTCAAGGCTGGCGATCACGTCAATCTGCGTATCCAGTCACTGGGTCGCGTCAGCTGCCGTTTCGTTTAAGGAGACACCATGCCATTCGCACAAATCTATTTGATCGAAGGACGCACCGAAGAGCAGAAGAGGGCGGTTATCGAAAAGGTCAGCGCTGCCCTGGTCGAAGCGCTCGGCGCACCGATCGAGAACGTCCGTGTCTGGATTCACGACGTGCCCAAGGCGCAATGGGGAATCGGCGGCAAGACCGCCAAGGACCTCGGGCGCTGAAAACTGCTTTTTCGGTGCGGGAAAGGCTTTCCCGCACCGAAAAAGCATCTTCAGGAACATTGGTAAGCCGGTTTTTCAATGCGGGAATATCCATACCTTTACAGTATTTAACGTCGTGTTAATTGGTATTGGACGGTATTGGTTTGAGCAATGCATAGTCTGAAAGAGCCGAAATTTAAATGGCTGTTGCAACGAAAAACGATTGAAAAAAGTGCCACCAAAAAGGCACGGAAAACTGGAGGAATAGATGGACTGGGTGAAAAAAATATCGTGGTTGCCATTCGCTGCCACCGTTGCGTGCGGTGCGCTGACCGCCTGCTCGCAAGGCCCGGACATGTCTGGAATTGCGGCTGAACGCGAGCGTTCGGTGCATCGTTACGACATCAGTCAGGCGATGGCCAGCAATGGCAAAGTGGTCGTGGTCGGTACCCAAAGCGGTGTCGTCCTGACCTCTGAAGATCAGGGCAAAAGCTGGAAACGGACGGCCTTGGGCAACACCTCGCTGGTCGACGTGACCGTCTGCGGTGATCAGGGCTTCGTCGCCATCGACCACTACCACAAGGTGTGGTCGGCCGATGCCGACGGCAAGAACTGGAAGTCGGTTCCTCTCGACATGCCACGTACGCCATTGGCGGTCACTTGCGACAAGCAGGGCGGCTGGTGGGTCGTCGGCGTCAATGCGGTCATTGCCGGCAGCACCGACCAGGGCAAGACCTGGAAAACCACCGATCTGGGCGAAGACACGCAGATTACGACCATCCAGTTTCTCGACGAGAAAAGTGGCATCGCCCTCGGCGAATTCGGCCTGACGGTGATGACTGAGGATGGCGGGGTCAACTGGAAAAAAGGCCCGAAAATGCCGGGCGAGTTCTATCCCTATGCTGCGCTGTTCGCCAATGGCAACGAAGGCTGGGTCAGCGGTCTGGCCGGGCAGATGCTGCACACCAACGACGGTGGCAAATCGTGGACCAAGCAGGCCAATACGACGCAGGCCACGCTTAATCGGCTGTTCATGCACGAAGGCGTTCCTTACGGCGTCGGTGCCAGCGGTGTTATTGCCCGCCTCGAAGGCGATAGCTGGCGCGCTGTGCCGTACACCGACCCCGTGCCGGTCTTTCTGGGCGGTGGCGCTTCCCTGCCGGGCCAATCGGCCATCGTGATCGGCGGCCCGGGTGGGCTGCTCCGTGCTGTCAGCACGCACGCCAAACAATAAGCCACGGAGACATCAACACCATGGTTGCAAAAGCCCGCCACGCCATTACCCATGCCCTGCACAAGGGAGAGGAATGGATTTTCCGCAATCCGAAGATCGTCCTGTCGCTGGTCCTTCTGGTGACCTGCCTGTTCGGCACTGCCCTGCCCAGCCTGCGCGTTTTCACCGACTTTGCTGATCTGCTGCCGCAGAACCATAGCTATATCAAGGTCTACAACCGCCTGAAAGAGAATTTCGGCGGCGCCAACATGATCGTCATGTCGGTCGAGGTCGACAAGGGGACCATCTTCAACGACGAAACCCTGAAACTCATTCACGAAGCGACGCAAGGCGTCGATAACCTGCCGAGCGTCAACCACAACCTCGTCAGCAGCCTGACGCACCGCACGGCACGCAAGGTTTTTCTCGACGATCAGGGCGGCTTTGCCTCCGAGTCCTACTACGATCCGCTCAAGCCGAAGCGCACCGTGGCCGAGTTGGAGCAGCTCAGAAACGACGTCATCGCCAACCCGACCATCTACGGCCTGCTTGTCTCGCCAGATATGAAGGCGGCGCTGATCAAGGCCCAGATGAACGAGGGCTCCATCGACTATCCGACCACCTTCGCCGCCTTGCAGAAGGTCCGCGAGACGCTGGCCCGGCCCGGGCATCAGATCTATGTGACGGGTAATCCGGTGTTGACCGGCTGGGTCTATACCTACCTCAACCAGATTGTCGAGATCATGATGTGGACGCTGCTCCTGCTGTCTGCGCTGTTGATTCTCTACTTTCGTCGGTTTTATGGCGTCGCGCTGCCGCTACTCGGTATTGCCTTGTCCTCCATTTGGGGCCTCGGCTTCATGGCGGCGATGGGCATCAACCTTGAGCCGCTCTCCTTGCCGATTCCCTTCCTGATCGCTGCCCGTGCCACGTCGCATGGCGTGCAGCTGGTGGTGCGCTACTACGAGGAACTGGCTGTCGTCCATGACGGCAAGAAGGCCGCCCGCAACGCGCTGGATGCCCTGTTCCGCCCCGGATCACTGGCCATCATCGTCGATGCGGTTGGGATTGCGGTGCTCATGCTGGGTGCCGCGCCGTTCAATCATAAACTCGGTATGGCTGCCGGGTTTTGGGGCTTTTCGGTGATCTTCACGGTGCACTTTATGGTCCCGCTGGCGCTGACCATCCTGCCCGCGCCAAAGAACCACCAGAACGGCAACCAAGGCATCCGCGCCTTCCTCGGCAAGGCCATGGCGATGACCGGCGGTACTGACGGCGGTGCCCGCTCGATCCTGATCCTGACCCTGATCGGTGCGATCGGCGGTATGTACTTTGTGAGCAAGGTGCAGCTCGGTGAGTCCGAACCGGGCTCGCCACTGCTCCATCTGAGTCACGACTACAACGTGTCGACCAAAGCCATTAACACGCGCTTTCCGGGTTCCGAGGAACTGCATGTCGCGGCCCGTACGGACGAGAAGGGCGGCATCAAGCGTCCCGACGTCATGGCGGCCATCGAGCGTTTCCAGGCGCACATGCTGTCCGATCCGGGGCTGGGCGGCACCAAAGCCATGCCGGGCGTGCTGCGCGTGGTCAATAAGCTGACCCACAACGACGACCCGCGCTGGATGCAGTTGCCCGATACGGCCGACGAAATCGGCGGGCTGATGTTCGCCTACATGGCCTCCAGCCCGATTCCCGGTGCCTTGAAGGAGTTCGTCACTTCCGACGAAAACGAAGCCAACATGGTCTTCTACTACAAGGACCACCAGGCCGAAACGATCAACCGCATCGTCGCGCTGGCCGAGGAAGGCATCAAGAAGATCGAAGCCGAGGTGCCCGGCCTGCACATCGAACTCGGGGGCGGCATCATCGGCGTCACGGCGGCTGGCAATCAGGCCTTGCATACCGACCACATGATCATCATTCCGGCCGTCATGCTGCTCGCCTTCTTCATCGTGATGATCTACTACAGCTCGCTGCACGCCGGTTGGCTGATGGTTCTGCCGATGCTGTTCTCGACCCTGATGACCTACGCCTACATGGGCGCGCTAAACATCGGGATCAGCGTCAATACCGTGCCGGTCATTGCCGTCGGTGTTGGCGTCGGCATCGACTACGCCGTGTACTTCATGGACCGCATCCGCGAAGAGTATGCCGTGATGCGCGACATGAAGAAGGCGGTCATTACCGCTGTCGCCACCACCGGCTACGCCGTGAGCTTTACGGCCGTCACGCTGATCGCCGGCGTCGTGATGTGGATCTTCATGTCCGATCTGCGCTTCCAGTCGGACGCCGCGATCCTTCTTTCTTTCATGCTCATCGTCAACGCGATCGCCGCCGTGCTGATCGTGCCGTCCTGGTGCGTCGTCTTCAAACCGAAGTTTGTGACCTTGGTGCATTACGACGAAGACGGTGTTCTGGAAAACGACTAACAACACTCCGGAAGACCGGGGGAACAGCAACTTTCTCTTTTTAACAAAACCATTGGGGGTTTGATCCATGGAGACAAAACTGAATACGGGAAGGCGCCTGACGCTCATCGCGGCTGCGCTCTCCGCTTCTTTCGCGACGCAGGCATGGGGCGACGATCTGCCGTCCATGGGCGAAGATTCTTCGCCTTGGCAGGTCGATGTCACCTACGAGAACCACACCGCACATCGCGAGCATGTGGGTCTGGCCAAGTTCCGCAATACCATGCAGCTCGAGGCGGACAAGAAATTCGGGAATGGCTGGGGTGTGCATAGCATTCTGCGCGGTAGCTGGGATGGCGTTTATCGCATGAACAGTAGCGAGTACGGCAAGGATGCGGGTGGGCCGATCAACATGCAGTCGACGACGCCTGGTGGCTATTTGACGACGCCTTGGGGTACCGGACCAGTGACTTACTCTCTAGTCGCTGGCCTGGGTTATCCGGGGGCGGCCGGCAATGCTTTTATTGATACCTATGGAGCAAATAATCCGAATGAGGGAATGCGGGTTCTCGGTGATCGCTGGCACGGCATTGATGGCGGCGTTGCTTTTGGCGTTCCGGTTCGCCCATGCGATGTTGATAGTCGTGGCTGCCGTGACTTTGGCGGTTATGGCGACAAGACGCTATCGGAACTGGAGGCGCCAGAATTTAATAATCGACTGGATTTCATTCGAGAACTGTATGTCAAGAAGACATTCGATCTGGGTGACGGCAAGGGGTTATTCCTGAAGCTGGGCAAGCAGCAGGTTGTTTGGGGCCGTACTGACCTCTTCCGCGTTTTGGACGTCATTAACCCGGTCGACTATTCACGCAACAATATTTACGACGAACTGTCCGACATCCGCATTCCGATGTGGATCGCTCAGGCGGAATACCGCATGGGGGCGAGCGAAACAATGCAGGATCGCAACTTCCAGATCGTCTGGAACGTCGATCAGTTCCGCGCCAATAATCTGGGTCAGTGCGGCACGCCGAACGTGATTCTGGATGCCGGTTGTTTTTTCCGTGGTATGGCCAATCTCTGGGATAACGGCGGCACGGTGGCCAACTTTGCCAACGTTGCGCCAGGCACCTTGCTTGCAACCAATTTCGGCCCAGGCCAGATCGGTATCAAGGATGTTCATCTCCCCGCCTGGTCGCTGTCGAATACTCAATTAGGGGCGAAATATGAGGGCGTGACGGCAGATGGCTTGTCCTTCTCGCTGAACGCATTGACCTATCGCTCCCAGTTGCCGTCCCTGCATGGTGGTAAGCGGGCAACAAACTCTTTCACTGGGGCGTATCAGAATGCCTGGCCTTACCTGATTTCTTTCGACATGGAATTTCCGCGGGTTAACCTGATTGGTGGCTCGATGGACTTCCAACTGCCTGCGGCAGGAGCGGCTGTGCGTTTCGAGGCGGCCTTTACCGATGGGGAAGAGTTTTCCAATACAGCACGCGAGGAGCTGTACTCGAAGAACAATGTATTCCGCAGTGTGATCGGTATTGATCGCCCAACTTTCATCCCGTTCATTAGCGAAACAGCGGCAACCCTGATTTCGGGGCAGTTGTTCTACCAGCACATTTTTGATCACGAATGGAAGCAGGGTTCTCTGGGACCTGTTGGCATGCCGGATTGGGAAGACAACTTCATCGGTACTTTGCTGATCAAGGGCTTTCTACGTAATGGCACGCTCAGCCCACAAATCATCTTCGCGCATGACTTCCAGGCACGGGCGACCGCGGTTGCTCCGCAGGTGGAATGGAACGTCACGAACGACCTGAAGGTGACATTCGGTGCCAACTACAAGCTGGCTGAAGGGCGCACTCGCTGGAATTTCGATGATTGCCGTGCCTGTAATCCGTTTGCGCCTTATACCGCGCCTAACGGTGATGCCGATCCGTTTACCTCGTATTCGCGTGGTCTCGGCGGCATGGAACCCCTCGGCCGCTTCCGCGCTGGCCCGATCGGCGCCGCGTTCAAGGAAAACGACATTTTCGTTCGTGTTAACTACAAGTTCTAACTTAAATCCGGAGACAACCACATGAAAAAAGCCATGATTTCCCTGTTGCCCATGGTGGCGGCAGGTTTGGTCGGCTCGGCCTTTGCTGCGACGGAAGCCGATGTCGAAAATACCTTTAATCCCTACAAGGCCGGCATGCCCAGCGCACCGGGCGTGACGCCGGGTACGGTGATTACCAAGGCCAATGCTGACCAGTTCAAGGATGTCCTGTCGGTCGGTCTGTACAAGCTGCTCAAGGATGGCGCCTTTGAAATGAAAGTGGGGCCCACCACGCAGTTCATGATCAACAGCAGCTACATCAACGCGACCAAGGCCAATCTGAACAAGACCAAGCTGGGCTCGAAGGCCGGTGAGAATCTGACGGGTTATGTGGCTGGCCGCCCGTTCCCGGAGGAGCCGGATGCGAAGGATCCGAGGGCTGGCGAGAAGCTGGCCTGGAACTACAAGTACGGTGTGAACTGGGGCGACGGCGCGGTCATTTCGCCGTTCTACTGGCGTTACCGCAACATGACGTCAGGGCAGATCGAGAAGACCATCAAGTACGATTTCCATTTCCTGAACTTCATGCACCGGACCAAGGATGCGCCGATTCCGGAATTCACGCCGAATCCGTCCGGTCTGTACCGCGCCATCTACGTCAAGGCCAACGAGCCGCAGGATTTGAAGAACACCCAGTTGCTGATCCAACGTTTCGAAGACGACAGCAAGCTGGACGACGCCTACCTGTATCTGGGCTTCCAGCGTCGCGTGCGCCGTCTGGCCCAGGGCCAGGTGACCGACTCCTTCCTCGGCTCCGATCTGATGATCGAAGACTTCGAAGGCTACAACGGCCGCGTTTCGGATATGAAGTGGACCTACAAGGGCACCAAGAACATGCTGCTGCCGATGTGGAACCACAACGAACTCAAGCTTTCCGACGAGTTCAAGGAAGCCGATGGCTTCAAGTTCGTGAACTACGCCGGGCAGGGCGGCTGCTTCCCGGACGGCACCTGGCAGTTGCGCAAGGTCTATGTGCTGGAAGCGGCGCCGGTCAATCCGAACCACCCGATCAGCAAGCGCACCTTCTACATGGATGCCCAGTTGCAGAACCTGAATGGTGCCATCGACATTTACGACCGCAAGGGCGAACTGTGGAAGGCCTTCAGCGTCGGCAAGTCGCATCCTGACCACCATCTGCCGGTCAACAAGGGCTCAGGCATCGGTATCGACGATGGCGTGATCATGGTCGACGTCCAAGCCAAGCACTGCACGACCGCCCAGTTCAAGGGCCAGGTCGATCCGAAGAAGGCGCCTCCGGGGCTCTTCCAGGTTCAGAACCTGCGTGGCGGGGATTGATCGCGCGGTAAAGATTGCATTGTCTCTGCGGGCGAGGGTTTCTCTGTAGAAACCCCTTTCTCCCTCATTCGGGGGGCCTTTTGGCCCCCCTTTTTTTGCCCCGGATTTCAATTTTGATCAATTTTTACGGTTGACCGTGGGACGCTGAAATTTAGTTGCTGGGGGCTTCCCGGAACTTTTGCACGCTGGCCAAAAAGGCCTGCAGGATCGGCGAGTGATCGTCGGTGCGGTAAATGCAGCTGAGATCCACCGTGGCGGAGATCGCATCGCGGAACGGTCGGCAAACGACGCCGGGCAGGCTGATGGTGGTGGCTGATTTGGGCACGATGGTGATGCCGAAACCGCCGGCGACCAGCGCCATGCCGGTCACCGCATCGCCAACGACCTGGGAAATCTGCGGCGTGACCCCCATGTTTCCGCAAAGCTGGACGATGCGGTCGACGAAGTTGGGCCGGGCGCCCGACGGGAAAAGGACCAGCGGATACTTCGCGACTTCCATGAAGGGTACTGATTCGTGCTTGGCCAGCGGGTGGTCTTCGTTAATCACCAGGTAGAGCGGTTCGCGCATGATCAGTTCGGTTGTGATGTCGGGCAGCGGGACGAGCATGCGGTTGAAGCCGATGGTGATGCGGCGCTGGCGCAGCGCCTCGATCTGTTCCGACTTGGAAAGGGTGTGGAGCGAGACGACGACGTCCGGGTTGGTGTCCTTGAACAGCTGCAGCAGCTTGGGAATGGTGCCCAGGATGCCCGTCCCGAAGATGCCGATGTCGAGCCGCCCGAGCTTGCCTTGCCCGGCCCGCTTGGTGCGTTCGATGGCCTGTTCGACGAGGGCGCGGATGTTGCTGGCTTCCTCGTAAAACATTTCCCCGGCCTGCGTCAGCTCCACCCCGCGCGGCGTACGGATGAATAGCTGAACGCCGAGTTCTTCCTCCAGTTGCTGGATCTGCCGGGTCAGCGGTGGCTGCGATATGCACAGGCGCAGAGCGGCACGGCCGATGTTGAGTTCGTCGGCGACAGCGATGAAATATTTGAGGTGACGAAGGTCCATTTTTGCTTCCTAAATGGCGTTGACCGTAGCAACGCGCGGATGGGTGCTTTCAAAAAAGGTATGACGTAGCGCCAAATACGGTATTGGAAAGTATAGCTCAGGCTTCCTAATCTGCTCTTAGCGACGAGGTGATCGCTTACCTAGCCGATTGATAAATTTATTTATTTCGTGAAATAAGCTTGATCAGGAATGCTCAATCTAATTTCGGTTAAATGAATCAATTTCCGATTGGTGAATGAAAACAAGATGTTGCCAATTTGGCATGCATCCTGCGATTAGCTTCTCGACGCAAGCAGTTTTTCAAGTCATTAACGAAAAAGAGGAGACAAGGTTATGGCAATGACAGGCGTACTTCGCCCGGGACATGCCCAGGTTCGGGTGCTGGATCTTGAAGAGGCAGTCACTTTTTATCGCGACGTGCTGGGCTTGGTCGAAACTGGCCGCGATGCTCAAGGGCGCGTCTATTTCAAATGCTGGGACGAGCGCGACCACAACAGTTACGTGATTCGTCAGGCTGATCGGGCCGGCCTCGATTTCTTCGGTTTCCGCGTGCTCGACAAGGCGACGCTCGACAAGCTCGATGCCGACCTGCAGGCGTACGGCCTCAAGACCGAGCGGATTCCGGCCGGCGAGATGCTGGAAACCGGCGAGCGCGTTCGCTTCACGTTGCCTTCCGGGCACGTCATCGAGCTGTATGCCGAAAAGTCCAAGATCGGCAATGGCATTCCGCTGGTTAATCCGGCGCCGTGGAGCAAGGCGCGCGACAACGGCATCGCGCCGACGCGCCTCGATCACTGCCTGCTCTACGGCCCGAATGTCGCCGAAGTGCAGAAGATTTTTACTGAAGTCCTCGGTTTCTACCTGGTCGAACGCGTCCTGACGCCGGATGGCAATGGCAACGCCGCGATCTGGTTGTCCTGCGGCCAAAAGGTGCATGACATCGCCTTTGCCGAATACCCCGAGCCCGGCAAGCTGCACCACTGCTCCTTCCTGATGGAGAGCTGGGAGCAGGTCCTGCGCGGCGGCGACATCATGTCGATGAATGCCGTGCCCGTCGATATTGGCCCGACCCGCCACGGCGTCACCCGTGGCTGCACCATTTACGCCTGGGACCCGTCCGGCAACCGTTTCGAAACCTTCTTCGGCGGCCATCTGCCGTACCCCGACTACGAGCCGATGACCTGGACTTTCGACAACTTCGGGCAGGGGCTCGATTACCCGCAGCGCAAGCTGCACGAGACTTTCCTGACCGTCGTCAGCTGAGCTCGCCGGCACCAAGCGGGATGACTGCCGCCGGGGGCGGCGGTCGCATCAAATAATTCCAAAAGGAGACAGGACGAATGCAAATCGATCTGCGTACCGTCAGCATCAAGCAACAGCGCAATACCTTCGATCACCTGGCGCGCCGCTTCGGCGACAAGCCGGCCTCGCGCTACCAGGAAGGCAGCTACGACATCCAGGCGACCGAAAACCTGCACTACCGGCCGACCTGGGACCCCGATCAGCTCATCTACGATGCCTCGATTACCAAAATCGTCATGGCCGACTGGTATGCGCTGAAGGATCCGCGTCAGTACTTTTACAACAACTACACGCTGGCCCGCGCCCGTCAGCAGGAAACGGCGGAGGCCAATTTCAGCTTTGTCGAAAGCCGCGGTCTGGCCGACATGTTGCCGGAAGACCTCAAGCGCATCGCCCTCGAAACGCTGGTGCCGCTGCGCCATGCCGCCTGGGGCGCCAACATGAACAATTCCTTCATCTCGGGCTATGGCTACGCCGCCATCTTTACCCAGGCGTGCATGTTCCACGCCATGGACAACCTGGGGATCGCCCAGTACCTGTCGCGCCTCGGCCTGTTGCTCGGCGATCAGGAGGCGCTGACCGAGGGCAAGACGGCCTGGCTGGACGATGAAGCCTGGCAACCGATGCGCCGCTACATCGAGGATTGCCTCGTCGTGCGCGATCCCTTCGAGCTGTTCGTCGCCCAGAACGTGGCGCTCGACGGGCTGCTTTATCCGCTGGTCTATGAGCGCATCGTCGATGGCTATCTGTCGTCTCAGGGCGCATCGGCCGTGGCCATGCTCTGCCAGTTCATGAACGACTGGTTCGATGAAACCCGCAAGTGGGTCGATGCCGTCATGAAAGTGGCCGCCGCCGAGTCGGAGCACAACCGCGCCATCCTGCAGGAATGGACGGAAAAGTGGAGCACCCGCGCCGCTGCCGCCATGCTGCCGGTGGTCCGCAAAGCGCTGGGGGCGGATGCCGAGGAGGTGGTCGGCGAAGAAGTCGCCGCCTTCAAGGCGCGCCTGAAGAAAATTGGCGTGGACATCTGAGGAAAAACCATGTCGACCGTATTCATTGCCCTGCAAGCCAACGAAGACACGCGTCCGATCATCGACGCCATCGTGCAAGACAACCCGACGGCCATCGTCGATCGCCAACCGGCCATGGTCAAGATCGACGTTCCCGGATCGATGACCATCCGTCGCGAAACCATCGAGGAACACATCGGCCGCGCTTACGACCTGCAGGAACTGCAGATCAACCTGATTACCCTCTCCGGCAATGTCGACGAGGACGAAGACAGCTTCACCCTGCGCTGGAATGCCTGAGAACTAGAAGGAGACCGAAATGGACATGCAAGTTGCCAAGAAGAAACTCAGCCTGAAGGAAAAATACAAGCTACTGACCCGTGACCTCGGCTGGGACACGACCTATCACACCACGGAAGAGGTGTTCCCCTACGTCCAGTACGAAGGCATCAAGATTCACGATTGGGACAAGTGGGAAGACCCCTTCCGCCTGACCATGGATTCGTACTGGAAATACCAGGCCGAGAAGGAGCGCAAGTTCTACGCGATCATCGACGCCCACGCCCAGAACAACGGCCACCTGAACATTACAGATGCCCGCTACCTGAGCGCCCTGAAGATTTTCCTGCAGGCCATCAGCCCGGGCGAATACGCCGCCGGCAAGGGCTTTGCCCGCATGGGCCGGGAGTTTCCCGGCGTCGGCACGCAGGTCGCCTGCCAGATGCAGTCGATCGACGAGATTCGCCACGCCCAGACACAGATTCACGCGCTGTCGAACTACAACAAGTTCTACAACGGCTTCCACGCCTTCGCCGACGCCCGCGACCGCATGTGGTACTGCACGCTGCCGCGCTCCTTTTTCGACGACGCGCTGTCGTCCGGGCCGTTCGAATTCATGATCGCCATCGGCTTCAGCTTCGAATACGTGCTGACCAACCTGCTCTTCGTGCCCTTCATGTCCGGTGCCGCCTACAACGGCGACATGGCGACGGTGACCTTCGGTTTCTCTGCCCAGTCCGACGAAGCGCGGCACATGACGCTGGGCCTCGAGTGCATCAAGTTCATGCTCGAGCAGGACCCGGCCAATCTGCCGATTGTCCAGGGCTGGATCGACAAGTGGTTCTGGCGCGGCTTCCGCCTGCTCGGCGTGGTCGGCACGATGATGGACTACATGCTGCCGAAGCGCGTCATGTCCTGGCGCGAGGCGTGGAACATCTACGGCGTCGAGAACGGTGGCGCCCTGTTCCGCGATCTGGCGCGCTACGGCATTCGTCCGCCCAAGGGCTGGGACGACGCCGAAAAGGGCATCGATCACATGTCGCACCAGTTCATGCTGGCGCTGTATCAATACAACTTCGGCACGGCCTTCCACAGCTGGATTCCGTCCGAGGACGAAATGGAATGGCTGTCGAAGAAGTATCCCGATACCTTCGACAAGTACTACCGTCCGCGCTGGGCTCACCTGAGCAAACTCAAGGCCGCCGGCACGCCGTTCGCCAACATGGGCCTGGCCAAGCTGTGCCAGACCTGCCAGATCCCGACCGTGTTCACCGAACCGGACGATCCGACCTCGCTGTGCCAACGCGAAACCGAATACAAGGGCGAGAAGTACCACTTCTGTTCGGACGGTTGCCAGCACATTTTCGAGAACGAGCCGGAAAAATACATCCAGGCGTGGCTGCCCATGCAGCAGCTTTTCCAGGCGCCGATCAACGGCGATCTGGGGGCGTGGATGAACTGGGTCAGCCTGATACCCGGCAAGGACAACGGCGACTTCGACGGTTCCGAGGACGAGCGCAATTTCGCAGCCTGGCGCCAGCAGGCGACGAGCAATCAGTGAATATCGGGAGAGATAAATGGCATTGACCTCAACCAAGCCCTACGTCGGCGTACCGCGCGACCTCGTCAAAAACTTCAACGGCAAGCAGATTGTTTATGTTTGCTGGGATCATCACATGCTGTTCGCTACGCCGTTGATGCTCGTCGTCGAGCCGGGGATGAGCTTCGGCGACCTGCTGGAAAACGTCGTCAAGCCGCTCATCGGGCCTGATCCGGATGCGGCGGTGGTGGATTTGCGGCAGGTGGCATGGCAGAAAGCCGGGCGTTCGTGGACGCCGGATTTTGGGGCCAGTCTGGCGGCGAACGGGATTGTTCATAAGGAGCAATTGCGGTTCAGCACGCCGGGGATGAATTCATTGCTGGCCGCGTAATTTGCAGGGGGTTCCGCCTTGCTGGCGGGCGTACTTTTTCTTGCTTCGCCAAGAAAAAGTAGCCAAAAAGAAGGCGACCCCAAGGTCGGCGCCCTTCGGGTTCCTTGCGCTACTCGGCGGTCCGGGCGGCTGGCTAAACTCGCCTGCGGCTCAGACAACGCCAGCCGACTGCCCCC
>NZ_JAVHPH010000392.1:0-22787 GCF_036170495.1 Azonexus sp.
GCGCCCCGGCCAATGACCGCATGCAGCCGGGCGACACCTGGCTCGGCTCGCCGCCGATCAACCTTCCTGCCCGCGAGCAAACCGCAGGCTACCCGGAAACACTGACTTTTCGCCCTTCGCAACGGCGCCGCCTCGGCCGCGCCCTGGTTGAAGCCTTTCGCATCATTTCTCCCCACGCCCTGGTCATCGCCGTCGGCTACACCGTCATTCTCAACGTCATCGGACTGGCCGAAGCCGGGCATTGGCGCCAGGCATTTGGCGCGTTGACCATCGCCGGCGTTCTTTTCGGCCTGAGCACCATTGTCTTTGTCGGCATCCTCAAATGGCTATGCATCTGGCGCTACCAGAAACACTCGGTGCCGATGTGGACGCCCTTCGTCTGGACGTCCGAAGCCATCACCAGCCTCTATGTCGGCATGGCCGTACCCAACCAGATGAACTACCTGCGGGGCACGCCATGGCTGCCGATTGTCCTCAATTTGCTGGGCTGCCGCATTGGGCGCGGGGTCTATCTCGACACCACCGACGTCACCGAGTTCGATTGCATCCGGATTGGCGACTACAGCGAACTCAACGGCCTGGCCTGCCCGCAAACCCATCTGTTTGAAGACCGCGTCATGAAAATCGACGTGGTCAACATCGGCCGGCGGGTTTACGTCGGGCCGCGAACAACCGTTCTCTATGGCGCTGTGGTCGGCGATAACGTCCATCTCGGCCCGCTATCGCTGGTCATGAAGGGCGAAAGCCTGCCGGCCGGGTCGCGCTGGCATGGCTGCCCGGCGGCACCAGCCAGCCGTTGAAATGATCGCCCGGCCACCGGAAGCCCGGCACTGGCCGGCGACGGTCGACACAGCGCAAGACCTGCTGATGGTTACGGTCGACACGAAAAATACGCCCATTCGTGAATCGGCGCGCCAGCGGGTCCGCAGCGTGCTCCGCGAAATACTCGGCGATGTTGAACTGATCTCGATCCCCGGCCAGCCGATAGGCCAGGCCGGGCAGGGCAACTCACCATGGATTTCGGTCAGCCATGAAAGCGGGCTCTCACTGCTGGCTGTTCACCGCAGCGGCCCGGTCGGCGTCGACCTGCTCAGAATTCCGGACAGCCCGGACTGGCAGACAGAAATTCCGCAGTTGGCGATGGATTATCTCGGCCCCGAAAACGCCGGGCAAATCGCCCAGCTACCCGATCCGGAGCAAATAGCCAGGTTCGCCCAGATGTGGACGGAACACGAAGCTCGCCTCAAATGCCGGGGTCTGGCGCTGCAAGAATGGAGTGTGGCGCTGGAAGCGTGGCTGTCACCCTGCTGCGTTCAGCAACTGGCCTTGCCCGCTGGCCTGGTTGGCGCCGTGGCCACCCTTAAAGCGGCCGGAAACCCAGTTTTTTGAGCAGTTCGCCCGTTTCGCAGACGGGCAGGCCCATGACGCCGGTGTAGCTGCCGGCGAGGTGGGCGACGAACAGTCCGGCCCGGCCCTGGATACCATAGGCCCCGGCCTTGTCCATCGGCTCGCCGCTGATCACGTAGTGGCGGATTTCCTCGTCGTCGAGGTCGCGAAAAGTCACCTCGCTGGTCGACAGCAGATATTCGGTGTGCCGCAGATGGTTGATCGCCACGCCGGTCAGCACGCGGTGCGTCCGCCCCGACAGGCGGCGCAGGATGGCGGCGGCATCGGCCATGTCGACCGGCTTGCCGATGATTTGCCCATCGAGTTCCAGGGTCGTGTCGGCGGCCAGCACCGGGCGCATCGGCAGGCGACGCTCCTCGACGATGGTCAGGCCATGCATCGCCTTGGCGCGCGCCACGCGCTCGACATAATCGACCGGCGACTCGCCGGCAATCGGCGTTTCATCGGTTTCGCTATCGGCCCGCATACCGTCGCGGAAGACAACGGTATCGAAGTCGATGCCGATCTGGTGCAGCAACTCACGGCGGCGCGGACTGCGCGAAGCGAGGTACAAACGCATCATCCCTCCCGGTGGTATGGATGGTTTTTGAGGACACTGACCGCGCGGTAAAGCTGCTCGCACAAAATCAGGCGCGCCATGCCATGCGGCAGTGTCAGGCTGGACAGGCGCAGCTTGTCGTCGGCCTGTTGCTTGAATTCCTCGTCGAGCCCGTCGGCGCCGCCGATCAGCAGCGCCACGTCGCGGCCGTCCTGCATCCACACCTCAAGCCGTTTGGCCAGCTTGAGCGTGGTCAGGTCGTCGCCCTTTTCGTCGAGCACGACAATCCGGCAACTGCCCGGCAGGGCGTCGCGGATGCGGCCCTTTTCGGCGGCCAGCAATTGTTCGCGGGTTTTCGAACCGCGCGGTTCGGGCTTGATTTCAGTGACGCTGGCCGGCAGCTCGCGCGGCATGCGTTTGAGGTACTCGGCGCAGCCTTCGTTCACCCAGCCGGGCTGACGATGGCCGACGGCGAGTACGGCCAGTTTCATTCCGGCCGGGCCTGCTCCACGGCCTTACGCCGCTGGGCCGGGGTGGCCGACCAGAGTTCTTCCAGGTTGTAGTAGGCGCGCACGTTCGGTTGCATGACGTGCACGACGATGTCGCCGAGATCGACCAGCACCCATTCGCCGCCGTCTTCGCCTTCGGTCGAGATGACCTCGGCGCCGGCTTCCTTGACCTTTTCCTGGACGTTGGCGGCCAGCGACTTGACCTGGCGATTGGAGTCGCCGGTCGCGATAACGATGCGGTCGAACATCGACGTCAGTTTCGAGGTGTTGATGACTTCGATGTCCTTGCCCTTGATGTCTTCAAGGGCGGAAACGATGATTTTTTGCAGCTTTCGGATGTCCATCAGGTGCTTTTATAGAGTTGGTGGAGGCGAATATAGTCGAGAACGGCATCCGGCAGCAAATAGCGCGCCGACAGGCCGTTGGCCAGCAGCTTGCGAATCTGCGTCGCCGAAATGGCGAGCTGGGTCATGGCAAAAGTGGCGACTCCCCCGGCCGGAGACCGTTTGAGCCCGCCGACATCGGTCAGGCGACGGTCGTTGAATTCGCTCGCCAAGTCAGGCGGCAGGCTGCTCGCTTCGACGGGAAAACCGGGGCGGTGCGAGACGGCGACATGGGCCAGGGCAAAAATGTCGCGCCAGCGATGCCAGGTCGCCAGTCCGGCAAAAGCGTCGGCGCCGACGAGCAAAACCAGCGACTGCTCGGCACCCAGTTCGCAGCGCAGGCGCTCGAGCGTATGCACCGTGTAGCTCGGCGCCGCGGCTTCGACCTCGCTGGCATCAATTGAAAATCGGGCATTATTTGCGGTTGACCGTAGCACCATCTCCAGCCGTTGCTGCGCGGTCACTTGCGGCGTGCCGCGGTGCGGCGGCTGGCCAGCCGGAATCCAGCGCACGCCCCCGAGACCGAGGTGGGCAATGGCCTCCTCGGCGAGCCGGAGGTGACCAAAATGCACGGGATCGAAGGTGCCTCCGAAGAGGCCAAGCGGCTCAGACAATTTCGGAGATGCCGAAGATGTCGCGATAACAGGCGTAAAAGCTGGCGAAGATGGTCGGCGCGATGACCAGCACGAGCGGCATGGTGACGACGGCGGTAATGAAACTCGCCGCGCCGGGGAAAATCAGCAGCAATAGCCCGAGGAGGACGCCGGGAAAAACGCCGGCGACGAGCATGAGTGCGAAGCCATAGACGAGAAAAGCCCGCCAGTTCATCCAGCAGGCGACAAAGCTGAAGAACAAGGCCCGGCCGAGGGTCAGCCGATGCCAGCCGGCAAGCACCGGAGCGAACCAGTAGGCCATCATGACCGGCGTCATCATGACCATGACGAATAACGCCGGGGCGATGAAATCGGCGTCTTCGACCGCCGCCCGTTCGGCCCGGCTGTTGGCCATCATGAATTTGAACATGTCGCCGCCGTCGAGCAGCGTAGACAGGCCGAGAACGCCGAGCGTGCAGCATAGGTAGAGGGCGCCGAGGGCAAGCAGGGTGCGGCCGTTTTCCTTCATGCTGCCAAACAGGGTCTGGACGCCGATCGGCTGACCGCGTTCGACCTGGCGCGCCGCCTGCATAAGGCCGACCGACAGGCCGGGAATGACCAGCGAGGCAGCCAACGCCCCGATATACGGCAGCACGTTGAGGAAAATCACCGTGAACCAGTAGGTCAGGACCAGCATGCCGAGAACGATGGGATTGCGCCGGAATATGGCGAAACCGGTGAGAATCCAGCCCCAGCCAGCGGCGGAGGGTAGTGTCTGGGCGCGCATCTCAACTCCCCGCAAAAATGTCGCGGTAGGAGGCGAAAACGGCCCCGGAAGCGACCGGCAGGAGCAGGAGCAGGCCCATGCCGACAGGCAGCATGGCAAAGAACAGGGCGACAACAAGGAAAATACCGAAGATGGCCATCGGCAGGAAATTCTTGGCGCCGGCGGCAAAGCTCGCTTTCATCGCATCGAGCGGTGGCATGTCGTGGAAAAAGACCAGCGCCGGGGCAAACCAGGTGGCCATGATGATCGGCACCGAGAGCACCATGACGAGCAGGCCAGCCAGCATGACGCTGCCCAGCGCAATGCCGAAACCCGCGACCTTGCCGGTAATACCACCGCCGAGAATGCCGCCGCTGACCAGCATGAAAGCCAGGAAGGCGATACCGAAAATGCCCATGGCGAAAAACACGCCGACCATGACCAGTTGCCCGGCGTTGTGGCGAAAACCGGCGAAGAGGTCAGCGATTTCGGGCTCTTCGCCATCATTCAGGCGCTTGCAAAGTTTGATCATGCCGGCGCCGAAGAGCGGCACCAGCAAATGCGCGGCAATCTGCCCGAACAGCGGCACGATGGAAATGGCCATGAGCATGACGAGGAGCAGGACGGTACTGCCAATCCACACCCCGGGATTGACCAGAAACATGGCCCAGCCCTGACGCAGCCAGTCGAAGCAGGCACCGGGGTCGACTTCGCGGCTGGCGCCGGTAAATCGGGTCGGGGCCATTGGAAAAACAGGAGTTTCACTCATGCGCGGATGCTAACGGGGCAGCGCTTCCGGGGCAAGGCGAAAACGTGCCAGCCGGTGGCGAAAGTCGTCGGGATTCTTGATCGTTACCACTTCGCCCTGACGCGGCTGGTGCCTGACTTCCAGCCGGAGCAGCCAGAAACGCAGCGCAGCGGCGCGGCGCATGGCCGGCCAGGCGGCGCGTTCCGCCGCGTTCAGCGGGCGTTGGGCGGCATAGCCGGCAATCAGCGCGGCGAGCGCTGCGTCGTCGGCACACCAGTCGTTGGCGACGACGGCCAGATCGAAGAGCAGCGCGTCTTCGCCGGCAAAGTAGAAATCGAGCACGCCGGACAGTCGACCGTCGGCATCCCACAACACGTTGTCGCGGAACAGGTCGGCGTGGATGATGCCGCGCGGCAGCGCCGAATAATCCTGCGCCGCCTGAAAAGCGAGCTCATCGCCCAGCAATTCACGTTCGTCCGGTGCCAGCAGCGGCAGCAGGGCTTCGCCCACGGCTTTCCGCCAGGCGGCGCCGCACGGGTTAGGCAAGGGATTCGGCAACTCAGCCGCAGCGCCGTGCAGGCGGGCCAGCAGGTCGCCGACGGCGCGACACTGCCCGGCGTCCGGCGACTCCAGCGCCGCACCCGGCAAACAGGTCAGCAAGGCAGCGGGTTTGCCGGCCAGCCAACGCCAGCGGCGGCCATCGCCGGCAGTTAGCGGCCGCGGGCAGGGAATCCCGCTCTGTGCCAGCCTGTCCTGCAGGGCCAGATAAAAATCGAGAGCGGCGGTGTCAATGCGCTCGAACAACGTCAGCACGAAGCGGCCACTGGCCGTCGTCACGAAATAGTTGGAGTTCTGCATGCCGGCGGCGATACCGGCGTAGTCGATCAGCTCACCCAGCCCGAGTGGCTGCAGCCAGGTGGCGAGTTCATCGCGCCCGACTTTGGTATAGACGGACAAGATTTACCAGCTATGGATGATCCACATCGGCGGCTTGGTCACCGGATGGGTAATGTCGGCCTGGACGAACTGGCCGTCGCCCTGGTTATCGACGAGGTAGTAGGCTGGGCCGACCGCTGGGGTGACCTTGATCATGTAGAGCTTGCCCTTCATGCGGAATTCCTCGCGGGTTTCGGTCTCGCGCTTGACGATGGTGACTTGCGGCTCAAGCGCTTCGTCGAAGGCTTCCATGCCCGGCGGCGGAGGCGGCACGGCGGGCAGCGGCTGGAGATCGCCTTTCTGCGCCCAGGCAGGCAGAGCGGCTAGAAGCAGGAGGGAAAGAAGGCGGCGCATGGTGGAATCCTCAGTGACAATGCCCTGATTTTACAGGTTGAGCAGCATCTCGTGTTCGTTCGGCAAGGGGCCAAAAGGACGCGCTTCGTAGTGCTTGAAAATGGCTTCGACGACCATTTCCGGTTCGTCGATGAGCTGGATGAGGTCGATGTCCTCGGCATCGACCATACCCTCGCCGACCAGCCGGTCCTTGAACCAGTTGATCATGCCGCCCCAGAAGTCCGAGCAGACGAGAATGAGCGGAATCTTGCGCGCTTTGCCGGTCTGGATCAGGGTCAGCGCCTCCATGAGTTCGTCGAGCGTACCGAAACCGCCGGGCATCACGACGTAGGCGCTGGCGAAACGAACGAACATGTATTTGCGGGCAAAGAAATGGCGGAAGGTCTGCGAGATGTCCTGGTAGGGGTTGTTCTGCTGCTCGTGCGGCAACTGGATGTTGAGGCCGACCGACGGCGATTTGCCGAAGAAAGCGCCCTTGTTGGCCGCCTCCATGATCCCTGGGCCGCCGCCGGAAATGACTGAGAAGCCCGAATCGGAGAGCAGGCGCGCGGTCTGCTCGGTCAGCGCGTAATACGGCGAATCCGGGCGGACGCGGGCGCTACCGAACAGAGTCACGGCCGGCTTGATGGCGGCCAGACGCTCAGTTGCCTCGACGAACTCTGACATAATGCCGAAAATCCGCCAGGACTCGCGGGCCGTCGCGTTTTTCAGCAGGGCCTCGGTCTCGACGCCCATTACCAGCTTGTCGCTCTCGGTCAATTTATGCCTCTTTTATTGTTGGTGGACGGTTCGTCCTATCTTTACCGCGCTTTCCATGCCCTGCCCGACTTGCGCAACAAGGCCGGCGAGCCGACAGGCGCCATCTACGGCGTTCTGAACATGCTACGTCGTCTCGAGAGCGACTACAAGGCAGACTACAAGGCCGTCGTCTTCGATGCCAAGGGCAAGACTTTCCGCGACGACTGGTACCCGGAATACAAGGCGCACCGCCCGCCGATGCCGTCCGAAATGGTCGGCCAGATTGAGCCGCTGCACGCCGCCATCAAGGCCGCCGGCTGGCCGCTGCTGATGGTCGATGGCGTCGAAGCCGACGACGTGATCGGCACGCTGGCGACCCATGCCACGGTCGACGGGATAAATACCCTGATTTCGACCGGCGACAAGGATCTGACCCAACTGGTCAATCCCTTGGTCCGCTGGTACAACACGATGAGCAACGAGCTGCTCGACGAAGCCGGCGTCGAAGCCAAGTTCGGCGTGCCACCGGACAAGATCGTCGATTATCTGGCGCTGGTCGGCGACACCGTCGATGGCGTCCCCGGCGTTGCCAAATGCGGACCAAAGACGGCGCTCAAGTGGCTGGCCCAGTACGGCTCGCTCGACGAAATCGTCGCCCATGCCGACGAAATCGGCGGCGTCGTCGGCCAGAATCTGCGCGATCACCTCGGCTTTCTGCCGCTCGGCAAGAAACTGGTCACCGTCGCCTGCGACCTCTCCAATCTGCCGGCACCGGCCACCCTGAACGCAACACCGCCCGATGTCGCCACACTGCGCGAGCTCTATACCCGCTACCAGTTCCGTACATGGCTAGGCGAACTGGACGCTCCCCCCCCTCCCCTTCAAGGGGAGGGCCGGGGTGGGGATGGGTCAGCCGACCGCACCGCCACCCCTCCCCCTCCCAGCCTCCCCCTTGAAGGGGGAGGAGCCGATCTGCCGCGCACCTACGAAACCGTCCTGAGCTGGCCTCAATTCGATGCCTGGCTGGCCAAAATCGAAGCGGCCGAACTGACCGCCCTCGACACCGAAACAACCAGCCTCGACTCCTTCGCGGCGCGCATCGTCGGCATTTCGCTCTCGGTCAAACCGGGCGAAGCTTGCTACATCCCGCTCGCCCACACCGCCCCCGGCGTCGCCGAGCAGTTGCCGCGCGACGAAGTGCTGGCCAGGCTCAAACCTTGGCTTTCCACGGTCAACCGGAAAAAAGTGCTGCAAAACGCAAAATACGACCAGCACGTTTTCGCTAATCACGGCATCACGCTGGCCGGCATAGCGCACGACACCATGTTGCAAAGCTACGTCATCGAGTCCGACAAGGGCCACGACCTCGGCCAGCTATGCACCCGCCACCTCGGCCTCGCCACCATCGCCTACGAAGACCTGTGCGGCAAGGGCGCCAAGCAGATTAGCTTCGACCAGGTCGACATCGAGCGCGCTGCCACCTACTCGGCGGAAGATTCCGACGTTACCTTGCGCGTGCACAACGTGCTGCACCCGCAATTCGCCGGCGAACCCGGCTTGTCGCGCATTTACCACGAGATCGAAATGCCGGCCCGCCAGGTCATCTGGCAGATCGAGCGCAACGGTATCCTGATCGACGCCAACGTGCTGTCCCGCCAGAGCCACGAAATGGGCCAGAAGATCATGGCCCTCGAAGCGCAGGCTTACGAACTGGCCGGCCAGCCTTTCAATCTCGCCTCGCCCAAGCAACTGGCCGACATCCTGTTCGAAAAACTCGGCCTGCCAGTCAAGAAAAAAACCCCGTCCGGCGGCCCGTCCACCGACGAAGAAGTGCTCTCCGAACTGGCCCTCGATTACCCACTGCCCAAGCTGCTGCTCGAACACCGCAGCCTGTCCAAACTCAAGGGCACCTACACCGACAAACTGCCGCGCATGGTCAATCCGCAGACCGGGCGAGTGCATACTCACTTCTCGCAGGCCTCCGTTGTCACGGGGCGCCTTGCTTCGACCGACCCCAACCTGCAGAACATTCCGGTGCGCAGCGAGGAAGGCCGGAAAATCCGCACCGCCTTCATCGCCCCGCCGGGCAGCAGCATCGTCTCGGCCGACTATTCGCAGATCGAACTGCGCATCATGGCCCACCTCTCGGGCGACGAAGGCCTGCTCCACGCTTTCTCCCACGGCGAGGACGTGCACCGGGCGACGGCCGGCGAAATCTTCGGCGTCACGCCGCTCGAAGTCGGGCCGGACCAGCGCCGCGTCGCCAAGAGCATCAATTTCGGCCTGATCTACGGCATGAGCGCCTTCGGCCTGGCCCGCCAGCTCGGGCTGGAACGCAGCGCGGCCCAGACCTACATCGACCGCTACTTCGCTCGCTACCCGGGCGTCGCGCGTTACATGGAAGAGGCGCGTGAAACGGCGCGGCAAAAAGGCTACGTCGAAACCGCCTTCGGCCGCCGCCTGTGGTTCCCCGAAATCCGTTCAAGCAACGGCAACCGCCGCCAGGGGGCAGAGCGCGCCGCGATCAATGCGCCGATGCAAGGCACGGCGGCCGACCTGATCAAGCTGGCGATGATCGCCGTGCAGGGCTGGCTGGAAAAATCGGGGCTGAAATCAAAGCTGGTCCTGCAGGTGCACGACGAGCTGTTGCTCGAAGTGCCCGACGACGAATTGATGGAAATCCGCACCCACCTGCCCCGATTGATGAGTCAGGTCGCCGAGCTCAAGGTGCCGCTGGTCGTTGAAGTTGGCGTCGGGCCGAACTGGGAAGCGGCGCACTGATTCCTACGGTCAACCGGAAATTTTGCCCAATTTCTGAATCGTGGCGGTGTTGACCCGTTCGGGGTTGTAGGTATCGATTCCGACCTCGGCGCGGCGCCGGTCGGCAGCCAGAATCTCGGCCAGCCGACGCTCGTTTTCGGCCAGATTGCTGCGGTCGTTTTCGCGATGCCAGAGATGCAAAACCGCCGTGGCGAAACGCCCATCCTTGCGCTGCACGCCGGCATGCAGCAGGCGAATGGCGAGGTCGGCATCCTCGTGCCCCCAACCTTGGAAAGCCTCATCAAAACCGTTGATGGCATCGAAATCGGAGCGCCACATCGCCAGGTTGCAGGTCCGTGCCCCTTGCCAGCGCTGCGGCTGGCGCTTGCGCCAAGTGCTACCGGGCACGAAGCAAAGAGGCAACCAACGATTGATCGCCCCGGAAAACCGGCGCCCCAGCCAGCTCAGACGGCTGTCGCCGTGCAGCTCAATCATCGGCGACTGCAGCACCTTTTTCGTGAAACTCTCGGACAGCAACACCCGGTTTCCGGCCACGAACCAAGCCGGCTCGGCCAGCGCACGATGCCGGACGACAAAATCGGGGCGCAACACGCAGTCGCCGTCGACGAAGACGAGGTAATCGCCCCGGCTTGCAGCGACCGCCAGATTGCGCGCCGCAGCCGCACGAAACCCGTCATCGGACTGCCACAGATGGACCAGCGGGACCGGAAAATTGACGGCCGACTCGGCCACTGCCGCCGCCGTCTCCTGCCGTGAGCCGTCGTCGGCCACCAGCACTTCGAACACTTTGTCGTTTTGCGCGGCAAGCGAAGCCAGTACCGCCCGCAACGCATCCGGCCGGTTATAGGTCGTAACGACAACTGAAATCAGGCGCGGCGGCATAAGACCTCAGGGCCGGTGCAGCGGTGGTGTTTCCGGCACCTTCCAGGCTTGGTCCATCTCATAGCCCTTGGCATAGCGGTAGAAAGTCCCCTCGAAGTTGCCGAAGGCGATGATGAACCCCGGCCAGCCATCGAGAAAGCCGCGCTTGAAGATGTAATGCTTGATGAACGACCACAGGCCATGCGTCAGCGCCTTGCCCATGCTGCCCTTGCGCCCGCGCAGGGTGAGTTTTTCGGCACCGAGCGTCGAATAGCGGTTGGCCTTGTGCACAACTTCATGCAGGTTCTTGAACGGCACCTGCCAGATCGGATTCTGCAAATGCCCGACAGGCCGGTCGCTATGCGGCACGTAACCCTCGTGCACCGGCTCCATCGTGTAGCTCATCTTGTCTTTGCGGAAGAGCTGCGGCTGGCGGTAGTTCGGATACCAGCCGGAATGCTTGATCCACCGCCCCATGAAGAAGTTACGGCGCGGCATGAAATACATGTCGAGGCTGGCCGGATCGGCGATGACGCGCAGGATCTCATCGCGCGCCTCCGGCGTGCACCGTTCATCGGCATCGAGGCTGAATATCCAGTCGTGGCTACAGGCGGCAATCGCCTGATTGCGCAGATCGCCAAAGCCCTTGAACGGCACCTGCACGACCCGCGCCCCAAGGCTCTCGGCAATCTCGACCATGCCATCCGTGCTACCCGAATCGGCGACGATGATTTCGTCGGCCCACAGGACGCTATTCACCGCCGCGGCAATTTTCTGCGCTTCATTGAAGGCGATGATGTAGGCGGTTATTTTTGACGGAACGGTGCTGATCATTTGTATTTGTTCTTTCCAGAATCGCAGGCAGTAGCTTGCCCATCAATCATTCATGGCATTTACGCTGCTTGGCATATTCAAGCAAGGAGTCGATATTCCCCGAACACAACATCGGCGCGAGACGCGATACTTCCTCGGCTGGCCAGGTCCACCAAGCCGTATCGAGCAGCGCGGCACATGTCGGCTGATCAAATCGCCAGCGCACATGTTGCGCGGGATTGCCCGCCACGATCGAATAAGGCTCCACATCCCTGGTCACGACCGAACCGGCCGACACAATCGCGCCATCGCCGATCGTCACTCCGGAAAGCACAATGGTATTCGAGCAGAGCCAGACGTCGTTACCAATCACCACATCGCCGCGGCTAAAACTGCATGGCGGAATATCGCCGGGCACCATGGTGGAAAACGGATAGGTCGTGAGCCATTCGCTGTGGTGATGGCCACCAAGCAATATCTGGACATTCAATGCGATCGAGCAATACGCGCCAACATGCAGTGTGGCGCCCTCGTCCCAGTCGTGCACCTTGGGCAAGCCATAGCTACCGACCCCGAACGAATATTTTCCCGGATAGTGCAGCTTGAATCTGGCCTGCCCCCGATACAAGGCCGGAACTTTCTTGAGCCGCCTTTCCGCCTGCCGGAAAAAAAATTTCTTGAGTATTTTCATGCGCTTCGCTCTTGATTCTGCTCGGCAGCGGCATAGAGAGCCCAGCTTGCCATCAACAAGCTCAAGCCCAATTTGTTGGTGAAGAATATTTCGCTGAAACTGAATATGACCGCGAATCCAAGAAAGGCCAGTTGGTAAACGTTCCTGACTGCAGATTTAGCCATCCAGAGACAGGTGCCAAAGAGTGAAACCAACAGCAGCCCACCACCAATGCCAATCGTCTGCGACCAGTCGTTGTGAAAGCCGGGAATCTCGAGCATCTCGGGGCGAGCAACACCGAAAGCCGGATGTGTCTCATACAACTGCTTGAGCGAGGTATAACCTGGCCCGATCACCGGGTGCTCAAGCAAGGTCAGGAAAGTGATACGGTACAACTCAAGCCGAATACCGATCGACGTGGGCGAGAAATCTGCCTCATTGAAATAGGCCTTTGCCTCTCCGAATGTCAATTCAAGCCGCTGATACATCGGAGCGTAAAGAAGACAGAAAGCAAGGACGGCAGAGATCATCACGATGGCAAGCAGCAAGCCTCGCCTACGGTTAGTTGCGCGGAAAAAAGCAATCGCAATCAGGACGAGCAAGGCCAGCAAGGCGCCGCGCGAGCCGCTGAGCCACGTGGAAATACAGCCGAGAACACCGGCCAGCAAGAGCAGGGTATTCACCGAACGTGATTCGCCTTTCCCTTTTTCCAGAAAAACGTGAAGAAAACACAGCGAAGCAACCCAGATCGAGAATTGTCCGAATCGATTTTCATAGGTCCCCCCCCAAGCGCGCGCTCTGCCAAGGCCATAAACCTCCACCAGGGCAACGCCGCAATAAACCACCGCGCCAATCCCGGCAACGATGGCAAGGTGGCGATAGCTGACCCCGGCCAGGCAAGCGCCGAGAAACAGCAGCGCACACCAGAGCAGGCGCATCGGAGGATTCAGATCGAGCGGGTCGTAGCCGTGCCAAAGCTGAGCAATAGTCCACATCAGGACAAAGGGCAGAAAAGGCATTCCCCAGCGAACTGCGGACATCAACAGTCCCCGGATCTCTTCCCGCGGTGCCTGCCACAACAATATCAGGCAGACCGGCGCCGCCAGCACATTCAAGTAACGCGCCCCGCCGCCAAACGGGATCCACTTGACGACCATGATCGGATAACAAAGCAATATTCCCAGCGCTACTACGCGCCAAATTCCCAGCCAGGAACGATCAGACAACATCAGTCACCTGCTTCTGCTCAGCGAAACGCGCCAATTGCCGCCACACAGCGTCCAACACGGGCTGCACGGGAATATTCGAGAGATAACGCTCGGATGTCGATGTGTCTACGTCATTCGGAGCGATCAAGGGGCCGTAGTCTGCCGCATGAATCACCTCGGCACGATCACTCCAGGGCCGCCAGATGTGGACATGGGTCGGCCCGAACAGGGCAACGAGCGGCACGCCAAGCGCCGCCGCCATATGCATGGGCACGGAATCGACACCGATGAACAATGTCGCCCCGGAAATTGCTGCAGCCAGTTGCGGCAGGGTAAGTTGGCCGGCCAAAGACACTACGCTGGGGTTATTCACCCGACGCAGCAAGCCATTGACCAGATCCACCTCGCGCTGATCTGGCGCTGAAGTCAGCACCACCTGCCAACCTGAACCGGCAAGCGCCGAAATTACTTCGGCAAAGCGATCATCTTCCCAGCACTTGAAGAACCATCGCGAAGTCGGGTGAACCAGAACATACTGTCCCGCCCCCCCCGCTTCGGCAAGTTTCCTGCTTACCAGTTCGGCATCCTGCCCGGAAAACGCCATGGTGCACGGTGCGCGGAGGAGATCGACAGGCACGCCAAGCGCCTCCAGCACAGCCAGGTTTTTTTCGACCATGTGACCGGCAAAAGTCGGCACGATACGCACCGGAAATATCTTTCGCCACAGCCAGAAATTCCGCTTCTCCATCTCGTAGCCGAACCGTAGCGAAGCGCCACTGACGGCGGCAGCAAGCGCTCCCGGCCACTGGTCGTTGAGATGCAAGACCCAGTCGTAGTGGCGACGACGAATGCCCAGCATCAATTGAATGAATGCATTGATTCGACGCAGCCCCCGGCCAACCTGCTTGCCCCGCGGCAATGCCCACACCTTCGTCAGATCCCGATTCGCGACCAGCATGGGAACCGTTTCGGCAAAGACCAGCGCATCAACCTCCACCCCGGGAAATTGTTGCTTGAGGGCTGAGAAAATCGGTGTCGTCAGCAGCACATCGCCATGATTCTGCAAGCGAATCACCAAAACACGCTTGGGCGGAGGAAAAACGGACGCGATCATAAACTCGTAGGGGCTACCGGACGGCTCTCTGGGGTGGGCGGATGATACACTTTCCGGCCTATTTTCGCCGACGCCAGCCCATCCCGGCCGCCACCATGGCTGCAGGCTTACCGACTGCTCATATCGACATGACCCCGTTGCCAGGCTTCAATCTGATTTTCCACTCCATTCGATCCGGCGGCGGCATGGAGCGGCACGTACTCGACCTGATCTCTTATGCCGCAAAACAAAAAATCCCCTGCCGCATCGTTACCCGCCAGCTCGAATGGCCAGGCACCGCCCCGCAAGGGGTCGAATTCGTTGTCATGCGCGACAGGACACCTTTTTCCCGCCTGAACAACTATCTGTTCGAGTCGCGCGCCTATGGCAAGTGCTGCAACGAGAGGCCGTCCATCGGCATTTCGCGGGCCCCTGGCCCTGACTTGTGCATTGTCGGCGGAACGCACCTCGGCCATTTGCTTGATCGTGGCAAAAAAAGGATCGGATTTTTTGACCGGGCCACCGTTACCCGGGAAACCGCACTCTACCGGCAGGCAAAACGCATCGTTTCCCACTCTGTCAAGGTTGCTGGTGAAATCGTCAAACACTACGGAATCGATCCGGACAAGATCGTCACCCTCTACCCACCGGTGGATACCGACAAGTTTTCCCTAACCGCCCGAACGAACCGGGAACAAACGAGACAGTCGCTCGGCCTGTCTTCCGGCGATTTGATGCTGCTCTTCCCGTCCAATAACCACGCCCTCAAGGGAGCAGACCTGATTCTCGAGGCACTGGAGGGTTTCGACCCGCGGGTTCGCCTCGTGGTGGCCGGAAAAACACCGCTGAATGCGCCCAATGTCATCAACCTCGGCTTTCGCGACGACATGCCTGCGCTTTACGCCGCCGCCGATGCCGTCATTCTCGCGTCGCATTACGAAGCCTTCGGTCTAGTCGGACCTGAAGCCATCCTGTGCGGAACACCGGCTATTTTTTCCACGACGGTCGGCGCCGCCGAAGTCCTCTCTGACCACGCCTGCCTGCGCTTCGAGCGCAATCTGCCGGCGCTGCGTGCCGCCCTGCAAAAAGCACTGGAACGACTGGACTCCGGCACACTGAGTCTTCTCGACAACCCCGGCCAACACATCAACTACCCCTATTCGCTGCAGCAGCACTTCGATGTCCTGTTCGAACTGCTGGCAGCCGCCTCGTCAAAATGAGTTCGCCCCCTCTGCCCCCGGTCACCCTGCTACTGCTTTGCTACAACCAGCATGACACCATAGGCGAAGCAATCGCCGGCGCTCTGGCCCAGGACTACCCGAACCTGGAAATAGTCATCTCCGATGACGCCTCAAAAGATGGCACCGTCGAGCAGGTCAAGGCCTGTCTTGCCGGCTATGCCGGACCACATCGCATCAAACTGTTGTGCAACCCGGAAAATCTCGGCATCGGTGGCAACATCGATCAGGCAGTCAGGCAGTCCACCGGCGAACTGATATTCATTGCCGGCGGCGACGACGTTTCACTTCCGGCGCGGGTCAGCACTGTTGTCGCGTTCTGGCTGGCTCACGAACGCAAACCCGATTTGATCGGCGCCTATCTGTTCGATATGGATCAGTCAGGCAACATCCTGGGCACGATCCGGATCGGCCAACTCGAGAAATATCGATCGCTCGATGACTGGAGCCGCTCGCCGCCCCACGTCATTGGTGCGGCGCAGGCCTGGACGCGTCGGCTGTTCGACCGTTTTGGCGGCATGCCCAAAGGTGTTGTCGGAGAGGACATGGTGATGGCCTTCCGGGCGATTGGTTTGGCAACGGCCATCACGCTGCCGGTTCCGCTGGTGAATTACCGGCGCGGCGGCCTGACCAGCAAGCGAAAAGCCCTGGATGCTGCCACCGTCATCAAGGGGCTGACCCGGAAAATCAACAGCACCAAGGCTGAATTGCGCTGCATGCTGGACAATGCCCGCGAACTTGGCGCCAGCCCGGCCACGCTGGCGGTTCTGGACGAGAAGCTCAAGAAAGAGCGGTTCATCGAAAGCATGTTTTCCACCCAAGGCCTGGGCCGGAAAATCGGTATCTGCCTCGAGTACACCATGCTTCCAGCCGACTTTCGCCTGCGCATCCTGACCTACGCGGCTGCCCCCTGGCTACTGGCGCCTTTCTTTTTCCTCAAGCGCCTGCGTTATCGATCAGCGACTCGCCCGTAAGCGATTCTCGCTGCAGACGCTGCAACTTGGCATAAACGCCATCCTGCGCCAGTAATTCGCCATGACGACCGCGTTCGACAATCCGCCCCTGATCGAGCACGACGATCAGATCAGCGCGTTCGATGGTCGATAGGCGGTGGGCGATGACGATGGTGGTGCGGCCGACGATCAGGGTGTCGAGGGCGGCCTGGATCAGGCGTTCGGATTCGGTGTCGAGGGCCGAGGTGGCCTCGTCGAGGATGAGGATCGGGGCGTTTTTGAGGAAGGCGCGGGCGATGGCGAGGCGTTGGCGCTGGCCGCCGGAGAGCTTGACGCCGTTTTCGCCGACTTCGGTGTCCAGCCCCTTATCCATCTGGCCGATGAATTCCCAGGCGTTGGCCGCCTTGGCGGCGGCGATGATTTCTGCTTCGGTGGATTGGCCGGCGAAACCGTAGGCGATGTTGGCGCGCACGGTGTCGTTGAACAGTACGACGTCCTGACTGACCAGCGCGATGTTGTTGCGCAGGCTCTCGAGCTTGAGTTCGTCGACGTGGTGGCCGTCGAGCAGCAGGCCGCCGGTGGTCAGGTGATAGAAGCGCGGAATCAGCGCCGCCATCGTCGTCTTGCCACTGCCCGAGGCGCCGACCAGCGCGACCGTCTGGCCCGGCATGATTTCGAGATTGATGTCCAGGAGCGCCGGCCGGCTGGTGCCCGGGTAGCTGAAATTGACCTGGTCGAACTTGAGGTGGCCGCTGGCGCGCGGCAGTTCAACACGGCCGGTGTCGTCCTCCGGCATTTCGTCGAGCACCTGGAAGACGCTTTCGGCGGCGGCCAGGCCGCGCTGCAGCGGATTGCTGACGTCGGTCAGGCGCTTGACCGGGGCGAGCAGCATGAGCAGGGCCGTGACGAAGGAGAGGAACTCGCCGACCGTGGTGCCATTCGGCCCGGCCGACTGGCGCAGGGCGATGTAGGTGATGATGGCCACCGAGGTCGCGGCGGCAACCTGGGTCAGCGGCACGGTGGCCGCCGCGGCGGCGGCCTCGCGCATGGTGGCACGGCGGTAGACGTTGGTCGCCGCGTCGAAGCGGGCGGCTTCGTATTTCTCGCCACCGAAAATCTTGACGACCTTGTGCGCGCCGACGGCTTCTTCGAGGATGTGGGTGATCAGGCCCATGGCCGAATAGCCGGAACGACTGGCCGCCCGCAGGCGTTTGCTGAAGATCTTGATGACACCAAGGATGACCGGGCCGACGGTCAGGGCGATCATCGTCAGTTTCCAGTCGAGGTAGAGCAGGAAGCCGAGCAGGCCGAGGATGGTCAGGGTGTCGCGAATGACCGTGGTCAGGACGCCGGTGGCGGCCTGCGTGACGTTGGTCACGTCGTAGGCCACCTTCGAGATCAGGGCACCGGTGGACTGGTCGTCGTAGAACTTGGTCGGCAGGCAGAGCAGGCGCCGGAACATGGCTTGCCGCAGATCAAGCACGACCTTGGCGGCGACCCAGGCCATCGAGTAGCCGCTGGCGTAGGTGGACACGCCGCGGATGATGAAGATGCCGATCATCGCAGCCGGAATCAGGATGATGTCGGTCTCGTCCTTGGCAACGAAGCCGCTGTCGAGCAGATGCTTCATGAGTGCCGGGAACAGCGGCTCGGTCGCCGCAGTCATCACCATGCCGAGCACGCCCAAGGCAAAAACGCGCCAGTGCGGCCGGACCCAGGTCAGCAGGCGGCGATAAATCTGGCTGTTGGAATAGGCCGAGCTTGAGTTTTGCGTCACAGGTGGCGGTCGTCGAAGGCGAAAGTCGACATTCTACCGATTCAGGCCGATCAGGTCGGCGCCGTCGCGCGCGAGGGACACGCTGGTTACCGTCGAAAAGCCGATTTGCAGGTCACTCCAGCGCGCTGGCGGCAGCTTCTGCCAGTGGGCGAGCAAGGTGCGGATCACCCCGGCGTGGGTGACGATGACCGCCTCCGAGACCTCGAGCCCAGCCACGAAGTCCAGCGCCCGCTGTTGCAGCGCGGCCGGCGACTCGCCGCCGGGCGGCGCGTAGCCGGCGACGTCGGCGGCCCAGGCGTCAAGCTCGTGGCGCGGAATGTCGTCCCACGGTCGACCTTCCCAGTCGCCAAAATTCATTTCGGCCAGGCGGCCATCGATGATCGGCTGCGGATGAAGCTGCACAGCCAGTTGCCGGCAACGTTGCAGCGGGCTGCTCCATACCGGCAGGCCGGGCGGCAATTCAGCGCGCAGGCGGGCGACTTCGGCCATTTCAATTTTGGCCGAAATTTCCAGTCGACCGTAGCAAATGCCCTGCTCGATCTCGGGTTTGGGGTGGCGGATCAGGTGGAGGCGCACACGTCACTCATACGCCAGAGCAGGACAAAATTGTTCGACGGCATGGCTCGTTGCTCGATCAGTTCCAGCCCGCTTTGCCGGGCCAGCGCGTCGATGGCGGTCGCATCGCGGACACCCTGATGCGGCGCCTTTTCGCGCAACGACTGGTCAAAAGCGGCGTTGCTCTCGCTGGTGTGGCGGCCATTGAACATGAAGGGGCCGTAGATTAAAAGCAGTCCGCCCGGCGCCAGAACGGTTGGCAGGCCGGCGAACAAGGCTTCTACCGCCTCCCAGGACATGATGTGCAGCGTATTGGCGCTGTACACCGCGTCGTAGCGCCCGTTCGGCCATGGGCCGAGGACGTCGAATTCGCAGGGAGGCAGAACATTGGGTAGGGCGGCTTCGGCTAGCCAGGCGCGGATGCCGGGCAGGAAACCCGGGCGGTCGGAGGTCTGCCAGCTGAGATGCGGCAGCTGGGCGCAGAAATGGATCGCGTGCTGGCCGGTGCCGCTACCGATTTCCAAAACCTGCCGGCGGTCGGCGAAGACCTCGCAGAGTACGGCGAGAATCGGCTCGCGGTTCTTTTCGGTGGAGGGTGCGTGGGGTTTTTCCATGATTTCGGACGCTAGTGCGATGCCGGAAGCTTAACGGCAAATCGGCCGATGGACAGCCACCGGCTGCCTTTCAATTTTGGGCAATTTTTACGTTTCACGTAGTAAACCCGGTTGACCGTGGGAGTGCCGTTTTTGCCTGTAGCGGCGCTAAAAATGCGCGGCCAAGCCGAGGTAGAAGGCGATTTCGCCAACCTGTTGAACCGCCCCCAGGCAATCTCCGGTGTAGCCGCCAAGCCAGCGGCGGCATTTTGCGGCGAGCCAAAGGGTGGCCAGCGCCGCGAGGGCGACGGCAATCAGCGCCGGCTCGGGCACGAGAAGCAGTAGCGACAGGCCGGCGAAAACCAGCGCGAAGAGGAACGGACCAAGGCCAAGCCGGGCGGCGACGGGACGTGCCTTGCTGGTGTCGCCGTCGCGGGCGTAGTCCATCGTCGCCATCAGGCTGACAGCGCAGAAACGGGAAACGGCGTGGCCGGCGATCAGCGCTGCCACCACCTGCCCGGCCGGCAGCGTCGACAGCAATGCGAACTTGCCGAGCAGGGCGAGGACGACAGCAATCACGCCGTAGCTGCCGACGCGCGAATCTTTCATGATCGCCAGGATTTTCGCCTTGTCCCAGCCACCGCCGAGACCGTCAGCAGTGTCGCCCAGCCCGTCCTCGTGGAAGGCGCCGGTCAGGGCGATGGTGGCCACCATGCTGAGCACGACGGCCACCGGCTGCGCCCAGACTTGGCTGGCCAGCCAGAAAACCAACGCGCCGACGCCGCCGACGAGCAGCCCGATCAGCGGCAGGTAGCGCGCCGCCCGGGCCAGCCCGTCAGGCGAATAGCCGACCCAGCGCGGTACCGGCAGGCGGGTGAAGTAGCCGAGGGCGGCGAAGAAGGTGGCCAGTTCGCGGCGGATCATGCCTTGTCGGAAACCCCGGCGGATTCGAAGCTGGCCATGTCGTTGAGGAAAGCGACCGCAGCCTGAACGAGCGGGAACGCCAGCGCAGCGCCGGTGCCTTCGCCGAGGCGCAGGCCGAGATCGAGCAGCGGTTCAGCACCGAGTGCGCGCAACTGCGCGGCGTGGCCGGCTTCGGCCGAGCGGTGGCAAAAGACGCAGTATTCGGCCAGCGCGGGAGCCAGCCGGGTGGCCGTCAGGGCCGCCGAGCCGACGATGAAACCGTCGATGAGCAGGGTCATCTTCGCTTCGGCTGCGCCGAGCATGGCGCCGACCATCATGGCGATTTCGAAGCCGCCGAATTCAGCGAGCACGGCCAGCGGATCATTGTTGCCGCCGCCGGCGCGATAACGGGTAAGCGCCGTTTCGAGCAGGGCCTGTTTGCGCGCCAGCCCGGCATCGTCGAGCCCGGTGCCGCGACCGATGCAGTCAGCCAGCGGCAGACCGGTCAGGCAATGGGTGATGAGCGAAGCGGCGGCGGTGTTGCCGATACCCATTTCGCCGAAGCCGACGACCTTGCAGCCGGTCGCCGCCAGCCCGCGGACAATGCCGGCGCCCTGGGCGATGGCCTGGGCGCACTGGTCGGCGCTCATCGCCGGCTGCTCGATGTAATTGGCGGTACCCGGCGCGATCTTGACGTCAATCAGCCCGGCCCGGCCGTCGCCGAAATCATGGGCGACGCCGGCGTCGACCACGCTCAGACCAAGGCCGTTCTGGCGGGCGAAAACATTGATCGCCGCGCCGCCGGCCAGAAAGTTCTCAACCATCTGCCAGGTCACGTCCTGCGGGTAGGCCGAGACGCCGGCCTTGGCCGCCCCGTGGTCGCCGGCAAAAACCAGCATCTGCGGGTTGCTCAGCGTCGGGCTGAGCGTCTGCTCAATGAGGCCGATCTGGATGGCCGTGCGTTCGAGCAGGCCGAGCGCACCGAGCGGCTTGGTCTTACGGTCAACCCGATTTTTGAGCGAATTTTCAATGGCCCGATCCGGGGCGGTAATTTTAAAGTCCAGCGAATGCATCCGATTCTCCAAAAAGAAAAAGGGCCTCGCGACGATGTCTGGCCAATTCGCCAGAACGCTGCCGCGAAACCCTGTCCACAGGCTTCCCAAGAGGATTCGACACGTCTTCTGGCTTTCGGATCAGCCGGAGCGCTGCGCCTTCCCGGCTTTCACCAGTGGCCTGTTGCAGCATCCGTCCCCGATTACAGCGGCGGGCCCGCCCCGGATTCAAACCGGGTTCCGTTCGTCGAATCGGGGTGGATTATACCGACCCGTTCGCCGACAATGCATCCCCATGAAAGAACTGATCCTCGGCGGCGCGCGCTCGGGCAAGAGCCTCTTGGCCGAACAACGCGCCCGTGAATCCGGCTTAAAGGTCGTCTACCTCGCCACGGCCCAGGCGCTGGACGGCGAAATGGCCCGCCGCGTCGCCCACCACCGCGAACGCCGGCCAGCCGAGTGGGGGTGCATCGAAGAAACCCTGCACCTCGCCGCCCGCCTGCGCGAACTGGCAGCGCCGGACACCTGCGTGCTGGTCGACTGCCTGACCTTGTGGCTCTCCAACCTGCTCTTCGCCGGCCAGGCCGCGACGCAGGCCGAAGCCGGCGAGGCGATCGACTGCCCGCTGTTGCGCGCCGAAACCACCGCCCTGATCGACCTGCTGCCGCAACTGCCCGGCCACATCATTCTTGTCTCCAACGAAGTCGGCTGGGGCATCGTCCCGATGCATCCGGTATCGCGGCTCTTCGCCGACGAACAGGGCCGCCTCAACCAGCGCGTTGCCGCCGTTTGCGAGCAGGTCACGCTGGTCGCCGCCGGCCTGCCGCTCAGCCTCAAACAGCCCGGCCCGGCAAGCTGTGCTAGCCTGGCCGGCCACCCGGCACGTTGAGGAAAACGCCATGCCCCTTTTCACCCGCCTCACTGCCTTGCGCGATGTCATCGCCAAGCATGCCACCCTGCCCGTCCGCATCAGCCGGCCGGACGACACCCCTGGCCTTTTCATCTGGCCCTGGCGCATCGAGGAAGACACCCGCGTGCGCAGCACGCCGCTGCCGCGTTTGCCTGACGGCGATATGCCGAACGGCATCCCTGCCCCGGCCATTCACTTTCTCGTGCTGTCGAGCACCGCGCTTGATGACGAGACGATCAGCGCCCTTGAGTCGGCTCGCCGGGCCCTGCTCGAAACGCCCATTTTTGCAGTGGGCAACGGCCGGGTCAGCGCCATGCCGGCAACGCTCAGCACCAGCGAACTGACCGACTTGTTCACCGCCGCCGCCATCCCGCTGCGTCTCTGCCTGGCGTACACGCTGCGTTCGAC
>NZ_JAVHPH010000392.1:22887-34312 GCF_036170495.1 Azonexus sp.
TCACCGCCGCCGCCATCCCGCTGCGTCTCTGCCTGGCGTACACGCTGCGTTCGACAGCCTGACAGGCTAGGCTTCGCCCAAAAACAAACCAGAGACAAAACATGCATAAATTGCTGGATATCCTGGCCTCCGGCGTCCACGACGCCAAGAACCAGTTATTCATCGCCGAATCAATGATCGCCGCCGCCGAAGCGGCCCACGGCATCGCGCTCGGCGAAGCACGCTACGCCATCGAATCGGCCGCCAACCGGCTGTCACGCACGTTGACCGCCTACCACCTGATGCGTCACGACGCCGCGGCCGCCGTCACCCCGACCATCGTCGGCGACGTTTACGACGAAGTCATGCTCGCCCAGCAGAAACATTTGGCCGAACGCGGCATCGTGCTGAGCATCGATTGCCAGGTCTTCGACGAATGGCCGCTTGACCGCGACCTGGTCACCGACATGCTCAATAACGCCGTGCAAAATGCCGGCCGTTTCGCCGGCCAGGTCGTGCATCTCAGCGCCACCACCGACGACGACTGGCTGTGCCTGCGCGTCGACGACGACGGCCCGGGCTTCGCCACGCTGCCGCCGGCAACCGGCACCGGCCTGATGGTGGCTGAGCGCCTGGCCCAACTCCACCACCGCCACCAGCGCCAGGGCAGCCTGCGATTGAGCAACGACAGCCCCCTGGGCGGCGCCCGTTTCGAACTCCGTCTCCCCTGATGGCCGACTACAGCAAAAAACGATTTCTCGTCATTGACGACCAGGCGCAGGCGCGCGATGCGCTGCGTACCGTCGCCCAGCAAGTGGGCGCCTTTGCCGTCGAGTTCGCCAGCAATTATCAGGATGCCATCTTCCGCATCCGCAACAACCTGCCGGACATCATCCTCTGTGACTACATGCTCGGCGAGGGGCGTTCCGGCCAGCAGTTGCTGGAAGAATTGCGGCGCTTCAACCTGCTCCCCGACGAAACCATTTTCATGATGGTCACCGGCGAACAGTCTTACGAACAAGTTGTTTCCGCCGTCGAACTGATCCCCGACGATTACATCATCAAGCCGTTTTCGCCGGACCGGCTTTTGTTGCGCCTTGATCGCATCGTCGCCAAGAAGCTGTTTTTTGCCGGCTACTACAAGGAAAAGCGCCAGCAGGAATACGCCAAGGCCCTGGCCATTCTGGAAGCCGCCCGCGACAGCGAAGCCGGGCGGCCCTACCGCTTTGAAATCCTGCGCCAGCGGGCCGAGGTTTTTCTCGCCAGCGGCGACGTCAAATCGGCCGAAACCGCCTACCGTAACATCCTCGAAAACTACGAATTTCCGTGGGCCCGAGCCGGCGTTGCCCGTTCATTGCACAAGCAAAACCGCCTGCAGGAAGCCCGCGAGGAAATCGACCGGGTGGTCGCCAACACGCCGCATTTCTTCGACGCCGGCGACCTCAAGGCGAGCATCTGCATGGCCCAGGGCGAGCACGCCGAGGCGCAGCAAATCCTCGACGAAATGACCAAAAAAACGCCCCGCAACTATCTGCGCAAACGCCTGCTGGCCGAGGCGGCGACGCTCAACGGCGATACCGCCACGGCGCTGGCCGCCATGGCCGATGTCATCGCCAACGACACCATGCCTGGCGCCATTTCAGCCGAAGACCGGCTGGCCACGGCGCGCAGCCACATCAACGCCGGCGACAAGATCACGGCGGAAAAGGTACTGATCGGCATCCGCGATTCCGAACTACAGAAGATGGGGCTCATGGAACAGGCCGGTTTTGCCGCCCTGCTCGCCATCAGCTCCGTCGAAAAAGGCAAAATCCGCTTTGCCGGCCTGCGCCCGGCCATGCTCGTCACCGAATTCAACAGCACGACGCGCCTCGACATCATGCGCGCCGCCCTCTCGCTCGGCGACCATGAAATGGCCGACCGGCAATCCGGGCAGCTGATGGCTGGCCCCGATGCCAAGAAGGTATTCGGCGTGGCCCGCACGCAATACGCGCTGCACGGCCGGGAAAAGGACTTTCGCGAAATCCAGCGCCAGGTTGCCCTCCAGCGCATCAAGCACGAAGAGGACGTGCCGCCGGCCGAAGCGGCCGATCCGGCCTAACCGCCGGGCTGGCGCGGCAGCAGGGCATCCATCTTTGACCAGTCGAGCGCCGCCTCGACCGAATCGGCCAGCCGGTCGAGATCCGCCGCGCGCCGGGCGGCAAAATCGACCGGCGCGCTTTCCGCCATGCCGGCCCAACCCAGCAATGCGGTCAACGCTTCGGGATGGTCAAAAACGCCATGGCAATAGCTTGCAAAGACTTGGTTGTCGGCCGAAATGGCACCGTCCGTGCGGCCATCGGCCAAGACAACGGCGGCCTGCACCCGATCTGCGCTCCCTGTCACACCGAGGTGAATTTCATAACCGGTCATCGCCGGCTGACCTGGCAAAGATAAGTGACCACTCACATTTCGTAGCTGCTTCTCGGCCTCGAGCGTCGTTTCCACATCGAGCACACCGAGCCCCGGCGTGCTGCCCGGCTGACCTTCCAGCCCCCGCGGGTCATGGATCATCCGGCCCAGCATCTGATAGCCACCGCACAGGCCGACCACCTTGCCGCCGTAGCGCAAATGCTTGTGAATCGCCGTCGCCCAGCCCTTTTCGCGCAACCAGTCAAGGTCGGCGCGCACCGCCTTGGAACCGGGCAGAACGATCAGATCGGCGGCTGGCGGCGTTTCGCCCGGGGCTATCCAGCGGAAATCGACTTCCGGATGCAGGCGTAGCGGGTCGAGGTCGTTGTGGTTCGAAACACGAGGATAAGCCGGCGCGATGACTTTCAATTTTGGCGCTTTTTTCCGGTCGACCGTAGCCGTCGCAATGGCGTCCTCGGCGTCGAGCATCAGGCCGTGCAAATAGGGCAGAACGCCGAGAACCGGCTTGCCGGTGCGCGCCTCCAGCCAGCTCAGGCCGGATTCAAGCAGCGCGATGTCGCCGCGAAAACGATTGATGACGAAACCCTTGACGCGATTTTGCTCAGATGGCGAGAGCAGCGCCAGCGTGCCGACGAGATGGGCAAAAACGCCGCCCCGATCAATGTCGGCAACGATGATCACCGGGCAATCGACCGCTTCGGCGAAACCCATGTTGGCGATGTCGCGGTCGCGCAAATTGATCTCGGCCGGCGACCCGGCCCCCTCGACCACCACGCATTCGTAAGCCGCCGTCAGCCGCCCCCACGATTCGAGCACCGCCGCCATCGCCCGCGGCTTGTAGTCGTGATACGCCTTGGCATCGAGGTCGAAGGCCACCTGGCCGTGGATAACAACCTGCGCTTTTTTGTCGGTCGTCGGCTTCAACAGCACCGGGTTGAAATCGGTCTGCGGCGCCAGACCGCAAGCCAGCGCCTGCAACGCCTGCGCCCGCCCGATCTCGCCGCCATCGACGGTGACGGCCGAATTGAGCGCCATATTCTGCGGCTTGAACGGCGCGACCCGCACGCCCCGACGCTGCAGGATGCGACACAAGGCGGCCACCAGCGTCGTCTTGCCGGCATCGGAGGTGGTGCCTTGGACCATCAGGGGGAAAAATGACATGTGTTGCGCCGAAGTTGAAAAGCCGAATTATTACGGTAATCAGTCGAAACGACCACCCTGACTACCACGCCACAGATAACAGAAGATTTCATCCAAATCGTCCTCAAAACGAGGATGGCAAGCTTCAGTAACAGTGTGTAACATCAGTTACTGATCGCTCAATCATCAGGATTTTCAATTTAGTTTCCAGGAGTACCTTTCATGAAAAAGTCCACCCTTGCACTTGCGCTCGCTCTTGCCCTCGCTAGCTCTTCGGCTCTCGCCGGCAAGTCCCCCCCGCTCTACTCGCTGGTCAACACAACCTCGGGCAGCACCAGCAAGAACAACACCAACGCCTATGCCGGCCTGAACTGGAGCTTGGGTAGCAGTTGGACCCCTGCCCTGGTCCTCGGCGTCTTCCATACCAAAGTGAAATCCGATGGCGACACCCAAGGTGCCAACCTGTCGTTTCACCTCAATCTTGCCGGCGGCATCAAACCTGGAAAGCTTAAGTTGAGCTACCTCAACGGCAAGGAAAAACTTCAGGGTGAATTGGGCATCGGCTACGACTTCATTCGTTCTGCCCCGCTGCTGGGTCTCGGTCTCAACGGACCGTTCGTCGCTGCTGGCGTAGACGGGTACCTTAGCCATGGCGTGGTTCCGTATATCACCCTGCAAAGCCAGGGCAAATTCAGCAAGCCATCCTTGCGGACCACCACGTCATGTGTCCTTGATCCTTTTGGCGCCTATATCGATCCCGATTGCCAGTTTCTCGACTAAGTACGCATAGTTGTCCAAGTTTGCCCAGCCGCCAGTGGATGATCTAGGCTCCATCTCGCGCCGGCGTCTCTGCAAGATCGTCGGCGCTTTCTTTGTCGGTGGCGCTGTCAACCTGGCCTTTGCCGCAGCACCGCTCACACCGGGTGCTGCTGAGCATGCTGCACTGGCATCATTTGTCGACACTCTTTTGCCACGCGACGGGCTGAGCGGCTCGGCGACCGACCTTGGTGTCGACCAGCAGATTTGGACATTCTCGAAGACCGAGCCCGACTTCCGGAAACTGCTCAATCTGGGTTGTCGCTGGCTGAACATGACCGGGGGGCCGCCGTTCTCCAAATTGGCAGTCGATCAGCAATTGGCTGTGGTTTCGTGGATGGCGCAATCTGACTGGAATGAAATTCCGCGCCGTTTCTACGAGCTATTACGCCAGATTTCCCTGGAACTTTACTATAGCGCCCTGAGTGCCTGGCATGGTTTGCCCATCCAGAACCCACCGCAGCCCGTTGGCTACCCGCCTTCTTCCTGGTCATGACCGATAAGCGTTTCGATGCCATCATCGTCGGCGCCGGTGCCGGTGGTGCTGCCGCGGCATGGCGCCTCTGCGAGCAAGGGCTGGCCGTATTGCTGCTCGAAGCCGGCCCGCGTTTCGACCCGGCGCGGGACTACAAGCTGAACCAGCCGGATTGGGAAAGGCATCAGTTTCCAGAGCCACGCGGCAGCCGGGGAACCTTCACGCTGGGACAATTCGACCGCCTTGACCCGGCCGACAGCGATCTCCGCTCCTGGAACAGTTCGATCGGGCCAACCGTACGTAGCGAGACCCGCCAGGCGATGGGGCCCGGCTACTGGCATGTTCAAGGCGTCGGCGGCAGTACGCTGCACTTCGTCGGTGAGTCGCACCGCATGCATCCGGCAGCAATGAAACTGCGCAGTGAACACGGCACCGGGCAAGACTGGCCACTCGGTTATGCCGATCTCGAACCCTACTACGCGCTCTGCGAGACACAGATCGGCGTCGCCGGACCGGAAAGTCAGGGCGACCGCTGGCGCAGCACAGCTTACCCGCTGCCGGCTCACCCATTGAGCCCGTCAGCCCGACTGCTTGCCGCCGCCGGCCAGAAACTCGGCATGACCTGGCAAGCCAATTCGCGCGCGGCGCTCTCGGCCATCTACGACGGCCGCCCGGCCTGCAATTATTGTGGTAACTGCAGCCGCGGCTGCCCGCTGGGGGACAAGGGTTCGGTCGACGTGACCTTTATCCGCAAGGCACTCGCTACGGGTCGTCTTACACTCTGCCCCGGCAGTCCGCTTGCCCGCATCCACAGCCAGGCCAGCGGGCGCATCGATTACGTCGAGTATGTCGTCGGAAGAAAGGTGCACCGGGTCGAAACGCCGCGGCTCATTCTTGCCGCCGGTGCCGTGCAGACGCCGCGTCTTCTATTGGCCAACCGCAGCCGCAGCTTTCCCGACGGGCTGGCCAACGCTTCCCGTCAGGTCGGCCGCAATTTCATGGAGTCGCTATCCTGGAACAGCGCCGGTATCGTGCCTGGCCTGACCAACAGCCATGCCGGGCTGCCCTCCGATGCCATTTGCTGGGATTTCAATCGGCCGGATGCGATCGCCGGCACCATTGGCGGCTGCCGCTTCAATTCCAGCACGCAGGAAATCGGCTTCACCGGTCCCATTTCCTACGCAACCCGACTTTTCGACGGTTTTGGCCAAGGCCTCAAGGACAAGGTGCGCAGCAGCTTCGGCAGTGCCGTGTCGGTCGGCGCCATCGGCGAATTCCTGCCCAACGAGGGCACCTACATCGACCTCGATCCCGGCGAAAGGGATCGCCTCGGCCTTCCCGTGGCACGCATACACTCCTCGCTCGGCCCGGACAACATCAAGCGCCTGCGCTTCATGGCCGAAAAATCACGCCAATTGCTGAAGGCCGCCGGAGTTGAGCAGTTGCTTGAAGAATTCGGCGCCTGGGATAACTTTTCGGCAACTCATGTTTTCGGCACCTGCCGCATGGGTGCGGACAGCAAGACTTCGGTCGTCGATGCGACATGCCGCAGCCACGACCATGCCAATCTCTACATCACCGACGCCAGCGTGTTCCCGTCGAGCGGCGGCGGTGAATCGCCGTCGCTGACCATCGAGGCGCTGGCAACACGAGCCGCCGATGCCATCGTTCACGGCAAGGTACTTCCGCCTTCGCGCCCACCGACCTGAGCGCGGCGCTATTGCCTCAGCGTTGCCCGTCGCTTAGCATCCGCCATTCTGAAATTCAAAAAAAGTATCTCCGGGTGCTGGCCAGCGTTGCTGGCCGGAGAATCGGGAAGGCGGTGCGATTCCGTCACGTGCCCAACGCTGTGAGGAGGACGGGCGATGCTGTTGCCACTGGTTTCGGCCGGGAAGGCGCATCGTTCGGTTGAGTCCAAGTCAGAAGACCGGCCGGGAGATCGTTTGCAGGCTGCTTGGTCAGGCAGCTGTCGTTTTTCCACAAGGGGAATCCATGGAAAACCAAGTTGCAGCATCTTTTTCGGAGGCCGAACGGGCCGCCGTTTATCGCACCATCTTCAATCGCCGCGACGTGCGCGGCCAGTTTCTGCCCGACCCGGTACCCGACGATATTCTTAGTCGCGTCCTGATGGCGGCGCATCATGCGCCGTCGGTCGGCTTCATGCAGCCGTGGAACTTCCTGCTCGTCCGTTCGCCCGAGGTCAAGCGTCGCGTCCGCGAGGTGTTTGCCAAGGCCCATGCCGAGGCTGCCCTGATGTTCCCGGAGGGCAAGCGGGAGATTTACAGCCAGTTGAAGCTCGAGGGCATCGTCGAATCGCCGGTCGGCCTGTGCATCACCTGCGACCGCCAGCGCACCGGACCGGTTGTCGTCGGCCGCACGCACATCAAGACGATGGACTTGTATAGCAGTGTGTGCGCCGTGCAGAACCTTTGGCTGGCAGCCCGCGCCGAAGGGCTGGGGGTTGGCTGGGTGAGCATTTTCAACCAGCCGGAACTCCAGGACGCCCTCGGCATTCCACGCGACATCGTGCCGGTGGCTTATCTGTGCATCGGTTACGTCAGCCATTTTCATGACAAACCCGAGCTGGAAAAAGCCGGCTGGCTGCCGCGTCTGCCGATTGCCGACCTGCTGTATTACGACCAGTGGGGGCAGGCTGATTTTGAACAAAAAGAGCCGTTGACCGTAGCACTCGCCAGCATGCAGGACGACATTCAGCAGCGCGGCGTTTTCCCGAAGTGATGATCGACGGCGCGCTGGCCATGCCCTTGGCGGCGTTGAGTGCGGTTTTGCTCGACCGCTGGCTCGGCGAAGCGCGCCGTTTTCACCCGCTGGTCGGTTTCGGCAATCTGGCCTCGGCCATCGAAAAGCGGTTCAACCGGCGTTCAATCGCCGGCGGCGGGCTGGCCTGGTTGCTTGCCATCGGGCCGTGGGTGGCGCTGGCTTTCTGGTTGCGGCCGTGGGCGCCGTTTGCCGTCGATGTGGTGCTACTCTATTTCGCCATCGGCGCGCAGAGCCTGTGCGAGCACGCCGCGGCTATCGCCAAACCGCTGCAGGAAGGGCGGCTCGACGAGGCACGGCGGCGCGTCGGCTGGATCGTATCGCGCGAGACCGCGACGCTCGACGAATCCGGCATTGCCAAGGCCGGTGTCGAATCGGTGCTGGAAAATGGCAACGACGCCATCTTCGGCACGCTGTTCTGGTTCGCCCTGCTCGGCGGGCCCGGCGCCGTGCTGTTCCGGCTGGCCAATACGCTCGACGCGATGTGGGGCTACCGCACCGAACGTTTCAACCTGTTCGGCCGCTTCGCCGCCCGTTTCGACGATGCGCTGAATTTCATCCCCGCCCGCCTGACGGCCCTGAGCTACGCCGTTCTCGGCCAGACGCGCATGGCGCTGGCCTGCTGGCGGGCGCAGGCGCCGGGTTGGGACAGCCCGAACGCCGGGCCGGTGATGTCGGCTGGCGCCGGCAGCCTCGGCGTGTTGCTCGGCGGTGCGGCGATTTATCATGGCCAGGAAGAAATCCGCCCGCCGCTCGGTGCCGGCCCGGCGCCGGTAGCCGCTGACCTTGGCCGGGCGATCAGCCTGATCCGGCGTAGCCTGTGGCTATGGCTGGCCGTCTTTTTCGTGATTGGATTCGTCAATGCTTGAACACGGTGGCGGCCTGCGCAAAGCCGCGGCGCACTACAACATTCCGCTGGAAAATTGGCTGGATTTATCGACCGGCATCAACCCGGAAGGCTGGCCGGTACCCGCGCTTCCCGCCGAAGCCTGGCACCGTCTGCCGGAAGAAAACGACGGGCTGGAAGCCGCCGCCGCTGCTTACTATGGCAACCCCAACCTGCTGCCGGTCGCCGGCTCGCAAGCCGCCATCCACTGGCTGCCGGCCCTCCTGCCGCGCGCCGTGGTCGCCTGCATTTCGCCGATCTACAGCGAACACCCCCAAGCCTGGCAACGCGCCGGCCACAAGATGCGTTTCCTGCAGAACGCCACGCTGCCGCGCGCCCTGGCTGCGGCGACGCCCTACGTCCTGCTCTGCAACCCGAATAATCCGACGGCCGACCGTCATCCCCGCGACATCGCCATCGACGCCGCCCATCAGCTCAAGAAACGTGGCGGCTGGCTGATCATCGACGAAGCCTTCATGGACCCGACGCCGGAGGACAGCCTGACGCCGCTGGCCGGCACCGAGGAAGCACCCAACCTCATCGTGCTGCGCTCGATCGGCAAGTTCTTCGGGCTGGCCGGGGCGCGCGTCGGTTTCGTCTTCGCCGCGCCCGACATCCTGAACCGCATGAACGAGGCGATGGGGCCGTGGACAGTGAGCGGCCCAGCCCGCGAAGTCACCCGGCTGGCGCTGCAGGACAGCGCCTGGCAAGCCGCCGCCCGAGCCCGGCTGATCGCCGCCGGGGAACGTCTGCGCCAACTGCTGGCGCCGCTCGGCGAGGTCAAATCGACCGCCCTGTTCGCCACGCTGACCAGCGCCCATTCGGCCGAGCTGCACGAAACCCTCGCCCGCCAGGGCATCCTGACCCGCCATTACGACCAGCAACCGCTGCTGCGCTTCGGCCTGCCTGACGACGAAGCCGGCTGGCAGCGGCTGACCGAGGCGCTTTCCGCCTGGAGAACAAGTTGAAATTTGGCCTTTTTTTCCGGTTGACCGTGGGGCCAGCCTTTGTTTCTGTGGTCGCAGCAACGCTCGTTTCCACCGCCGCCCACGCCGATCTCGTCGTCCAGGACGACACCGGGCAGGAAATCCGGATGAAAGCACCGGCCAAACGCATCGTCACCCTCGCCCCGCACGCCGCTGAAAGCCTCTACGCCGCAGGCGCCGGCGACAAACTGGTCGGCACCGTCGATTACAGCGACTACCCGCCGGAAGCGAAGAAAGTGCCGCGCGTCGGCGGCTATTCGCGCATCGACCTCGAAGCCATCGCCGCCCTCAAACCCGATCTCGTGCTGGCCTGGGAGAGCGGCAACAACATGACGCAGGTCGACAAACTCAGAGCGCTCGGCCTGACCGTCTATGTTTCGCAGCCGAACACCATCGCCAGCATCGCCAACCAACTCGAGCAACTTGGCCGACTGGCCGGCACCGAGGTGGTTGCCAATGCCACGGCGGATCGTTTCCGCAAGCGCCTCGAAGGCTTGCGCGCTGCCAATGCCGACAAGCCGAAAGTGCGCGTCTTCTACCAAATCTGGAAAGCGCCCCTAGTAACCGTCGGTGGCCCGCAGATCATCAGCGATGCCATCAAGATCTGCGGCGGCGAAAACGTTTTCGGCCAGCTCAAGCAGATGGCCCCCAACGTCACCGTCGAAGCCGTGCTCGAAGCCGACCCGGAAGCCATCGTCGCCACCGGCATGGCCGATGCCCAGCCGGACTGGCTGCACGACTGGGACAAATGGACGCGGATGACCGCCGTCAAACGCGACAACCTGTTCCACATCAACCCGGACATCATGCAACGCCACACGCCACGCATCCTCGACGGCACCGAAAAACTCTGCGCCCATCTCGACATCGCGCGCCGCCGCAGGCCGGCCAAATGAGCCGCACACCGCAACGCATCGTCTGCCTGACCACGGAAACCGTCGAAGTGCTCTACGCCCTCGGCGAGCAGGACCGCATCGTCGGCATTTCCGGCTACACCGTGCGGCCGCCCGAGGCGCGCAAGGAAAAACCCAAGGTCTTCGCCTTCACGAGCGGCGACATCGACAAGATTCTGGCGACCCAGCCCGACCTCGTGCTGACCTTCTCCGACCTGCAAAGCGAGATTTCGCGCGACCTGATCAAGGCCGGCGTGCCGGTTTACGCCTTCAACACGCGCAGCGTCGAGGACATTCTCGGCATGGTCGAAACGCTCGGCCGGCTGGTCGGCGCCGAGGCCAAGGCGCTGGACATCGTCGCCGGACTGGAAGCCGAGATCGCCAAGGCCCGCGCCATCGCCGCCGAACGTTTCGCCAAAACCGGCAAGAAGCCGCGCGTCTATTTCGAGGAATGGGACGAACCGCTGATCAGCGGCATCCGCTGGGCCTCGGAGCTGATCGAGATCGCCGGCGGCGAAGATATTTTCGCCGAACAGGCCCGCTCGCCGCTCGCCAAGGACCGCCGGCCGACGCCGGAAGCGGTCATCGCCGGCGCCCCGGACATCATCATCGGCTCCTGGTGCGGCAAGCACTTCCGCCCCGAACGCGTCGCCGCCCGACCCGGCTGGGAGACCATTCCTGCGGTCAACCGGAAAAACATGCACGAAATCAAATCGGCCATCATCCTAACCCCCGGCCCGGTGGCGATCAGCGAAGGCCTGCCACAATTACTCGCCATTTTTGATCTGTGAAAAGGTCTGCCCCGGCGCCTTCCCTATAATCGCCCTTCAACCCTGAGGACCTGCGCCATGAAGATCTTTGCCCCACTGTTCGCCCTGACCCTGTGCACCGTCGCCAACACCGCTCAGGCCGCCGAGGCAGGGACCGCCGCGGTCGAAGCCATCGGCCGCCTCAACGGCATCGCCCTCGCCTGCCAGCAGCCGGCCCTGGTCGACCGAGCCCGCAACGCCGTGATTACCAACGCCCCGAAAACCCGCGCTTACGGCGAAGTTTTCGAGAA
>NZ_JAVHPH010000393.1:0-1951 GCF_036170495.1 Azonexus sp.
CGCTTTTTTGCCTGAAATTCCGGTTGACCGTAGCACTGAGCCGCCGCTGCCCATCCTCTACCGCGACGAACAGATCGTCGTCATCGACAAGCCGCCCGGGCTACTCGTCCACCGCTCGGAAATCGATCGTCACGAAACACGCTTCGCCATCCAGATCCTGCGCGACCAGATCGGCCAGCATGTCTGGCCGGCTCACCGCCTCGACCGCGGCACCTCCGGCGTCCTGCTTTTCGGCCTGAGCAAGGAAATTGCCAGCCTGCTCGGGCGACAATTTGAAGCCGGAACGGTCGAGAAGCACTATCTGGCCGTCGTCCGTGGTTATCCGCCGGAATCGGGCAGCATAGACCACGCGCTCTCCCGACAGCGCGATGCCTATGAATTCCGGGGTGAGCGGAGCAGCACCGAGGCGCAAGCCGCACTAACGCACTTCCGGAAACTGGCGAAAATTGAACTGCCGGTTGCCGTCGACCGTTACCCGAACAGCCGCTACGCCCTGCTCGCAGTGGAGCCGATCACCGGCCGTCGCCACCAGATCAGGCGCCACCTCAAACACATCGCCCACCCGATCATTGGCGATGCGACCTACGGCAAGGGACGGCACAATCGTTATTTTGCCGAGCACCTCGGCTGCCAGCGCCTGTTGCTGGCCTGCATCGGCATGCGCTTCAACCATCCGCTCGATGGACGGCGGGTAGAAATAAAAGCGCCAGTATCCGGCGAATTCGCCGCCATACTGGCGCGTTTTGGCTGGTCCTCTGAAGGCGCTTAAGCGATATTTTCCTCGAGATGCTCCCTGAATTTAAGGTCACGTTCGAGCTGCACGATATCCTGACCCAAGGCATCGCGGGCAGAAACCATGCCCACTGGTGCACCGTTCTCGTCGACCACCGGCACATGGCGGAAACCACCATCAACCATGAACTGGAGGGCATAGCCCAGAGGTTTGTCGGCCCGAATCGTTTGCGGATTGGCGACCATCACCTGCGCCAAAGTGGTTTTATCCGGGTCCAGATTGCCAGCCAGAACCTTGTTGAGCGCATCACGCTCGGTGAAGATTCCGACGATCCGGTTGTTTTCGACAACCAGCAAGGCACCGATCCGCTTTTGGGCCATCAGGCTGCAAGCCGAGCGAACAGTGCTTTCCTTGGCGGCAAAAACAACGGTTTGGCCGGCGATGATGTTGCTGATGATGCGATTTGGCATGTTTGTCTCCTGCAGTGTTGTAAAAATCAGCGGCGTGCTTCCGGCAAGCCAGAAAGCACAGCACACGCGGAGATTACCTCAGCTTGATGACAATCACCGCAATGGCCCTGAAAAGATGACCATGCCGATCAACTCAACGTTCAATGAAAACCCAAAAAATTTTCACTCACGGCGCCAGTTCGTAAACCACGCGAACCCGGGCATCGGCTTTGGCCAGATCGACAAAACCCATCCCACCCGGATGCGAGACCACCCATCTCAGCACTTCTTCCGATGCACTAACCTTGGCCGGCGGCTGCATACGCCCTGAAAACACCTGCCTTGACCAGTAGGCGTTGATTTCGGACAAATCCTTGCCAACCAGCAGGCTATAAAAACGGGCCCGGTCCGGATGGTTATCTGATAAATCCACCGGCTGTGCCTCGACACCGTTGAAGTACTGCCGATTGCGACCAAAGTAGACGTTGATAACCTCGTTACGCGTCATGGCCGCAACACCACAGCGGGCATTGACGACAACAACCAGTTCGGCGCACACCTCGGCAGCTGGCTGAACCAGCAGCCAGAAAATCGAGCCGAGAAGGAACAGGCGACGAAGTAGCATGGCCTCAGAAAACGAAATCCACAGTCAGCGAGAACACATTCATTTCACCCTTCCAGCGCGCCCGGTTGTCCTGGCGATAGGGGAAAAGCGACGAGGAATCGCCACGGATGCCATCCCATTGCGCCTTGACGGCAACATTCCGCA
>NZ_JAVHPH010000394.1:0-1947 GCF_036170495.1 Azonexus sp.
ATGATGCTGCGCTACACATTTGGCCTCGAAGAGCAGGCACTGCGCGTCGAAAATGCGGTCAAAAAAGTCCTGGCCCAGGGCTATCGGACCGGCGATATTTACGAACGCGGCACCAACAAGGTCGGTACGAAGGAAATGGGTGACGCCGTGCTGGCGGCGCTGTAAAAAAGATTTTTCACGGAGAGTGATGAGATGAAGAAGGTTGGTCTGGTTGGTTGGCGCGGTATGGTCGGTTCGGTCCTCATGCAGCGTATGGTGGAAGAGGGTGATTTCGCCCATATCGACCCGGTGTATTTTTCGACATCCGCGGCCGGTGGCAAAGCCCCCGTCTTCGGTGGCAAGGAAGCGTCTCTGCCCCTGCAAGATGCTTCCACGGTCGACGCGCTAAAACAGTGTGAAATCATCATCACCTGCCAGGGCGGCGACTACACCAAGGAAGTTTTCCCCAAGCTGCGCGCTGCTGGCTGGAATGGTCACTGGATTGATGCCGCCTCCTCGTTGCGCATGGCCGACGACGCGGTAATTGTGCTCGATCCGGTCAATATGCACGTCATCAAGGACGCCTTGGCCAAGGGCGGCAAGAACTGGATCGGCGGCAACTGCACGGTTTCGCTGATGCTCATGGGTCTTGGCGGCCTGTTCCAGAACGACCTGATTGAATGGGCAACGTCCATGACCTATCAGGCTGCTTCCGGTGCCGGGGCGCAGAACATGCGCGAACTGATTGCCCAGATGGGTGCCATCCATTCATCCGTGGCTGACCTACTCGCCGATCCGGCCTCCGCCATTCTCGATATTGACCGCAAGGTGGCCGAAACCATTCGTTCGGATGCCTTGCCGAAAAAGAACTTCCGCAATACGCCGCTCGCCGGTTCCTTGATTCCCTGGATCGACGTGCCTTACGAGAACGGCCAATCGAAGGAAGAGTGGAAGGGCGGCGCCGAATGCAACAAGATCCTCGGTAAGCCGGCCTTCCGCTCGGTCGGCTCGATCCCGATCGACGGCTTGTGCGTGCGTATCGGCGCCATGCGCTGCCACAGCCAGGCGCTGACCATCAAGCTCAAGAACGACGTGCCGCTCGACGAAATCAGCGACATGCTCGCCAAGGCCAATCCGTGGGCCAAGGTTGTACCCAACCATCGTGAAATCTCCGAGCGCGAACTGACCCCGGCTGCCGTCACCGGCACGCTGACCGTGCCGGTTGGCCGTCTGCACAAGATGGCCATGGGCCCGGAATATCTGGCCGCCTTTACCTGCGGCGACCAGTTGCTGTGGGGCGCCGCCGAACCATTGCGTCGGATGCTGCGGATTCTGCTCGACGCCTGATCAGACTCATCCTTTTGCCAAAAAAGCCGGGGCTTCGACCCCGGCTTTTTATTTGTTGGGGATATGCAAAAAGGGCAGGTTTGAGAAGCGGGTTTAGCTTGCATTGCTAAGTACATGATGTTAATTTGAAAGTCCCAAATTTGACGCTCAGGGTTTTGCCGTGAACGGAACTGTACAAACCAGGTTCAAGAAACGCGCAGCTGCACTCGCCGTTGCTTCTTGTCTTTCAATTTCGCCGTGGATTGCCGAGGCCGCCGGGCTGGGCAAACTCACGGTGTTGTCGGGAATTGGCCAGCCCCTGCGGGCCGAGCTCGATATCGGCGCGACCAAGGACGAACTCGGTGGGATGACCGCTCGTCTCGCTCCGCAGGATGTCTTCAAGCAGGCCGGCGTCGATTTCGCAACCGCCCTCCTGGACCTCCGTTTTACCGTTGAGAAGCGGCCCAGTGGGCAGTCGGTGGTCAAGGTAAGTTCGGTCAAACCGATCAACGAACCTTTCCTCGATTTTCTGGTTGAGCTGAACTGGCCGGCTGGACGCCTGGTCCGTGAATACACCTTCCTGCTTGATCCGCCAGAAATGATGGCTGCCCAGTCGTCGCGCCCGGTAGCCGAGGCGCGGAT
>NZ_JAVHPH010000395.1:0-6792 GCF_036170495.1 Azonexus sp.
TGAGCAGATTGAAAAAACCGAAAGCCGTGCCGCGCAAATCGGCCGGCGCCGTGGCCGCCACCATCGTCGCCAGCAGGCCTTGCGTCATGCCGAGATGGATGCCCCACAGGGCCACGCCGCCGAGCACGACGGCCCAGTGTGCGCTGCTTGCCAGAACGAGGTCGGCGGCGATCAAGACGACTAGCCCGATAGCCAGCAAGCGCGTGTGGCTGACGCGATCCGACAGTTGCCCGAACGGGTAGGCCGACAGCGAATAGACGATGTTCATGGCGACCATGACCAGCGGAATGAGCGCCAGCGCCATGCCGCCCTGCCCGGCGCGCAGGACCAGAAAGGCCTCGCTGAAGCGGGCCAGCGTGAACAGCCCGCCGACCGCCACCACCCACCAGTAGGGCGAACCGAGGCGGAGTAAATTGGCCCGGCTGATCGGATTGCGCCGCGCCGTGTGTACCGGACGGTCCGGCTCGTGCACGCCGAAGACGAGCACGGCGACGGCCAGCAGGCCGGGAATGACGGCGACCCAGAACACTGCCCGAAAATCGTTATCCCACAGCAACATCAGCCCGACAGCGAGCAGCGGCCCGAGAAAAGCGCCAACGGTGTCGAGCGACTGGCGCAAACCAAACGCCGCCCCGCGCAACTCCGGCGGCGCAATGTCGGCGACCAGCGCATCGCGCGGCGCCCCGCGCACTCCCTTGCCGATACGATCGGCCAGACGGGCGGCGAAGACGAGACCGGTACTCGAGGCCAGCGCAAACACCGGCTTGGTCAACGCCCCGAGCGCATAGCCAAACACCGCCAGCCCTTTGCGCTTGCCGAGGTAATCACTGAGCGCGCCGGAAAACACCTTGACGATGAGCGCCGTCGCTTCGGCCATGCCTTCGATAACGCCGACCAGCAGCGCGCTCGCCCCCAGCGTGCCGACCATGAACAGCGGCAGCAGGCTGTGAATCATCTCGGACGAAACATCCATGAGCAGGCTGACGAAGCCGAGCATCCAGATGCCGCGCGGTATCTGGAGCGGGATTGGTGATGCTGCCTTGGCGCTGGTCATGGTCTCTGCAAAATCGTGGGGAGGCGGGCAGTTTAAGCGATCGCCCTGCCCGGCGACTAGCGCAGCAATTTGAGCAGCAAAATCAGGTTGACCGTGAGCGATAGTGCCGCGATAACTTTCCAGAATTGCAGCGGATTGCGCTCGATCAGCGGCTGCCGGCCCGGTGCGGCGAGCGGCCGGGTGGCCCCGCGTTCGAGCGCCAGGATGAATTCCTCCGCCGTCTCGAAGCGATCCCTGGCTTCACGGGCGACAGCCTTGAGCAGGATATTTTCGAGCCAGCCGGGAATTTCCGGGCGCCAGCAGGTCGGCCGGGCCGGTTCGCCGAATTTTGGCGTCTGGAAGGGTTCTATTTCGCCGTAGGGATATTTGCGCGTCAGCAGGTGGTAGAGCGTCACGCCGGCGGCGTAGAGATCGTGGCCGGGCTGCGGCTCGGGGCTGTCGTACAGTTCCGGCGCCATGTAGGACGGCGTGCCGGCCTGGCCGATCGGGTCGTCGGCCTTGCGTTCGGCCAGGCTGACGGCGACACCCAGATCGAGGACGCGCAGCACGCCATCCTGGCCGAGGTGGATGTTGTCGGTCTTGATGTCGCGATGCACGATGTCAAGCCGGTGCAAGGCGCCAATCGCCTTGAGCAGGGCAATGCCGAGCCGGACGACCTCGCCGGCCGGGAAATGCTGGCCGGTATCGAGCCGGGCCTGCAGCGTCGCCCCGGCATGCCAGGTCATCAGGTAATACAGGCAACTGCGCGGCTCGGCCGGCACGACTTGCGGAAAGAACGGCGAAACGACGCGTTTGGCCCGCCATTCCTCCATAAGCAGCGCGGCGATGGCGCCCTGATCACCTTCCATCGCCGGTTGCAGGGTCTTAAGCACGAGTTGCTGACCAGTGCGCGGATTGCGCACGCGGTAGAGCAGCGTTTCACGCGAGTCGTGCAGCACTTCCTCGACGATCAGACCATCGAGTTCATGCCCGACTTTGAGGCGATGCGGCAAGGGCAGACTGGCCGCGCTTTCCAGACTGTCGCGCAGGCTCACCGGCGACAGGGCGAGCACGTCGACGACGACGGCCGTGGCGTTGTCGTGGCCACCCTGGGCCAGCGCCAGGCTGGTCAGCGCGGCGGCAGCACCTTGCGGCTCGGGATGATCGAGCAGGACCGCGGCGATCAGCACATCGGGCAGGACGCCCCAGACACCGTCGGAAACGAGCAGGAAACGGTCATTGACCGCCAACTCGCCGTCGGCGAAATCGAGCAGGACACGGGGGTCGAGGCCGATGGCGCGCGATAGCACGTTGTTGAGTTCCGGGTGTTCCCAGGTGTGATCGACCGTCATTTGCTGCAGGCGGCCTTCGCTCAGCCGGTAGATGCGGCTGTCGCCGATGTGCGCCGTGTAGAAGCGCCGACCGCGCAAAACCAGCACCGAAAGCGTCGTCGCCATGCCGGACAGCTCGGCGTTGCGGCTGCCTTCGGCGATCACCCAGCGGTTGAGCGCCGTCGTCACCGTTTCGATGGCGCGCGGCACGCTCCAGGTATCCGGCGTCGCGAAATAGTCGGAGAGCAGACCGCGCACCGTGTATTCGGAAGCCTCGCGGCCGCCCTTGTGGCCGCCAATCCCGTCGGCCACGGCGGCGATGACGCCCTTGTTTTCGAGGTCCTGGCCATCAGGCGTGACCACGCCGCAAAAATCCTCGTTCCGCTCGCGCGGCCCGGTCAGGGAAGCATGGCCGACTTCAACTTTTAAGGGCATGGCAGCTTTCAGAAATTGAAAAGGCGGCGCTACCCGCAAGCAGCACCGCCCGTGACTGGCTCAGATCGACTTTACGTCAGATCTTGGCTGCCGTCAGGTGGCTAGCACCCCACGTCGTGCGCCAGCGGGTCTTGACGCCGGTCAGCCCGATCAGGGCAAAGACGGCGAGGGCAGCGAAGATCAGGAAGCCAGCCTGGTAGCTGCCGGTCAGTTGCTTGGAGTAGCCGAGGCTGGAGGCCAGATAGAAACCGCCAACGCCGCCGGCCATGCCGACCAGCCCGGTCATCACGCCGATTTCCTTGCGGAAGCGCTGCGGCACGAGCTGAAACACCGCGCCGTTGCCCATGCCGAGGGCGAGCATGGCGCCGACGAAGGCGGCCAGTGCCATCCACGCTTCGGGCAGGCCGAAGCTGACGATGGCGAGGAAAATGGCGGCGAAGATGTACATCACCGTCAGCGACTTGACGCCGCCGATGCGGTCGGCCACGTTGCCACCGATCGGGCGGACCAGCGAACCGGCGAAGACGCAGCCGGCGGTGAAGAAGCCGGCCATCTTCGGATCAAGGCCGTACTGGGTGTTGAAGTAGATGACCAGCGAGGAAGCCAGGCCGACAAAGCCGCCGAAAGTCACCGAGTAGAAGAACATGAACCACCAGGCATCCTTGTCCTTGAGGACCTTGAGATACTCGGCGAAGGTCTTGGGCGGCGGCGCATCGGGTGCGTCCTTGGCCATGAAGCAGAAGACGATGAGGACGAGCACGAGCGGAATCAGCACGATGCCGAAAACGTTGGTCCACCCGAAAGCAGCCGCCAGCCCCGGCGCGAGCAGCGCGGCCAGCGCGGTGCCCGAGTTGCCGGCGCCGGCAATGCCCATCGCCGTGCCCTGATGCTCAGCCGGATACCAGCGCGAAGCGAGCGGCAAGGCGGCGGCGAAGGAAGCGCCGGCAACGCCGAGGAAGAGGCCAAGGATCAATACTTCAGCGTAGGAATGGACGCCGACCTGCCAGGCGTAAGCCATGGCGCCGATCACGACGACCTGCCCGATGATCGCCGCCTTCTTGGGCGACAGGCGATCGACCAGAATGCCCATGACGATGCGCAACAGCGCCCCGGCCAGCACGGGGGTGGCGACCATCATGCCCTTTTCGGCGTGCGACAGACCGAGATCCTTGGCGATGCCGACACCGAGCGGGCCGAGGATGACCCAGACCATGAAGGCCAGATCGAAATAGAGAAAAGCCGCGAGCAGCGTCGGCGTATGGCCAGCCTGCAGGAATGATTTCTTGTCCATTTTGGGTAATTTTCCGGGTTGACCGCGCCCCGCAGGAAGTACCCCTGGGGTATGGCAACGGTCGTTGAGGGAGATGGCTTGTTTCAGCGCATGGCGTCATCGCCATCAGCCCACCCTCGTTGGCGGAAAATCGCTGTGATGACCTTACTTTGCAAGCTGCGTGCCAGGACAATAACCCCATGATTTACCGGGGTTATGGACAAACCCAGGGCGCCTACCCGCACCAAAACAAGGCGTACAACGCCATTGCGGTGCAGCAGCAATAGGGAGAGACCGCGATTTTCTGGGCAATGGAAAAAAAATGGCTCAGGTTTAAGCCGCACCCATTTTCATTTTTGGGCCTTTTTTCCCGTTGACCGTGGGACTCGACGCTTGGCCAGCCACCGCGCCTCAAGCTGCTTCTGGGCGAATGACGGTTTCGGGCGGGGCGTGCTGGATCTGGTACTCGACCATCCGAATGGCGGTCAGGATGTCGGTCTTGCCCTGGGCGCAGATGTACTTGTCGGCTTCGCACAGCACCGTCCGCAGACGCCGCTTCTCGGCATCGCCGAACTGCTGGCCATTGGCGATGGCCAGCAGCATGTCCTGGATGCCGCTGTAATAGTTGATCGCGCGCCTATCCTTGTTGAGGTAGGCGAGCGCCAGGGCGACGTTGAAGACGCCGGCAATCGAGGCGACATGGAGGTAATTCCATTCGCCGCTGGCCAGCAGGTACGACAGGTGGAGGTGTGGAATCAGCATGATGTGCACTTCTTCCGGTTCGCTGATGCCAAGGTCGGCACCGAGCAGGCGATTGATTTTGCGATAACCTGAAAAAGACATTGGTTTCGGGGGGTCCGTGAGGTGGCGGTGGGCGGGCGGCCCGGGTCAGTGAAAGCGCGCGGCGCTGACGACGATGAGCGCCAGCATGAGCACGAAGGAAACGCTTTTCCAGAAAATCACCGGATTGCGCTCGATGAGCGGCGGCCGGGTCTTGTTGAGGAAAATCCGGTTCGGGTGGTGCAGGTCGTAGATGAACTCGGAAAGCTCTTCGTAGCGGGCAAAGGGGTCGGGTTCGACGGCTTTGCGGATGGCGTCGTCGATCCAGGCGGGGATTTCGTGTTCCTCGCTGAGCACGCTTTTGTAGGCCAGCTTTTTCTGCGCCGCTTTGGTGCGCGATTTGGGGACGTCGGTACCGTAGGGGAAGCTGCCGGAGAGCATCTGGTAGGCGATAACGCCGAGCGAGTAGTAGTCGGAACGGGCGCTGCCCGGCTCGCCGAGGAAGTATTCGGGCGCCGCGTAGAGGGCGGCGCCGAGCAGGTTGATCTGGTCGACCGCGGTGGTGATTTCCTCAATGCCGGCGACGCGGGTGGCGCCGAAATCAATGATCTTCACAGTGCCCGTGGTGTCGATCATGATGTTGTCCGGATTGAGGTCCTGATAAACCATTTCCAGCCGGTGAAAGGCCTGCAGGCCCTTGGCGATCTGCTCGATAAGGCCGCGCACGACGGCCAGTTCCGGCCGCGGGTTGTCGATCATCCATTGTGACAGCGTCTGCCCCTCGATGTATTCGGTGACGACGTAGATAGACTGGCGCTGGCGGGTGTGGGCACAGGGTTTGAGGACGTGCGCGCTGTTGATGCGGCGGGCGATCCACTCTTCGAGCAGGAAGCGTTCGAGCGCCGCCGGGTTGGCCTGCATGTCGGTCGACGGCGTCTTGATGACGACGCGTTCGCCGGTTGCGCTGTCGACGGCGAGGTAGATGTGGCTGCGGGCGCTGCGCTTGATGACGCGGACGATCTGGTAGCCCTCGAACTCGGCGCGCGCGTCGAGTAGCGGCGGACAGGGCAGATCGGAAAGCTGGCGGTAAATTTCGTTGGCTTCCGGGTCAGGCAACTGATCGATGCGGATCAGCTGGATGGTCAGGTTGTCGCCGCTCCCCCGACGCAGCGCCTCATCAGCAATGGCCTTGGCGGCGGCATCGAGATCGGCGCCGTGGTGAATGGCTGATTGAATAAATGCGGCGTCGATATGTTCGTGGACACCGTCGGTCGCCAAAACTAGCAGGTCGCCGACGGCCAGTTGCACTTGCCCGTAGTCGATCTCGACCTTGCGGTCCATGCCCAGCGCCCGGGCAAGATAACTTTTCTCGGCCGAGACCCAGACGCGGTGATCCTCGGTCAGTTGCGTCAGCGCACCGCCGCGCAAGCGATAAATGCGGGCATCGCCGACATGGAACAGGTGTGCCGTCGTCGATTTGATGATGAGGCCGCTGAAGGTGCAGACGTAACCGCGCTCGCGGTCGTAACGGTGCTGGCTTTGCTGGGTCTGGGCATGCAGCCAGGAATTGGTGGCGCTCAGGACGTGTTCGGCGGAGGTGCGCACCGACCAGGCCTCCGAGGTGCAATAGTAGTCCTCCAAAAAGCTGGAGACAGCTGACTGGCTGGCCTCCTGGCTCACCTGGCTGGAGCTGATACCGTCGGCCAGCGCAATCGCAATGCCCTTGGCGCTGAGCTGGGGTTCGTTGGGAACGCAGAGCCCGTGAAAATCCTGATTCGCCTCCTTGCGGCCCTTGTCGGAGAACTGACCGGCAGTGATCTTGAGTTTCATGATGGTTTTTCGTAGACGAGAAAAGCCCCAGCCCCGCCCGGGGCTGAGGCTTTTGAGAGGCGGCCGATCAGCTCAGGGCGCGTTTGGGGGCCGTCTTGATGTGCGTGGTGTAG
>NZ_JAVHPH010000395.1:6892-8718 GCF_036170495.1 Azonexus sp.
GGCGGCCGATCAGCTCAGGGCGCGTTTGGGGGCCGTCTTGATGTGCGTGGTGTAGAGGGTCAGGCCGGTGAACGCCAGGCCACCGACGAGGTTGCCAAGGACGACGGGAATTTCGTTCCACAGCAGGTAGTCCATGATCGTGAAGTGACCGCCCATCATCAGCCCTGTCGGGAACAGGAACATATTGACCACCGAGTGCTCGAACCCCATTCCGAAGAAAAGCATGATCGGCATCCACATGGCGGCGATTTTGCCGGTCACCGAGGTTGAAATCATGGCGCCGACAACGCCGGTGGAGACCATCCAGTTGCACAAAACGCCGCGGATAAAAATGGTCAGCCAGCCCGCGGCACCGAATGCAGCATAGCCGACGGTGCGGGATTCGCCGATTTTGGCCAATTTCTGACCAACATCGCTGGGCGTGGTGGCAAAGCCATAGGTAAAGACGATGGCCATCAAGACGGCCACCGTCAGCGAGCCGAGAAAGTTGCCGGCAAATACCAGCCCCCAGTTTCTAAAAATGCGCGGCAAGGTGACGCCGGGACGTTTGTCGAGCAGGGCGAGCGGCGTCAGCACAAAAACCCCGGTCAACAAGTCGTAACCGAGGAGATAAAGCATGCAAAAACCAACCGGAAAAAGCATGGCGCCAAAAATGGGTGACCCGGTCTGGGTCGCTACCGTGACGGCAAAAACGGCGGCCAGGTTAAGAATGGCGCCGGCCATGAAGGCGCGGATCACCGTATCCCGGGTCGACATATAAATTTTTGATTCGCCCGCATCCACCATCTTGGTGACGAATTCAGAAGGTGCTAGATAAGCCATGCGTGGTTCCCCTGTTTAAATAGATTTTTTTGTCAAACTGCCAGAAAAACCTGGCCGTTTTCGAGCTTCACTTCAAATTTGGTGCAGGACCCGACATCCGGCGCCACGGCGTGGCCATCTTCGAGGCCGATGTTCCAGCCATGCAGCGGGCAGGTCACGCGCTTGCCGTGGACGATGCCTTGCGACAGCGGCCCGCCCTTGTGCGGGCATTTGTCGTGCATGGCAAACACAGCGTCGTCGGCGGTGCGGAAAATGGCAATATCGCCACCGGTGGCCGGCTTGACGATGCGCGAGCCGAGTTGCGGGATGTCTTCCAGCGGGCAAATCAGTTTCCAGTGATTCATTTTGCAATCCTCAATTTTTGGCAATTTTTAGGCGTCGACCGTAACCGGCACGATAGGAATGAATTGTTTGATCGCTTCCGGCTCGCGCGAAGTCGCCCACGGGTCCTTGGCGCCCTTCAGCTCGGCAAGTAGCGCGGCATAGAGCGCCTTGCGGCCTTCTTCATCCTCGACGATCCGGCCTTTCACGTAATCCAGGCCAACGCGCTCCAGGTAGTGGCAGGTGCGCTCCAGGTACCAGCCTTCGAGGCGGTAGAGCTGAAGGAAGGCGCCGGCGTATTCCATGACCTCCTCGTCGCTCGTCACCTTGCACAGGAACTGGGCGACTTCGGTCTTGATACCGCCGTTGCCGCCGATGTAGAGCTCGTAGCCGGAATCGACGCCGATCACGCCGACGTCCTTGATGCCGGCTTCGGCGCAGTTGCGCGGGCAGCCGGAGACGGCAAGCTTGACCTTGTGCGGAGCGTACATGTCGAAAAGCATCTTTTCGAGCTTGACGCCCATCGACATGGCCAACTGCGTACCGAAGCGGCAGTGCTCGGCGCCGACGCAGGTTTTCACGGTGCGGATCGACTTGCCGTAGGCGTGGCCGGAGACCATGCCGGCGGCGTTGAGGTCGGCCCAGATGGCGGGCAGGTCTTCCTTCTTGATGCCGAGCAGGTC
>NZ_JAVHPH010000395.1:8818-10027 GCF_036170495.1 Azonexus sp.
ACCAGCTTGTTGTCCTTGATGACCAGCTTCTTGTACACGCCGCCGTGCGGGTCGTTGAGCAGGATTTCCTCGGTGCCTTCACCGCCCATGTAGTTGCCGGCCGAGAAGAGGTCGATGCCGGTGACCTTGAGCTTGGTCGAGGTCACCGAGCCGGTGTAGCGGCCGATGCCGTAGCCGGCCAGGTGGTTGGCGGCGACCTTGGCCTGCTCGAAGAGCGGGGCAACGAGGCCGTAGGCGATGCCGCGGTGGCTGACACACTCGCCGACGGCGTACACCTTCGGGTCGTAGGTCTGCATGGTGTCGTTGACGACGATGCCGCGATTGCAGTAAATGCCGGATTTTTCGGCCAGCGCATAGTTGGGGCGGATGCCGGCGGCCATGACGACGAGGTCGGCCGGGATCTGCAGGCCATCCTTGAAACGGATCGCGGCAACGCGGCCGGATTCGCCCTGGATCAAGGCTTCGGTCTGGGTTTCGAGGAGGAACTTGAGACCCTTGTCTTCGAGCGATTTCTGCAACATCTTGCCGGCGACTTCGTCGAGCTGGCGCTCAAGCAGCCACGGACCGATATGCACGACGGTGACGTCCATGCCGCGCAACTTGAGGCCATTGGCCGCTTCGAGGCCGAGCAGGCCGCCGCCGATGACCACCGCGTGCTTGTGGAGGCGGGCGGTTTCGATCATCTCGTCGGTGTCCTTGATGTCGCGGTAGCCGATCACGCCGGGCAGGTCGTTGCCGGGGATGGGCAGCATGAAGGGGGTCGAGCCCGTGGCGATGAGCAGGCGGTCGTAGGCTTCCTCGGTGCCATCCTCGGCGATGACCTTGCGCTTGACGCGGTCAATGGTCTTGATCTGTTTGCCGGTGTGCAGCGTGATGCCCTTTTCCTTGTACCAGTCGAGTTCGTTGAGGACGATCTCGGCGATGGTCATTTCCCCGGCCAGCACCGGGGAAAGCAGGATGCGGTTGTAATTCGGGTGAGGTTCGGCACCGAAGATCGTGATGTCGTAATGATCCGGCTTGATCTTCAGTAGCTCTTCGACGGTGCGGACACCAGCCATGCCGTTGCCGATCAGGACGAGACGGGGTTTGACAGCGGTTGTGCTCATGCTTAACTCCAACGTTGCGCGCACCCGAGGGTGCAAAATTTATTTCAGCGCATGACGTCGTTGCCATCGGACCGCCGACGTTGGCGGTTGATTCGCTGTTCCG